>DATBLY010000084.1:0-18206 GCA_036555125.1 Actinomycetota bacterium | reverse complement strand
GGGGTCGCGGGCCGAGCGCCCGGGCGGCCGCGTCCCCTTGCCTCGAGGGTCGTTCAGCCCGTCGCGTCGCGCAGGGCGGCCTGGCTCGTCCTGGGTGGGGATCCACCCGCGGACCTACAGTTGCGGGACAGCGCCGGACTTCGACCGGCTTCGCCTCCGCGACGCGCAAGTGGCTCGGATGCTAGTCGGCCGAGGCGGCGTCGGGCAAATAGCGCTATCGCTATGTGATTCATAGCGATATCGCTATCCTTGATGGCGTGACCGGTTCCGATCTGGTCAGGGAGGCCCGTCGGCGGGCCGGGCTATCTCAGGCGGACCTGGCCGCGCGCGTCGGGACGACGCAGTCCGCGATCGCGCGGCTCGAGCGCGGCCGCTCGTCCCCGTCGTTCCGCAGGGTCGTCGAGCTCGTCGAGGCGTGCGGCCTGGAGCTCCGCGCGCGTATCGCGGCGCCGGCGCCCTCCGGACAGAGCGGACCGCCGTGGGTCCCGGACGAGGTCGGGTCGATCCTCGCCGCGCTCGAAGCCGCGGGCGTCCGGGCGATCGTCATCGGGGACGTGACGGAGGCACTCCACGGGGTCGCGGTCGGCGACCCCGCGACGCTGACCATCGTGCCGGAGCCCGCGGTCCGCAACCTGGAGGCCCTCGCGCGCGCGCTCGACGGCCTGCACGCGCGCCTCCGCACCGATGTGGGCAGCCTGCCGTTCGAGCGCGACGCGGCCACGCTCGCGTCCGCCGACCGCTGGCGTCTCGTGACCACCCTGGGTCCGCTCGACCTCGATCGGGGACCGCTCGGGACCGAGGGGTACCGCGACCTGGCGCGCGATGCGGAGCCGCTCGACGTCGCCGGGTCCCGCGTGTCGGTGGCCTCGCTCGCCGACGTCGTCCGGATCGCCGCCGCCGCCGAGCCCGTGGACGACGATCGCCTCGCCGTGCTGCGCCGCACGCTCGCCGATCGGTCCGGATGATCGCGTCGACGTCGCGCGAACGGGTGGGCTCTCGCTGAGGGGCAGTACGCTCGAACCCTCCGCGAGGTGGAGCCATGTGGTCGTCCGACGTTCAGGAGCTTCTGGCACGGATCGCGGTCGGTCAGGAGGAGGCACTCGGCGATGGCCTGATCGGCCGATACCTGTTCGGATCGCTCGCGACCGGTGACTTCGAACCCGACGTCAGCGACGTCGATACGGTCGCCGTCCTGCGAGGCGATCCGTCCGCAGGCGAACTGGCGGCGCTCGCTGCCTTCCATCGCGGACTCATCGAGGAGATGCCCGCCTGGCACGATCGCGTCGAGGCCGTCTACGTCTCCGTCCGTGCGCTGGCGACCTTCCGCAAAGGCGCCTCGCCGGCCGCGAGGATCTCTCCGGGCGAACCGTTCCATGCGATCCGGGTCGACCGACGATGGCTGATCGACTGGTATCAGCTCCGCGCCGGCGGCATGACGTTGAGCGGTCCACCGGCGAGTTCGCTCGTTCCGCCCATCCCGCATCGGGAGTACGTGGACGCCGTCCGGGAGCACATCCTGGGGTGGCCGGAGCTCGGCGAGGACGCCGGTCCGGGCGAGCAATCGTACGCGGTCCTCTCGATGTGTCGTGGGTTGAGGACCTGCCACACGGGCGACCCCGGGTCGAAGCGCGAGGCTGCGCGCTGGGCATGTGAGGTGCTGCCGCACGATGCCCGATTGATCGGAGCGGCGCTCCAATGGCGAGTTGAGGCTCGGGCGACTCCCACCGCCGAAGGCAGCCGCACGGTGGCGGCGACGCGGCGGTTCATCGCGGAGGTCCAGGGGCTGGTTGCCGCCGGTACCCTCGGATGATGGGAGGCGCCGGTCCGTTGGCGCTCGTCGGCGGCGACGAGCTGAACCCCGGCAACGAGCCGCAGGACCGCGTCCTCGCGGGGGCCGCGAGCGAGGGTCCGGCGTTCGTCCTGGCCACGGCCGCCGCGCGACATCGGCCGGATCTCGCGGTCGCGAACGCCCGGCGCTGGTTCGCGCCGCTCGGCGTCGAGCTCGAGGAGCTGCGGGTCCTGAAGCGCCGCGACGCGAACGATCCGGCGATCGCGGCCGACGCGGCGTCCGGCCGGTTCTTCTACCTCGTGGGCGGCGACCCCGGCTACGTCGCCGACGTGCTGCGCGGATCGGCGATCTGGGCGGCGATCACCGCGGCGTGGAGGAACGGGGCGGCGCTGGGCGGATCATCGGCCGGTGCGATGGCGATGGGGGAGTGGACGTTGATCCGGGGGCGGTTCCCGGGTGACGAGCGGCGCGCGTACCGGCCGGCGCTCGGCCTCGTCCCCACCGTCGCCGTCGTGCCGCACTTCGAGACGTTCGGGCATCGGTGGGTCGCGTCGGCGACCGACGAAGCGCCCAGGGCCGAGACGGTCCTCCTCGGGATCGACGAGCGGTCCGCGGCCGTGTGGGCCGACGGGGTCTGGCGCGCGATGGGGCCGGGCGGCGTGACGGTGATCCGGGGATCCGACCGGCGGCGGTTCGAGCCCGACGACCGGATCGACGGGCTGCCCGCGCCGTCACGAGCGGGCTGACGCCTTCGGTCGCCGCTCGCCCGCTCCGGCCAGCCCTCAGCGACCTTCGGGGAACGGCCGCGGCTCGTCCCCACCCTGGTCGGCTTCGCGGAGGTAGCGCTCGATCTCGGACGCGAGCTCGTCCCCCGACGGAACGCGCTCCTCGCCGGCGATCTCTTCCAGGCGCGCCAGGTACCGGCGCGTGTCTTCGTCGGACGCCACCGCCTCATCGAGCCGCTTGCGCTGCTGCAGCGCTTCGTCGGGCAGGTCGCCGAGGACCAGCGGCACGCCCAGGTGGCGTTCGAGGTGCTCGAGCAGGGCGATCGAGGCGGCCGCGTACGGGCCGCCGACGTAGTGGGGGACCTGCGCATAGAACCCCACCGCCGGGACACCGTTCCCGCTGACGGCCAGCTCGACCGTGCTGAGCGCCGCCCCGGGCACGCGCAGCAGGCCGTCCGGCCCCTGCTGCTCGTCGACGTGCAGCAGATCGGGACCCGATGCCGTGGCGAGGACCGGCACCGACCGCGTGTGCGGGACGGCGGCCGGGATCGCGCCCAGGCTCACCCACCCGACGACGCCCAGGCGCAGCGAGAGGTCGAGCACGTCGCTCCCGAGCTGGCGCCAGCGATAGTCGGGCTCGGGCCCGACCATCACCAAGACATCCCGGGCCTCGAAGCGGGCTCGCCGGATCACCAGCTGCGGCCACTCCAGGCGGGCGAGGGTCCCGTCGATCACGTCGAGCACCGGACGGCGAGCCCGGTAGTCGAACAGCGCGTCGCCGTCGAACGTCACGATCGTCTCGCCGGCGCCCGCGAGCTGCGAGGCCGCGGCCGTGGCGGCGCCCGAGGCGTCGATCCACCCGTCGAACGCCGCGACCAACATGGGGGCCGAGAGCGTCGGGAGATCCTGATTCAGCTGGTACAGGGGCATGGGACCAGGATAGTCCGCGCCCTCGGCCGGCCGGCCGGGAGGGGGCTCGACCTTACGTCCGTCTGGTCGCCGTCAGGCGTCCTCGTGCCGGATGCGCTCGCGCGCCTCGGCGAAGCGCATGGATTCGATCGCGATCTGCGCGACCATCACCGCCGCGAGCAGCGCGAGCGCACCCAGCGCGGATAGCTGGTCGGCCACCGGGATCAGCGCGAGGACCAGGAGCGCGGTCACGACGCGGAACCACTTGATCAGGTGTTCGGCCCGGTAGGTGAACGCGACGTGGCCCAGCAGGAACACCGCGACGCCCGCGTACATCGCGGCGAGCTTCAGCGTGGGGAGCGGGTCGTCCCAAGTGTGCCCGTGTGCGCCCGCGACGAACGCCATCACCTCCTCGAGGCCGAGCGCGAGCAGGACGATGCCGGCGATCAACGGCAGGTGCAGGTAGCTGTAGGCGTCGCGCGCCAGGCGCGTCCGTGCCTCGCCCTGGAGGCGCCGCAGCTCCCGCTCCGCGATCAGCGAGACCACGTCGAAGTAGGCCCACCACAGGCTGCCCACCACCGCGAGCCCCAGGACCGAGGCCACCACGATCGGCGTCGAGACCGGCAGGTGCGCGACCCCGACGCCGATCGCGACGATCGATTCGCCGAGCGCGATGATCACGATCAGGCCGTGCCGCTCCGCGAACAGCCCCGGCGCGGTGAGGCGCCACCCGGCCGCCCCGCCGAGGATCGTGCCGAGGTAGTCGGCGACGAGGGCCGCGACCCACGCGAGCGTCTGCGCGGTCCCGTCGAGCTGGGACGCGATCAGCAGGAACGCCGTCCCGCCGACGAGCGACGGGGCGAACCGGACGAGCTGGCGCCGTAGGCCGGCGTCGCCGTCGGCCGCTAGCCAGAAGATCGCGAGGTGCAGCGACCGGACCGCCAGGTAGGCGAACGCGATCACGACGGGTCCGTTCAGGCCGCCCGTGTGGTTGTCGACGAACGCCTCAGGCACGGACAGCGCCATCACGAAGACCGCGGCCATCGCCCCGAACACGGCGACGCGCCCTAGGCCCTCGTCGGCCTGCAGCACGCTCCCGAGCCAGGCGAACCCGACCCAGCACCACCACACGACGGCGAGCACCAACAGCCCGCGGATCAGTCCCCGCCCCGTCGGGTCGTCCGCCATCAAGGCGGTGACCTGGGTGAACGCGAACACGAACACGAGGTCGAAGAAGAGCTCGAGCGGCGTCGTCCGCGCCTCCTCCGACACGGTGACGATCCGCGGGTGCCGCTCCTGGCTCACGCGTCGCATCGTCTCACGGGGCTATCCGAGCGGGCGGCTCCCGTGGTATCAACGCGCGTTATCGGAGGGGGGCTCCGTTGGCAGCGGTGAGCGAGGAGCCGGTCGCGCGGCCGGCGATCGAGGTCCGAGACCTCGCGCGCAAGCTCGGCCTGGCCGCGATCGTCAGCATCATCTTCTTCTCCGTGTCCGGCGGCCCGTACGGGCTGGAGGACACGATCGGGGAGAGCGGCCCGGGCATGGGGCTGCTCCTGATCATCATCACGCCCATCCTGTGGGCGCTCCCCGCGTCGCTGATGGTGGCCGAGCTGGCGACCGCGATGCCCGTCCAAGGCGGCTATTACTACTGGGTCAAGACGGGGCTCGGCCCCTTCTGGGGCTTCCAGGAGGGCTGGTGGTCGTGGGTGACGAGCTGGGTCGACCTGGCGATCTACCCGGTCCTGTTCGTGGACTACTCGGCCTACTTCTTCCCGATCCTCGGTGAGAACGCGCTGGTCCGCTGGCTCGTCGCGTTCGTGATCATCTGGCTCTTCGCGTTCCTGAACATGCGCGGCACGTCCCTGATCGGCGACTCGTCGAAGGTCTTCCTGGTGATCGTCCTGGCCCCGTTCGTCCTGATGACGGTGATCGGGCTCTTCAAGATGGACCACAACCCGTTCGAGCCGTTCACGTTCCCCGGTGTCGGGCTGCTGCCGGCGTTCGGCGCGGGGCTGTTCGTGATCATGTGGAACTACATGGGCTGGGACGGGCTGTCGACGGTCGCCGGCGAGATCGATAACCCGCGACGGGACTACCCGCGTGCCCTGGCGATCACGATCCCCGCGATCACCCTGATCTACCTGCTCCCGACGCTGGTCGCGCTGGCGGTGGGCGGCACGTCCGACATCGAGTGGACGGCCGGCGCGTACAACGTGATCGCGGAGAGCGTCGCCGGCAAGTGGCTGGGGACGTTCATGACGATCGGCGCGGTCATCTCGGCGGTCGGGCTCTACTCCGCGTGGCTCCTGCAGTACAGCCGGATCCCGTCGGCGCTGGCCGAGGACGGCTACCTGCCCGAGCGCGTGTCTCGGTTCCACCCGCGGTGGGGCACGCCCGTCTGGGCGATCACGATCTGCGCGATCATCTGCTCGGTCGCGGCGCTCGGGCCGTTCCAGAGCCTGGTCGTCGTCGACGTGACGATCTACGCGTTCGCGCTGCTGCTGCAGTTCGCGGCGCTGATCGCGCTGCGGATCAAGCACCCCAACCTCAAGCGCCCCTACCGGATCCCGGGCGGCTGGCTCGGCCTGGTCCTCGTGACGCTCGGCCCGATCTTCGTGCTGTTCGTCGCGGTCTACTACCAGGTGCTGGACGTCGGGCTCGTGCAGGGGATCGGCTGGGCGTTGATCGGCATGGGCACGGGCCCGATCGCGTACTACTGGTTGCGGATCGGCAAGCGCCGGAAGGGGATCGACCACACGATCGAGCTGGAGTTCGACGAGCCGGATGCCCCGACGGAGGTGAGCACGTGAGTCCCGAGCCCAGGCCCGACGATTGGGAGCGCGCGGTCGAGATCCCCGACGCGGCGCGGCCGCGCCGGATCCTGGTGCCCTTCGACGGATCGCACACGGCAGAGCGAGCGCTGTCGTGGGGCATCCTCGCCGCGCGGAACAACGACGCCGAGCTGATCGTGGTCGTCGCGTTCGATCCCCCGCTCACGATCCGCGGTCGCAGCGCCTCCTACGTCGAGGAGCGCAAGGCGACGCTCGAGGAGGAAGCGAAGGAGCTCGCGCAGGAGGCCGTCGAGGCCCTGCTCGCCCGGGGGATGTCCGCCCGCGGGATCGTCGCGAAGGACGACGTGGCCCGCGCGATCCTGCAGACCGCCGACGACGAGTCCGTCGACCTGATCGTGATCGGCCGGCAGGGGCTCACGCACGAGGCGGGCGGCTCCCTCGACCGGTTCCGCGACCTGATGTCGGGCGGGGTCGCGGAGAAGGTGTCCCGGCACGCGAGCGTGCCGGTGCTGATGGTGGTGTAGCGGTGGTCCCGGTCCTCGTCTCCCGCCGACAGGTGCTCCGCGGCGGGATCGCCGCGGGGGCGGCGCTCTGGCTCGCGCCGATGCTCGCGGCGTGCGGGGACCCGAACGAGGACCAGCTCTCGTTCCTGAACTGGCAGGACTACATCGACCCGACGATCCTGACGGACTTCTCGAAGGACAGCGGGCTCACCGTCACGTACGAGACGTACGCGTCGAACGATGAGCTGGCGAAGCGGCTGAACCTGGCCGAGGTGGCGCGGCGACGGGGACGGGAGGCGACGTCCTTCGACCTGATCGTGCCGTCGGACAACCTGCTCGACCAGCTGCGGACGCTCGAGCAGCTGCAGGAGCTGGACGACGCGATCGTCACCAGCCTCGGCAACCTGCAGCCCGCCTTCCGGGCGGAGCCGTTCGACCCGGGGAACCGTTTCAGCGTGCCCTGGGCGACCGGCACCACCGGCATCGGGTACGACGCGACCGTGTTCGACGAGCCGCCCGGCTGGGAGGTGTTCCTGGACCAGACGTACGCAGGGAAGATGACCGTGCTCGACGAGCAGCGGGACGCGTTCGCGGCGGCGTTGTTCTCGCTCGGCGAGGATCCGAACGCCACCGACCCCGCGGTCGTCGACGGCGCGGCCGACCGCCTGATCGAGATGAAGGGCGTGATCGCGGCGTTCGACTCGGCGACGTACCTCGACCGGCTCGCGTCCGGCGAGCTCGTCTGCGCGCACGCGTACTCGACCGACGTGCTCCAGGCGCGCGAGCGGAACCTCGACCTCGCATACGTCGTCCCCGTCGAGGGCGGCCTCCGGTGGATCGACTCGCTGTGCATCCCGGTGAGCGCGCCGAACCCCGAGGGGGCGAACCGGTTCATCGAGTTCTACCTGCAGCCCGAGATCTCGGCCACGAACGCCGTCGCCAGCAAGGTTGACACCGGCAACGAGGCCGCGCAGGCGTTCGTCCCGCCCGAGATCCTGGACGATCCGGCGATCTACCCGACGGAGGCCGACCTGGAGCGCCTCGTCTTCACCCAGCCGCTCGACGAGGCCGATCAGGCCGTCTACGACGAGGCCTGGCGACGGGTCGAAGCCGCGCCGCCGGCCTGAGCGCGCGGTTCCCGGTTCCTCAGCTGACGGAGAAGGCCGCGTGCATCCCCTGCCGGTAATGTCCGGGCAGGTTGCAGATGAACACGTAGCTCCCGGCGTCGAGGGTCACGGTGAGCTCGGCGTCGCTCCCGGCCGTGATGTCCTCGACCTCGTCGACCAGCTCGACGCCCTCGCCCTCCTCGTCGACGTCGCCGTCCTCGTTCGTCGGGAGCTGGTCCGGCGCGAGGTCCGTCCTGAAGATCACGAACTCGTGCGTCTGTTCGGCGTCGTTCGTGAGCCCGAACGACAGCTCGCCGGCCGCCGCGCTCGTGGTGTCCAGGTCGATGACGTAGTCCGAGAGCGTCGCGTTGACGTCCGCATCGCTGCCTCCGCAGCCGGGAAGCAACAGCCCTACGAATCCGACGATCACTGCGACCCGCTTGATCATGCAACCCTCCCTCTTCGCGCCTCGGCCGAACGTAGCGCTCGCCTGGAGAACGCTGGGAGCTTCATGACGGGTCGCTCATCGGAACGTCATCGGGCCGTCATCCGCGACGAACGGGCCGGATGACGGGTCCGTCATCACCTCTGTCGCTTCTCCGACCGCCGACCTAGGATTCACACGATGACCAGGGTCCTGGTCGTGGACGATGAACCTCGGATCGTGAGCTTCGTCTCGCGCGCGCTGGCGGCGGAAGGCTTCCAGGTCGACGGCGCCCCCGACGGCACCCGTGGCTTCGACCTCGCTCGGACCGGGCGCTACGAGCTGGTGGTCCTCGACCTGCTGCTGCCCGGGATGGACGGGGTGACCGTGCTCCGGCGGCTGATCCAGGAGCGTCCCCAGCAGCGCGTCCTGGTCCTGTCCGCGCTGGGCGACGTGGAGGACAAGGTCCGGTGCCTCGACCTCGGGGCCTCGGACTACCTGGCGAAGCCCTTCGCGCTGGCCGAGCTCGTAGCCCGGGTTCGGGCGCGGTTGCGGCAGGCGGCGTCCGGCCCGGAGGAGCGTTACCTTCGCGTCGGCGACGTGCAGCTCGACCGGCTGCGACGTGTCGCCGACACGGGCGCCGGCCCGGTGCGGCTGACCGAGCGGGAGTCCGGCCTGCTCGAGTACCTGATGCTCCGGGAGGGGGACGTCTGCAGCCGGGCCCGCCTGCTCGCGGACGTCTGGGGCTACGGCTTCGATCCGGGCAGCAACCTGGTGGATGTGTGCGTCGGACGGCTGCGGGCCAAGCTCGGCGCCGACGCGATCGAGACGGTGAGGAATGTCGGGTATCGCTTCCACGCTCCGTAGGCACTGGGTCGAGATCGCCTGGGCGGTGTTCTCGGGCGCCGCGGTCGCGTTCATCCTGATGATGACCCGGTGGGAGACGATCCCGTTCCATCTCATCTGGGTGAGCCTCACGCTGCTCTACGGGTTCCGCGTCTGGAAGACCTCAACGACGGCCGTGGTGCTCGGCGCCGTGATCGCGGCGACCGGGTCCGCGCTGATCTGGACCGTGATCCGGGGGCATGAGGCGCTCGACGAGGTGGTCGAGGTCCCGCTGATGGCCTCGATGTTCCTCGCGATGGCCTGGCACGCGAAGCGCCGCCAACGCGCGGTCGAGGAGGCCGAGCGGGCGGCCGAGACGGAGCGCCGGGTGCTCGATCGTCAACGGGGCTTCGTCCGCGACGCGTCGCACGAGCTCCGGACGCCGATCACGGTGGCGCGAGGGCACGCGGAGCTGATCAGGACGATGTCCGACGACCCCCGCTCCAGCGCGGACGCCGAGGTGATCATGTCGGAGCTCGACCGGTTGTCCCGCCTGTCCGACCGGCTCCTCACCCTCGCGGCCGCGGACCATCCCTCGTTCCTCTCGCCGGAGCCGGTCTCGGTCCCCGAGCTCCTGACCGAGACCGCCGCGCGGTGGGGACCGGCCACGGATCGGGACCTCCGCGTCGCGATCGCGGCGGACGGCACGGTGTCGATCGACCGAGGGCGGCTCGAGTCCGCGCTCGACGCGCTGATCGAGAACGCGGTCCGTGCCGGCGACCCGGGGTCGGCGATCGAGCTGTCGGCCACGGCGGAGGGCGCGACCGTCGTGTTCACCGTGTCGGACCGGGGCGTCGGCATCGGGCCCGACGAGCTGCCGCACATCTTCGATCGGTTCTCGCGACGCGACCCCGACCGGGGCCGCGGCACGGGCGGGACGGGTCTCGGGCTGGCGATCGTCAAGGCGATCGTCGAGGCGCACGGTGGGACGGTCGAGGCCGAGTCCCGGCTCGGCGTCGGGACGGCCGTTCGGATGCGCCTGCCCGGCTACTCGGAGCCGGACGCCTCCGAGGGCCCCGTGCCTCTCACCGCGCTCCCGGTCCGCGACCCAGCGCTGCGGGCCGTGACCCCTTAGCTCCCGGTCTCCGCGTCGCGCTCGCCGACGATCGTCCGGAGCGTGGATATCGCGTTCATCGCCGGCGGGAACCCCGCGATCGACCCGGTCTGGACGATCACGGCGCGGAGCTCGTCCTCGGTGAGGCCCGCCTTGAGGGCGGCGCGGAGGTGCGCGGGCAGCTGGGACGAGCGCCCCATGGCCACCAGGGCCGCGACGGCCGCCAGCTCGCGGTCGCGCGTGGATAGGCTCGGGTCGGTGTAGACCTCGCCGTAGATGAACTCCACGATGTGACGCCCGAGCTCGCCGAGCCCCTCGACCGAGCGGAGGGCGCGCTCGTCGTGGACCTCGAGGAAGCGCGCGCGTCCGCGCGCGTACCGTTCGTCCGGCGTCTCCGGCATCGGCGAAGTGTAGGCGCAGCGCCGGGGCGACCGTCCCGCGATCCGCGTGGGTCCCGGCCGGGCGCGACGCGCTCCCGCCGCTAAGGTGGTCGTCGGACCGAGAGGACAGGAGGAGCCCTCATGGCGATCCGCAGTGCCACCGCCCATTGGACCGGCACGTTGAAGGAAGGCAGCGGCACGTTCAGCGTCGAGAGCGGAGCCGTGGAGGGTGTCGCCTACAGGTGGGCCACGCGGTTCGGCGACGAGTTCGGGACGAACCCCGAGGAGCTGGTCGGGGCCGCGCACGCCGCGTGCTACTCGATGGCGCTCTCGTCGAACCTCGGCAAGGCCGGGTACACGCCGGAGTCGGTCGACACGACCGCGAGGGTCCACTTCGAGCAGGGCGACGCCGGGTTCTCGATCGCGAGGATCGAGCTCACGACCATCGCCTCGGTGCCCGGCGTGTCGGATGAGGAGTTCCAGCAGATCGCCGGGACGACGAAGGACACGTGCCCGGTCTCCCGCGCGCTCGCCGCGGTGCCGATCGACGTCGTGGCATCGCTCGCGGGGTAGTGTCGCCGATGGCCGAGGCGCATGTCCTGTCCGAGGGGTACCTGAGCGGGGCCGACGACGACCGCGTCGGGTCGACCGTGGGTTTCATCCGTGACGGAGACGTCCGGGTCGTCGTCGATCCGGGCATGGTCCCGAGCGCGTCGGCGATCCTGGATCCGCTCGCGGCGCTCGGCGTCGAGGCGGCCGACGTCACCGACGTCGTGCTCTCGCATCACCATCCCGATCACACGCTGAAGGCCGCGCTCTTCCCGAACGCCCGCGTCCACGACCACTGGGCGTGGTACCGCGACGACCGGTGGGTGAGCCGTCCGGCCGAGGGGTTCCTGCTCTCGCCGGCCGTGCGGCTGACCGAGACGCCCGGTCACACACCGCAGGACATCTCCACGCTGGTCGATACCGACGAGGGGCTCGTCGTGTTCACCCACCTTTGGTGGACGTCGACGTATCCGCCGGAGGACCCGTACGCGACGGACCCCGCGGCGCTGCACCGGCACCGCGAACGGATCCTCGCGATGGCCGGGCTGGCCCGGATCGTGCCTGGCCACGGCCCGGCGTTCGAACCCTCCGCCGACGTGCCCCGCTAGTCGTTCCTATCGCGGGCGGCGCTCCTCCGCCTCGCGCGCGCGGCGCCGCCGGGCCTCGGTCTCCTCGTCGTCCCCGCGCAGCTCGGCGACGCGGGCGAGCGCCTTCCAGGTCCAGCCGGCCAGCTGCCGTTCCCCGAGCTCGTCCGAGATGCGCACGGCGTGTCGCAGGTCGGCCTCGGCCTCGTCGAGACGCCCCAGCTCACGCTTGACGATCCCGCGCTCCGCCATCGCGTCGGCGAGCTCCCACCGGGCGCCGAGGTCCTCGAAGGTCGCCACCCCCAGGTCGAAGCAGGGGAGCGACTCCTCGAGGCGCCCGAGATCCTCGAACACCCGGGCCTTCTGGACCGTGCTGACCGCGACGCTGAACCGGTCGCCGGTCTCCTCGGCGAGGGCCTTGGCCTCGTCGGCCAGGCGGAGCGCTCCGTCGTAGTCGTCCAGGTTCGTGAGGTTGATCGACAGGGCGACCATCGCGCGGACGCGCGCCCACCGGTCGTCCTCCTCGGCCAGGTCCAGCGCGCGTCGCCAGATCGCCTGCGCCTCGTCGTAGCGGTCGCGCGTCCACGGCACCCATCCCTGGAACAGGAGCGTCCGGACGATCACCCAGGGGTCGCCCAGGCGCTCGGCCTCGGCGAGCGATCGGTTCAGCAGGTCCTCGGCCTTGTCGACGTCGGCCTCGACGTTGATCGCGATGTCGCCCAGGAATCGGAGCGCGAGCGCGAGGCTCCAGGGGTCGTCCGCCGCCGTGCCGACCTGGACGGCGCGCTCGAGCGACTCGGTGGCCGCCGGGTACTCCGCGAGCCAGTAGTGGGACTCGCCGAGGCCCGCCAGGGCGCGCCCCTCCCGCGTCCCCCAGCGATCCTCGGGGCCGGCGAGCGCGAGTGCACGCCGGTAGCGGTCGATCGCCGAGCGGCTCTCCATCCGCCGGCGCGCGCGGTGCGCCGCGTCGATCAGGGCGTCGACCGCCCGATCGGCCGCGGCGCGATCGTCCGGGTCCAGGTCGAGCGCCGCGAGCGCCGCGAGCTCCAGGTGATCGGCCGCGAACGAGACGTGCCCGTCGACCAGCAGCCGGTCGGCGATCAGCTGGTGGAGCCGGGCGCGCTCGCGCTTGGGCAGGCTCGCGTACGCGACCTCGCGGAGCGTGGCGTGACGCAGCCGCCACTCGCCGTCGGACCGGACGAGGATCTCGGCCTCTTCGAGCTGTTCGAGCTCCTCCTTCGAAGCCCGATCCACGATCGCGAGCTCGTCCAGGTCGAAGGAGTGCAGGAACACCGACGCGCGCCGGGTCGTCTCGCGAAGGTTCGGCGGCAGGGCGTCCAGGCGCGCGGTGACGACCGCCTGGACCGTGGGCGGGAGCGAGGCGACCGGTGGGGCGGCGCCCCGCTCGCCCTCGCCGTCGCCGTCGCGCAGCAGCATCCCCGTCGTCTCCACGATGAAGAAGGGGTTCCCCCCGGCGCGATCCGCGATCACGGCGGCCTCGGCGTCGTCCACTCGCCCCCCGCTCGCCTGGCGGACGAGCTCGACGGCCTCCTCCGGCGACAGCGGGTCCAGGCGCAGCACCACCGCGTTCGCCGCCGCCGAGGCCCAGGTGGGACGCTCGTCGATCAGCTCCTGACGCGCGACGGCGAGCGTCAGCACGCGGCGGGGCTCGCGGCGCGAACCGGCCGCGCCCAGTCGCTCGATCAGGTCGATCATCGGGGCCTTCAGCTGGTGGACGTCCTCGAACACGACGACGACCGTGCCGTGCTGCGCCAGGCCGTTCACCAGCTCGATGAAGCCCGACCGGACGTCGCCGACGAACGCCGACTGGTCGCGCCCGCGGTCGCCGAGGCCGAAGAGCAGGCCGAGTCGCCCCGCGGTGCGGGCCGCTTCGGGCCCCGAGCACCGTTCCTCGGCGAGGGCCCGCAGCCGTCGCTCGATCTCGTCGCCCGGCTGCCCGTCCTCGATGCCGGCCAGGTCGCCGACGATCGCGGCGACCGGGGCGAACGTCGCCGTGTCGGCCGAGGTGCGCGGCTGACCGGACAGGACGGTCACCTCGCGGTCCAGCCCGGCCACGAACTCGTCGGCGAGCCGCGACTTCCCGATCCCCGATTCGCCGAGGATCGTCACGAGGTTCGGGCGCGCCGACGCGCTCACGCGCGTCAGGCACTCGCGCATGATCATCAGCTCGCTCCCGCGACCGACGAACGGGATCGTGCGCCGGACCGATCGCGTGGACAGTCCGGTCACCGGGAAGGCGGCGAGCGCGGCATCGAAGCCCTTGGCCGGCACCTCGCGCCTGGCGTCGAACGTGACGGCCCCGTCGTCGGTCAGGGCATGCGTCGTGGCGCCCACGAGCACCTCGCCCGGCTCCGCGGCCGCCTGGAGGCGAGCGGCGGCGTTGACGACCGGCCCGGTCACGAGCAGCTGGCCCGCGGGCCCGATCCCGGTGGCGGCCTCGCCGGACTCGATGCCCACCCGGATGTCGAGCGGATCGGTCAGTCCGAGCGTCCGGCCGAGCCGTCGTGTCTTCGCCCGGATCGCGAGCCCCGCACGGACCGCACGGACGGCGTCGTCCTCGCGGACGACCGGGAGCCCGAACACCGCCATCACCGCGTCGCCGATGAACTTCTCGGGCCGGCCGCGAAGGGCCTGCAGCTCCTCGGTGGCCGTGTCGAAGAACCGGCCCAGCACCTCGCGCGAGCGTTCGGCGTCGAGACGCTGGGCGAGCCCCGTCGAATCGACGATGTCGGCGAACAGGACCGTGACGACCTTGCGCTCCTCGGTGGCGAGGGTCGTCGCCACGACGGCGCCGCAGTTCGGACAGAACCGAGCGCCGTCCGGGAGCGGCTGGCCGCAGACCGAGCACGTCATCCCAGCAGCATAGGCGGGGGGTGCGACGACCCGGCGACCGGGAAACGACGGCCCGGCGCTGACGAGCGCCGACCGTCGACGGAGCCTGCTCAGCGCCTCACATCACGGCGAACGTCTCGTGGACCTCCACCGTGGCGCCGCCCTGCAGGACGGGGCACCCCTTCGCCTTCTCGACGGCGTCGTCGAGCGAATCGGCCGTGATCACGGAGTATCCGCTGACGCTGCCGCCGCCGTCGCTCACGTTCCCACCGGACGAGATCGTCTTGGCCTGGCCGCTCGTCGGGTTCCCACCGTCCTTCACCGCCGCGCCGAGCGACGTGAACCAGTCGGTCCACGCCTGCATCACCGCGGCCTGCTCCTCCTCGGTCTCGGGCATGCTGCCGCCGCTGTAGAGCAACAGGTAGTCGGCCACCGATCCCCCTCCTCGGGTCGTCATCATCCGGATCGCATCCGGCGCGAGACGACTCTAAGCACGCTTCCGTCGGGAGGGTTCCGGTTCCTTGCTCCGGACCGCTCCCGATCAGGCGAGCGGGATCTGCACCTCGGTGAGCGGAACCACGCCCTCGCTCGGCTCGTTCAGGTAGACCTCGCGTGGCGGTCCGCTCTGGCGCTCGTCGTGCTCGTCGATCCACGCCGACAGGGCCGCGTACGCCTCCACGACCTCGTCGTAGGGCCCCGCATGTACCGTGGTCACCACCCGGCGCCCGGGCAACGAGGCCCCATGGACCCGCCCGATGTCCAGGATCCGATCGACGGGGAACCCGAGCTCTACCTCGACCTCGACCGGGTCGACATCGTGGTAGATCGCGAACGGCATACCCGTGATCGACGCGCCCGCCGCCTTCACGGCCTCGGCCACCTCGCCGAACGCCTCGCCGATCGCCTTGCCGATCACCGCCATCGACACGTGCTCCCGGACCGTGGCGACGGTCACGCTCGGCAGCTCCCGGATCTCGATCTCGTAGACCATGGTCATCGCCTCCTCGTCCCATCGTCTGCGGCAACGAGGGGAGCGACCAGGGTCCAACGTACCCACATCGCCGCGACCGATGGCGCCAGTCAGGGTCCCTGGTGGATGGAGACGGAACGTTCCGAGTGCCGACCGGCGGTCAGTCGCCCTTGGGGCGTCCGCGCCTGCCGGCGCGCACGCGGTCCTGCTGTGACAGCAGGACCTTGCGCAGGCGGACGTGGTTCGGTGTCACCTCGACCGCCTCGTCCTCTCGGATGAACTCGAGCGCCTGCTCGAGGGCGAGTTCGCGCTTGGGGATCAGGCGGGTGAACTCCTCCGCCGTCGACTGACGGATGTTCGTGAGCTTCTTCTCCTTCGTGGGGTTGACGTCCATGTCCTCCGCGCGCGCGTTCTCGCCGACGACCATGCCCTCGTAGACGTCCTCGCCGGGCCCGACGAACATCGAGCCGCGTTCCTGGAGCGTCATCAGCGCGAACGTGGTGCTGACGCCCTCGCGATCGGCGACGAGCGACCCCGTGGGCCGCGTGCGGAGGTCCCCGTGCCACGGCTCGTACCCCTCGAAGACGTGGTGGAGCTGACCCGTGCCCCGCGTCTCGGTCAGGAACTCGGTGCGGAAGCCGATCAGCCCGCGGGCTGGGACCAGGTGCTCCATCCGGATCCAGCCCGTGCCGTGGTTGACCATGTTCTCCATGCGGCCCTTCCGCAGCGCCAGCAGCTGCGAGATCACGCCGAGGTACTCCTCGGGCGCATCGATCGCGACGCGCTCCATCGGCTCGTGCAGGGCGCCGTCGACCGTGCGCGTCACGACCTGCGGCTTGCCTACGGTCAGCTCGAACCCCTCGCGCCGCATCGTCTCGACCAGGACCGCGAGCTGCAGCTCGCCGCGCCCCTGCACCTCCCAGCGATCCGGCCGGTCGCCGGGCAAGACGCGGATCGAGACGTTGCCGACCACCTCTTGGTCCAGGCGCGACTTGACGAGGCGTGCGGTGAGCTTGTTCCCGTCGCGCCCCGACAGGGGCGAGGTGTTGATCCCGATCGTCATCGAGAGCGACGGCTCGTCCACGCGCGTGACGGGGAGCGGACGCGGATCGTCCGGATCGGCGAGCGTCTCGCCGATCGTCACGTCGGCGAGGCCGGCGACGGCGATGACCTCGCCGGGCCCGGCCTCCTCGGCCTCGACGCGATCGAGCGCCTCGGTGACGTACAGCTCTCCGACCTTCGCCGGCTCGATCGAGCCGTCGGCGCGGCACCAGGCGACCGCCTGCCCGCGGCGGATCGTCCCGTTGCGGACCCGGCACAGCGCGAGCCGGCCGAGGTAGGGCGACGCGTCGAGGTTCGTCACGAGCGCCTGCAGCGGGTGGCCCTCCTCGTAGGACGGCGCCGGGATGTGGGTCCGCAGGGCATCGAACAGCGGCTCGAGGTCCTCGCCCAACGCCTCGGGATCGGGGCCGCATCGTCCCGCCCGCGCGTCGCAGTACAGGATCGGAAACTCGATGTGGTGGTCGGACGCCTCCAGGTCGAAGAAGAGCTGGTAGACCTCGTCGACCACCTCGGCGATCCGCGCGTCGGGCCGGTCGACCTTGTTCACGACCAGGATCACCGGCAGGTGCGCCTCGAGCGACTTCCGCAGCACGAATCGCGTCTGGGGCAGGGGCCCCTCGCTCGCATCGACCAGCAGCAGGACCCCGTCGACCATCGTGAGGCCGCGCTCGACCTCCCCGCCGAAGTCCGCGTGGCCCGGCGTGTCGACGATGTTGATCTTCAGGTCGTCGTGGCGGACCGCGGTGTTCTTGGCGAGGATCGTGATCCCCTTCTCGCGCTCGAGGTCGGTCGAGTCCATCACCCGCTCGGCGACCTCTTGGTTCGCGCGGAACGCGCCCGATTGCCAGAGCATCGCGTCGACGAGCGTCGTCTTCCCGTGGTCGACGTGCGCCACGATCGCGACGTTGCGGATGTCCTGTCGTATCGCCATGGGCTCGCCATGCTACGGGCCGTCCGTGTCGGGTCGCCCGGTTCACACGGATCGACCGGTGGGGGAAGATGGCCGCGAGGAGGTACGAGATGGCTGGAAGCGGGACGCGAGAGGATCCGTGGACCCTGAAGACGCCGCCCGGAAGCTCGGAGTACCAGGCGTTCCGGGACGAGACGCTCGATCCGCCGGCGTTGGTCGTGCACGTCGGGAAGACCGAGCTCCGCTACGACCTGCGCTGCATCGACGACCTGCACGCGATGCTGAAGGAGCGCGGCGACTGGGTGCCCCTCGGCAGCGCCGACGAGCAGAAGGCCGCGGCCGACGGCACCGTGGAGGCGTGGGGACGCTCCCCAGACAACCCCGTCGGCGGTTGGTACGGGCTGAAGAAGGGCCTGCGCGGACGCTTCGGGATGTACGTGCCGCCCGTGCTCGAGGCGCTCGGGCTGGCCGAGGTCGAGCACGAGCCCCGGAACAACCGGATGCGCGCGATCTGACCTAGCGGTCGCCCGGCCGCGTCAGCGGCGGCACGCGTCGGCCCGCGGCCGAGTCCTCGATCAGCCGGTCGAGCCGACGCTCCCGCGTCTCCGGCTTCTTCGCGCTGGTCACCCAGTGGATCGCCGTCTTCCGGTACGACGGCGCCTGGCCCTCGAACCAGGTCCACGCCGCGCGGTCCGCGCGGAACCGACGCTC
>DATBLY010000082.1:0-3561 GCA_036555125.1 Actinomycetota bacterium | reverse complement strand
CGGATACCCGTCGGGATCGGCGAAGTAGCCCGACAGCCCACCCCAGTCCGCCCGCGTGGCCGGCTTCGTGATCGTTCCCCCCGCCGCGGCGGCCGCGTCCAGCGCGGGTTGGACCTCTTCCTCGGTCGAGACGTTGATCGCGAGGGTCACGCCCCCGAACCCCTGGGGGCGGATCGGGTCGAGCGTCGCGTCCTCGGCGAGGTGTGCGAACGGGAACAGTCCGAGCACTGATCCCGCCATGGCGAACCAGACGATCTGCTCGTTCGAGGCGGCCGACCGACGCCAGCCGAGCCCCGCGTAGAACGCCGCCGCGCGCTCCAGGTCCTCGACCCCCAACGTGACGATGTTGATCTTCGCGGGTACCGGCATCGGATCGTCCTCCTTCCGCTGGGTGGAGCCCCACCGCTCGAGCCGCTCGACCCCATCCTGACGGCGAGGTCGGACACCGGCGACCCACGGCTCGCCGCCGGACGCCGACCGGGTAGCATCGACCGATGGCCCTCCCGAGGCAGCGACCGCGGCGGATGCGCCGGACGCCGGCCCACCGCTCGCTCGTCCGAGAGACCGACCTGGCGCCCCGTCATCTGCTGGCGCCGCTCTTCGTGAAGGAGGGGATCGACGACCCGATCCCGATCGACTCCATGCCCGGGCAGTTCCAGCACACGCTGGAGTCGCTCCGCAAGGAGGCCGCCGAGATCGCCTCGACGGGCGTCCCCGGGCTCATCCTCTTCGGCGTGCCCGAGCGCAAGGACCCGGAGGGGTCGGAAGCGTGGAACCCCGACGGGATCGCGCAGCGTGCGCTCCGCACGCTGCGCGCGGAGCTCGGCGAGGACGTGGTCGTGATCGCGGATCTCTGCCTGGACGAGTACACGGACCACGGGCACTGCGGGGTGCTGAACGAGCGGGACGAGGTGGACAACGACCGGACCGTCGAGCTCTACCGCAGGATCGCCGTCGTGCAGGCCGAGGCCGGCGCGCACCTGGTGGGCCCCAGCGGGATGATGGACGGGCAGGTCGCGGCGATCCGCGACGCGCTCGACGCCGCGGGGCGCGAAGACGTCGGCATCATGGCGTACGCGGCGAAGTTCGCCAGCGCGCTCTACGGACCCTTCCGTGACGCCGCCGAGTGCGCGCCGCGGTTCGGCGACCGGTCCGGCTACCAGCAGGATCCGGCGAACGCCGACGAGGCGATCCGCGAGATCCGCACGGACATCGACGAGGGCGCCGACGTGGTGATGGTGAAGCCGGCGCTCCCCTACCTGGACGTGATCCGGCGTGCGAAGGACGCGACCGGCTTCCCGATGGCCGCGTACCACGTGAGCGGCGAGTACGCGATGGTGAAGGCCGCGGTCGCGAACGGGTGGCTCGACGAGCGCCGCACGGTGCTCGAGATCCTCACCTCGATCCGCCGCGCCGGCGCCGACCTGGTCCTGACGTACCACGCGAAGGACGCAGCGGGGTGGCTGAACGGCGGCTGACGCCGTCCTCGCCGGTGTGGATCGTCATCGGTGGGGCCGTCGCGGGACCGGCGATCCACCCGTTCACCTGATCTGGGTCGACGCCGTTCGCCGCCGGACCCCGAGCGGGTAGCATCGCTCGATGGCCATCGCCGTTCAGGTGACGTTCGACGCGGCCGACCCCGCCGCGCTCGCCGGGTTCTGGAAGCACGCCCTGGGCTACATCGAGGAGCCTCCGCCCGAGGGGTGGTCCTCGTGGGAGGACTGGGCCACGGGGCAGGGGATCCCCGAGGAGCGCTGGAACGACCAGAGCGCGATCGTGGACCCCGACGGCGACGGGCCGCGGATCTTCTTCCAGCGCGTCCCGGAAGGCAAGACCGCGAAGAACCGCGTCCACCTCGACGTCCGCGCGGCTCCCGGGCTGGACGACGACGAGCGGCGGGCGCGGCTGAGCCAGGAAGCGGACCGCCTGATCGCGCTCGGCGCGACGAAGCTCTACGAGCTGGAAGAGCACGGGCAGTTCTGGATCACCCTCCAGGACCCCGAGGGCAACGAGTTCTGCCTCGACTGAGCATGAGCCGGTCGGACGAGCTCTTCGACCGGGCCAGACGCGTGATGCTGGGTGGCGTCGACTCCCCGGTCCGTGCGTTCGGCGCGGTTGGCGGGACCCCACGGTTCGTCGCACGCGGCGAGGGCGCCTTCGTCATCGACGCCGACGGGAACCGCTACGTCGACCTCGTCCAGTCGTGGGGAGCCCTGCTCTTCGGCCACGCCCGGCCCGAGATCGTCGACGCCGCCACCGCGGCCGCCCGCAGCGGCACGTCGTTCGGCGCACCGACGGAGCTCGAGGTGGAGCTCGCCGAGCGGATCGTCGTTGCGCTCCCATCGATCGACGCGGTTCGGCTCGTCAGCAGCGGCACCGAGGCCACGATGAGCGCGATCCGACTGGCCCGCGGGTTCACGGGTCGCGACCTCCTGCTCAAGTTCGCGGGCTGCTACCACGGACACTCGGACGCCCTGCTCGCCCAGGGGGCCGGGAGCGGCGTCGCGACCTTCGGGATCCCCGGCTCGCCGGGGGTCACCGAGGGGGCGGCCAGGGATACCCTGACCCTCCCGTTCAACGATCTCGAGGCCGTGCGCGCGCTCTTCGCCGACCGGGGCGACGAGGTCGCCGTCGTCATCGTGGAGCCCGTCGCCGCGAACATGGGCGTCGTCCCGCCCGAGCCCGGGTTCCTCGAGGGCCTCCGGGAGCTCTGTACGGCGCAGGGCGCCCTCCTGCTCTTCGACGAGGTGATCACGGGGTTCCGGATCGCGTACGGGGGCGCGCAGTCCGTGTACGGCGTGACCCCGGATCTCACGACCCTTGGCAAGGTGATGGGGGGCGGATTCCCGTGCGCCGCGTTCGGCGGCCGTGCGGAGGTGATGGAGCGCCTGGCCCCGGTCGGGCCGGTGTACCAGGCGGGCACCCTCAGCGGGAACCCGGTCGCGGTGGCGGCGGGGATCGCCACGCTCGACCTCGCGAAGGCGCTGGACCCCTATCCGGGCCTCGAGGCGACCGCGGCCCGCATCGTCGACGGCCTCGCGGACGCCTTCGCGGCCCGCGGCATCGAGGCGACGATCGGCCGGGCCGGCTCGCTCTTCAGCGTGTTCTTCACCGATCGACCCGTGCGCGACTTCGACGACGCCAGGGCCGCCGACCACGGTCGCTACGCGCGCCTGTTCCATCACCTGCTCGACCGCGGTGTGGCGCTCCCGCCCTCGGGCTACGAACTCTGGACGCTGTCGAGCGCGCACGGCGACGAGGAGGTCGGACGGATCCTCGAGGCCGTCGCGTCGTTCGGGGGATAGCGCCGGGGAGCGCTGTCAAGCGACGCGGATCGGCTCGGTATCGTCGACCACGGTCAGACCCGAGCGTGCGATCTCGTGGATCCCCACGCAGATCGTGCCCGCGACCGTGTCCTCATCGCCGCGGAGTGGGACCGCCCGGCAGCGGATGGTGCTGTCGTCGAGGTCCACCGTGAACGCGGCTTGCCTCCCGCACAGAGCCTCCACGTGCGCGGCGACGACGCCGGCTCCGGTCCCCTCCAGCCCGAACACCTCGAGC
>DATBLY010000079.1:0-44055 GCA_036555125.1 Actinomycetota bacterium | reverse complement strand
CCCGCACCGATCCCGATGAGGTCGTGCTGGCCCATCGCGACGACGGGACGGAGGGCCACGCGCCGATCGGGATCCGGCTGGCGCAGGTGCTGCACCACGGCTCGGACCATCGGAGCCAGGTGTGCACGGGCCTGACCGCGCTGGGCCTCACCCCTCCCGCGATCGACGTGTGGGACCTCGGCCTGTCGGACGGCCGGGTGTTCGACGCCTAGGGCTCACACGCTGGGCGTTCGCCCCGCCAACTCGACCTTGCAGGTGTCGTGTCATCGTGGGACACTCCGGGCGCGCCGCGCCCTTGTGGGCCGGCGCGTGACGGCGGCACGACGCGGGCACGTGCCGCCGTCTTTCTATCCGGGCGCGGGCCCGTCATCTCGGGGGACGGGGGTCCGACTTGCTAGGCTGACGGACCGACCGGGCGCGTAGCTCAGCGGGAGAGCGCTCGCCTCACACGCGAGAGGTCGCAGGTTCAAAACCTGCCGCGCCCACCGACCGAGATGCCGGCATCGCTCCCACGGCCTACGATCGGCCCATGCGGGGGGACCGTGTCGAGATCACCGTGGATATCGGGAACGGGGTTCAGACGTTCGAGGTGGTCGCGACGCGCGCCGGCCGCCGGGTCGAGGTCACGACGGGCCGCACCACGATCGAGGTGACCGAGGTGACCAGGGGCGGGACCGCGGTTCGGACGGCCCGCTTCCTCGCCGCTCGGGTGGTCGCCCTGATCGAGCACCCGGCCGCCTGACGCGTCGCATTCCGATGACGCGCGAGACCGTCGGGGACCTCACCGCCGAGCACGCGGCGCCCGTCGGCGAGGCGAAGCCCATCCCCGTCCTGTTCGTCCACGGGCTGTGGGCGTCCGCGTCGTTGTTCGCCAGGTACCTGCCGTTCGCGGCGGAGCGGGGGTGGGATGGCTGGGCGCTCAACCTCCGAGGCCGTGACGGGAGCCGGCCCGGGACCGACGTGGGGCGCGCCTCGATGCAGGACTTCGCCCGGGATGTCCGGGCGACGTTGGACGAGCTGGGTCAGGTCGTCCTCGTCGGCCATTCGATGGGGAGCCTCGTCGCGCAGATGGTGGGCTCCGATCCGCGCGTTCGCGCCCTGGTGCTGATGTGCCCGATCCCGCCGCGCGGGATCGTCTCCCTGTCGGGGCCGGTGGTCCGCTCGTCGGGCCCGTACCTGTCGCGGATGCTCCGGGGTCGGGCCTTCCGGCCGGGGCGCGAGGCTCAGGAGCGGATCATCATGAACCGGCTCGCCCCCGAAGACGGGGACGCGTGGTTCGCGTCGTCCGTGGTGGATTCGGGCGTCGCCGCACGGCAGATCGCGCTCGGAGCCGTGAAGGTCGACGCGTCGAAGATCCGAGCACCGGTCCTCGTGGTGTCGGCGGCCGACGACCGCATCTCCCCGCCGGGCCTTCAGCCGAAGATGGTCCGGCGCTACCGGGCGGTTCACCGGACGTTCACCGGGCACGCGCACCTGATCACGCTGGAACCCGACTGGCAGACGCCGGCGTCCGCCGTCCTGGATTGGGCGGAACGCATCCTCAGCCCGTAGGTTGAGGGTTCCGGACCACGACGCATCCTGGGGGACCCGATGGAGGCTGTACCGACGAGGCCCGACACCGCCGCCGCGCGCGCGGTGGATCTGCGGAAGGTCTACGGCGAGGGCGACGCCGAGGTGGTGGCGCTCGCGGGGCTCACGCTCGAGCTCGCCGCCGGCGAGTTCACCGGGATCATGGGACCGTCCGGCTCGGGGAAGTCGACCCTGCTGCATTGCCTGGCCGGTCTCGACACGCCGACGACCGGCAAGGTGTACATCGGCGACGTCGATCTGACCGAGCTCTCCGAGAAGAAGATGACCGAGCTCCGCCGGGACAAGGTCGGCTTCGTCTTCCAGACGTTCAACCTGGTCCCGACGCTGACCGCGCGAGAGAACATCACGCTCCCGCTCGACATCGCCGGCCGGGACGTGGATCGCGCATGGTTCGATCAGGTGGTCGCGACCGTGGGCCTGGCCGACCGGCTGACGCACCGGCCGGGCGAGCTCTCCGGTGGTCAGCAGCAGCGCGTGGCCGGCGCCCGCGCGCTCGTCTCGAGGCCCGAGATCGTCTTCGCGGACGAACCCACCGGCAACCTCGACTCCCGCTCGGGGCACGAGCTGCTCGCGTTCCTCCGGTCGGCCGTGACGGATCACGGACAGACGATCGTCATGGTCACCCACGACGCGAACGCCGCGAGCTTCGCGGACCGGGTGGTCTTCCTGGCGGACGGGGCCGTCGTCGACGAGATGCGCGCCCCCACGACGGACTCGGTCCTGGATCGCCTGAAGTCCCTGGAGTCCTGAGCCGTGCTGCGGACCACCTTGAAGGACCTGATGGCGCGCAAGCGCCGGCTGATCCGGACCGCGCTCTCGATCGTCCTCGGCGTCGGCTTCGTGGCCGGGACGTTCGTCCTGACCGACACGATGAACGAGGCGTTCGACGACCTGTTCACGCAGGTGGCGTCGGGCAGCGACGTGATCGTGCGATCGGTCTCGGCGTTCGATGCGAGCGAGGCCGGTCCGGGCGGGGGCGGAGGCGCGGAGCGGAGCCCGGTCCCGGAGGACCTCGTGGCCACCGTCGAGGCCGTCCCCGGCGTGGCGGCGGCCGAGGGAGGCGTCGGGGGCTACGCGCAGATGGTCGACCCGGCGACGGGAGAGGCGATCGGGGGCGTGGGGCCGCCGACGCTCGGCACCAATTGGAACGTGGTCGCGAACGCGTCGCTGGAGCTCCGGTCCGGCTCGGCACCCACGGGTGCCGACGATGTCGTCGTCGATGCCGCGACGGCGAAGGAGCACGACCTCAGCGTCGGCCAGCGGATCCGGATCCTGTTCCAGGGCCCGCCCGGTGAGTTCACGATCTCCGGGGTGGTGGGGTTCGGCAACGCCGACAACCTCGCGGGCGCCACCCTGGTCCTGTTCGATACCCCGACCGCGCAGCGCGTCCTGGATCGTGAGGGCGAGTTCGACGAGATCGACGTCGTGGCCGAGCCGGGCGTGAGCGAGGTGGAGCTGCGGAACCGGATCCAGCAGGTCCTGCCGGATGACGTGGAGGCCGTCACGAGCGCCGCGGTGGCCGACGAGCAATCGCAGCAGCTGAAGGAGGCGCTCGGGTTCTTCCGCACCACGCTGCTCGTGTTCGCGTTCATCGCGCTGTTCGTCGGCGCGTTCGTGATCTTCAACACGTTCTCGATCATCGTGGCGCAGCGGACGCGCGAACTTGCCCTGCTGCGCGCGCTCGGGGCCAGCTCGGGACAGGTGCTGTCGTCGGTCGTCCTGGAGGCGCTGATCGTCGGGTTGGTGGGATCGATCCTCGGGATCGTCGCGGGCCTGGGCATCGCGGTCCTGTTGCAGGGGCTCCTCGCGGCGTTCGGCATCGACCTGCCCAGCACGTCCACGCAGCTCGAACCCCGAACGATCGTCGTGGCCCTGCTGGTCGGCACCGTGGTGACGGTGGTCTCGTCGATCCTGCCGGCTCGTCGTGCCTCGCGCGTCGCGCCGCTGCAGGCGATGCGGACCTCCCAGGAGGGCGCCGCCGACGGGTCGCTGCATCGCCGGCTGATCGCCGGCGGTGTGGTGCTGGGACTCGGGATCGCCTCGCTGCTGTACGGGCTGTTCGGGAACCAGTCCAACGCCGGCGCGCTGATCGGGCTCGGGGCGGCCGCGACCTTCATCGGGGTCTCCATGCTCGCCCCGTTGGTGGCCCGCCGGCTCGCGGGCGCGATCGGCGCCCCGATCCGGGGGCTGGGCGTCCAGGCGCGTCTGGGACGCGAGAACGCGATGCGCAACCCTCGCCGGACATCGTCGACCGCGTCCGCGCTGATGATCGGCCTCGGGCTCGTCGCCATGGTCGCGATCCTCTCCGCGTCGCTGAAGGCATCGTTCGATGCCGCGCTGGCGGAGACCCTGAAGGCGGACTTCATCCTGTCGACGAGCTCGTTCACCCCGTTCAGCCCCGACGTCGCGGAGCAGGTCGCGGGCGTCGACGGCGTCCAGACGGTCGCGCAGTTCCGCCAGGGCGGGTTCCGCGTGAACGACCAGACCTCGTTCCTGACGGGCACGGATCCCGCGACCCTGGGGGCGGTCACGTCGATCGACCTGACGTCCGGGTCGGTCGACTCGCTCGCCGACGACCACACGGTCCTGGTCCACGATCTGGTCGCGGAGGACAACGGATGGACGGTCGGTGACGAGGTGCCGGCGTCGTTCTCCACGATCGGCGACACCCCGCTCGTCGTTGGGGGCATCTTCACCGAGAACGGTGTCGTCGGCGACTACGTCGTGTCGCTCGACGCCTACGAGGGGTTCTTCACCCAGCAGCTCGACTCGTTCGCGATGGTCACGGTCGCCGACGGCGCCGATCCCGCGGCGGTCCAACGGGGCATCGAGGCGGTGACCGAGCCCTTCGGCAACATCGAGGTGCAGGACCAGGCCGCCTTCCGCGAGAAGCAGGCCGGGTTCATCAACCAGCTCCTCGGGCTGGTCACCGCGCTGTTGTTCATGGCGATCCTGATCGCGCTGTTCGGCATCATGAACACCCTCTCCCTGTCGATCCTGGAGCGGACCCACGAGCTCGGGCTGTTGCGGGCGGTCGGGATGAGCCGACGGCAGGTGAAGCGGATGGTCCGGTGGGAGTCGGTGATCATCGCGATCCTGGGGGCCGTGCTCGGACTCGCGATCGGCATCTTCTTCGGGTGGTCGCTCCAGCAGGCGATCGCGAACGAGGGCGTGACGGAGCTGCGGATCCCGGCCGGTCAGCTGGTGATCTACCTGGTGATCGCCGGCCTCGCGGGCGTCCTGGCCGCGATCCCGCCGGCGCGCCGCGCCGCTCGACTGAACGTGCTGGAGGCCATCGCGTACGAGTAGCCGGGACGCCGGAGGCCGGGCCGTATGATTCCCGGCATGCCGCACGTCCGCCTCGGATCCGGATCCGACGTCGACCTGCCCGAGGGCGAGCCGATCGGGTCGGTGTTGCCCCCGGAGGCGATCGCGGCGCGCGTCGGCGAGGTGCTGGTGGATCTGTCGTTCGTGCCGCTCGACGACGTGGCCGCCGAGCCGGTCCGTGCCGACGAGCCGGACGGTCTCCACGTGCTGCGGCACTCGGCGGCGCACGTCCTGGCGCAGGCCGTGTGCGACCTGTTCCCCGGGACGAAGTACGCGATCGGCCCGGCGGTCGAGCACGGCTTCTACTACGACTTCGAGCTGCCGGGGTCGCTCTCGACCGACGACCTGCCCCGGATCGAGGAGCGGATGCGCAGGATCGTCGGGGCAGACCAACCGTTCGTCCGCGAGGAGGTCTCGCGCGACGAGGCCCGGGCACGCCTCGCCGACCAGCCGTACAAGCACGAGATCCTCGACGGGCTGGGCGAGGACGGTGAGGTCGGCGCCGACGAGCGGGTCTCGCTCTATCGCAACGATGGGTGGGCCGATCTCTGCCTGGGTCCCCACGTCGCGTCCACGGGTCGGATCGGTGCGTTCCGCCTGACCTCGGTCGCCGGCGCGTACTGGCGCGGCGACGAGTCTCGGCCGATGCTCACCCGGATCTCCGGGACGGCCTGGGCGACCGAGGAGGAGCTCGAGGCACACCTGGCGCGCATGGAGGAGGCAGAGCGGCGGGACCACCGCAGGCTCGGGCGGCAGCTCGACCTCTTCTCGTTCCCGGAGGAGCTCGGTCCGGGGCTCGCGATCTGGCACCCGCGCGGCGGGATCTTCCGCAAGGAGCTCGAGGACTACGTCCGCGACCTCCACCTGCAGCGCGGGTACGACCTCGTCCAGTCCCCCCACGTCGCCCGCCGGGTGCTGTGGGACACGAGCGGCCACACGGCCAAGTACGCCGAGAACATGTATCCGGAGATGCGCCACGAGGGCGACCCCGGCTACTTCGTCAAGCCGATGAACTGCCCGTTCCACGTGCTCGTGTACAAGTCCGCGGTCCGCTCCTACCGCGACCTGCCGCTCCGGTACGCGGAGCTCGGGACCGTCTATCGGTACGAGCGGCTCGGGGTCCTGCACGGATTGCTGCGCGCGCGCGGGCTGACGCAGGACGATTCGCACATCATCTGCCGCGAGGATCAGCTGATCGACGAGATCCTCGGGGTGTTCGACCTGACGCTCGAGATCCTGGGGACGTTCGGCTTCAGCGACCCCGTCGTGAACCTGTCGACGCTGCCGGGTCAGACGATCGTCGACGAGGCGATGGCCGCGCGTGCCACCGAGGCGCTCACGAACGCGCTCGAGAAGTCCGGTCTCGAGTACACGCCCGCGGAGGGCGAAGGCGCGTTCTACGGGCCGAAGGTCGACTTCCACTTCCACGACGCGATCGGGCGCCTGTGGCAGCTGACCACGGTGCAGTGCGACTTCGCCCTGCCGGAGCGCTTCGACATGGAGTACGTGGGGGAGGACAACCAGCGCCACCGGCCCGTGATGGTCCATCGCGCGATCCTCGGGTCGTTGGAGCGGTTCAGCGGCGTCCTGATCGAGCACTACGCCGGAGCGTTCCCGTTGTGGCTCTCTCCGGAGCAGATCCGGTTCGTCCCGGTCGCCGACCGGCACGTCCCGCACTGCGAATCCCTGGCCGAGCGCGCGCGCGAGGCCGGCCTGCGTCCGTTCGTGGACGACGCCAAGGAGTCCGTCGGCAAGAAGATCCGCAACGCCCAGCTCATGAAGGCCCCGTACACGGTCGTCGTCGGGGATCGCGACATCGAGGCCGGCACGTACACGGTGCGCGACCGGACCGGGACCGAGACGGGCGGGGTCGACCTCGACGCGTTGCTCGAGGGGTTGACGCGCGAGGCGCGCTCCCGCTCGGTCGAGCCGATAGCCCTCGGCGGCTAGCGCCCGTGGACCAGCTCTGGAGCCCCTGGCGGATGGAGTACATCCGCGAGCCCAAGGACGGACCGGACGGGGCCTGCGTCTTCTGCACCCTGCTGGCGGACGGGCTGGAGGGTCAGCCCGGTCCGCTCTTCGTGGGGGAGACCGCCTGGGTCACGCTCGCGAAGTACCCGTACAACCCCGGCCATCTGTTGGTGCTCCCGGTCCGCCACGAGGGCGACCTGGAGGCGCTCACCGACGCGGAGAGCGGAGAGATCGCGGCGTTGATCCGCCGTTCCGTCGGCGTGCTGCGCGAGGCGTCCGCCCCGCACGGGTTCAACGTCGGGCTGAACCTCGGCCGCGCCGCCGGGGCCGGGATCCCGGATCACCTGCACTGGCACGTGATCCCGCGCTGGGGCGGCGACTCGAACTTCATGCCCGTGGTGGGGAACACGCGCGTGCTGCCCGAGCTCCTCGCCGAGACCTACGAGCGGTTGAAGGCGGTGTTCGACGCGTGACCGGGAGCCCCCCGACCTCGGGCGTCCTCGACGTTCCCGACGGGCGGCTCTGGTTCGAGACCCGCGGGTCCGGGCCGGACGTCCTCCTGATCCATCCCGGCCTGTGGGACGCTCGCACCTGGGATCCGCAGATGCCGGTGCTCGTCGACGCGGGGTACCGCGTGACCCGGTACGACCTGCGAGGCTACGGCCGGTCCAGCCGCCTGGGCGATGAGCGCTTCTCGAACGTCCGCGACCTGTTCGCGGTGCTCGACGCGGCGGGCGTGGAGCGAACGGCGCTCGTCGGATGCTCGATGGGCGGCGCGATCGCGATCGATGCGGCGCTGACCGAGCCCGATCGGACGTGGGCGCTGGTGCCGGTCGCGGCGGGGCTCGGTGGCTTCGAGTCCACCGCCGAGGAGGACGACTGGTGGGCGGAGCGCGACGCCCCGATCGAGGCGGCGATCGCCGCCGGCGATCTCGAGCGCGCACGGGAGCTCCAGCTCGAGATCTGGGCGCCGCGAGGGACCGACGATCCGGCCGGCAGGGCGATCCGGCGGATCGCGTTCGACAACCTGCACGAG
This sequence comes from Actinomycetota bacterium, assembly GCA_036555125.1. Classification (GTDB taxonomy): domain Bacteria; phylum Actinomycetota; class UBA4738; order UBA4738; family HRBIN12; genus DATBLY01. Next base: position 36,131 of record DATBLY010000079.1, on the reverse strand, counting down.
CTCACGATGGACGAGAGCGGCGCCGAGGAGCTCGAGCCGCCGGCCGCGCGCCGGCTCGGCGAGATCGCCGTCCCCACCCTCGTGATCGAAGCCGAGCTCGATCCCCCGGACATGCGGAGGATCGGCCAGCTGATCGCCGCGGCGGTGCCGGATGCGCGCAGGGTGACGATCCCCGGCGCCGACCACGTGGTGAACCTGCGCGAACCGGCGGCGTTCGATGCCGCGCTGCTGCCGTTCCTCGACGAGTTCAGGCCCCGCGGCTGAGCCCTACTTCTTCTGCGCCTCCTCGCGGGCTCTGACGTAGTCGTCGATCACCTTCTGCGCCAGGTGCTGCGGCAGCTCCTCGTAGTGGGAGACGCGCATGGCGAACGCCCCGCGGCCCCCCGTCATCGATCGGAGGTCGATCACGTAGCGAGCGACCTCCGCCTGCGGGACCAGCGCCCGGATCCGCTGCTTCCCACCGCCGATCTGCTCCATGCCTTGGATCTTGCCCCGCTTCGCGTTGAGGTCGCCCATCACGTCGCCGGTGAAGGACTCGGGCACGACCACCTCGAGTTCGACGATCGGCTCCAGGATCACGACGCCGGCCGCCTCGACCGCCTCCTTCAGCGCGAGGGATCCCGCGATCTGGAAGGCCATGTCGGAGGAGTCCACGGAGTGGAACTTCCCGTCGACCAACGTCACCTTCACGTCGACCATCGGGTTGCCCGACACGACCCCATCGGTCATCGTCTTGACGATCCCCTTCTCGATCGAGGGGATGAACTGCTGGGGGATCGCGCCGCCGAAGATCTTGCTCTCGTACACGAACCCTTCCCCGCGGGGGAGCGGCTCGATCTCGATGTTGCACACCGCGTACTGCCCATGGCCGCCGGTCTGTTTCACGTGACGACCGAGTCCCTTGGCGCGGCCGCGGATCGTCTCCCGATAGGCGATCTTCGCCGGGCGCGTCGTGACCTCGACGCCGAACTTCCGCTTCAGCCGCTCGATCTGGACCTCGAGGTGGGCCTCGCCCATCCCGTACATCACGGTCTCGTGCGTCTCGTCGGACCGTGACACGCGGAGCGTGGGATCCTCCTCGCGGAGACGGGCGAGCCCGGTCGAGAGCTTGTCCTCGTCGCCCTTCGTCTTCGGCTCGATCGCGTAGGCGAGCAGGGGCTCCGGGAGCTCGATCGACGGCAGCTGCACCGGGTCGTCCTTCGTGGAGAACGTGTCGCCCGTATGCGTGTGCTGGAGCTTGGCCACGGCGCCGATATCGCCGGCCGAGACCTCCGACACGCTTTCGTGGTCCTTGCCCCGCAGCGCGAACAGCTGGCCCACCCGCTCGTCGGCTCCCTGTGTGGCGTCGTAGACGGTGGAATCCGGCCGCACGCGACCCGAGAAGACCCGGAACATCGTGATGTGTCCGACGAACGGGTCCGACACCGTCTTGAACACGAAGGCGGTCAGCGGTGCGCTCGGGTCGCAGCCGCGTTCCTTCGGCTCGCCGCCCTTGCCGTGCACCTCGACCGGTCCACGATCGATCGGGGAGGGGAACTCCTCGGCGATGAACGCGAGCAGTCGATCGACACCGATCGCCTTCGTCGCCGAGCCGCAGATCACCGGAGCGATCCGCCCGCGTGCGAAGCCCTCCTTGACACCGGTCACGATCTCCGACTCGTCGAGCGTTCCGTCCTCGAGGTACTTCTCGATCAGGTCGTCATCGGCCTCCGCGACGGCCTCCATCAGCTTCTCGCGCGCCGGGTCGGCCATCGCGTGCAGCTCGTCGGGCCACTCGCCCTCCTGGGCGATCGGGCCGGACGGATACAGGTCGGCCTTCTCGTGGAGCAGGTCCGCCACGCCGCGGAACTCGTGCTCCTGTCCGATCGGGAGCTCGAGCGGGGCGACCTGGTTCCCGAAGGACGAGACGAGCTGCGCCAACGTGTCCTCGAACGAGGCGCGCTCGCGGTCGAGCTTGTTGACGAAGATCGCTCGGGGCAGACCGGCCTCGACGGCGAGCTCCCAGGCGGCCTCGGTCTGGACCTCGACCCCGTCCACCGCGCTCACGACCACGATCACCGCATCGGCCGCGCGGATCGCCGAACGCAGGTCGCCGACGAAGTCCGCGTACCCGGGCGCATCCAGGACGTTGATCTTCACCCCGTTCCATTCGACCGGAGCCATCGAGAGCGACACGGAGATGCCCTTTCGCTGCTCGTCGGGATCGTGGTCCGAGACCGTGCTCCCGTCCTCCACCGTCCCCATCCGGGTGATCGCGCCGGACGTGAAGAGCATCGCTTCGAGCAGCGACGTCTTGCCCGAACCGCCGTGGCCGACCAGCAGGACGTTGCGGATGTCCTTCGCCTCGTAGCTGTTCACGGGTTCTCCTTCGGGGCCTGACTGCGGGGCCCTATCCTACGGGTATGGCGACCGCCGCCCCGCTCCCGATCGGCACGTGGCTCACGCGCGTCGTCCTGGTGGCGGGCGTCGCCGCGACCGCGGCATCGGCCGCCTTGATCGTCGCCGGCCGGGCCGACGCGGCCGCCGCATCGGCCGCCGCCGCGTCCGTCCTGCTGCTGCTCGGGGGACACCGCGCGAACCACGGGGACGGCGCCGCGTTCGATCGGATGCTGGACGCCCTCGCCGACCGCGCTTGGGACGGCGCGATCCTGGGCGCGATCGCGTGGACGGCGCACGGCGTCGACACCGGGATCGCGGCCGCCGCGCTCGTCGCGCTCTGCTTCAGCTTCCTGTCCTCCTACATCCGCGCGCGCGGCGCGTCGCTCGGCTACACCGTCGAGGAGAGCCACGTGACCCGAGGGGTCCGGTACGCCCTCGTGGTCTACGGCCTGTGGTTCGCGGCGCTGTCGTGGACGCTGTGGACGGCCGCGGCGATCTCGATCATGGCCGTGATCGTGCGGACGACCCAGGTAGCCAAGGAGGAGCAGGTGGCTCGCCGGGAGCACGCGTGACGGAGGCGATCACAGCCGAACGGACCGAGGCAAGCGAGACGGTTCGCGACCGCGGCGTGGTCCTCGCCTACGAGGTCGTGCGCGCGGCCGGCCGGGCGCTTCCCGAGCGAACCGGTCGCGCGCTGTTCCGGGCGACCGGGGCCCTCGCCTACCGGCTCCTCCCCGGCGTGCGCGCGACCGTGGCCGCGAACCAGGCGCAGGTGCTGGGTCGCCCTCCCGCCGATCCGCTCGTGGTGGCCTCCACCCGGGAGGCGTTCCGCTCCTACGGGCGGTACTGGTTCGACACCTTCCACGTGACCCGGATGACGGACGAGCAGGTGCTCGCGCGGGTGCGCTGTGACACCGAGGACCGTCTGGACCGCGTCTCCCAGGCGGGCACCGGAGCGATCCTGGCGCTCCCGCACATGGGGAACTGGGACGCGGCCGGCCGCTGGATGGCCGCCCGAGGGACGCCGGTGGTCTCGGTGGCGGAAGAGCTCCGGCCGCGGCGCCTCTTCGAGCTGTTCCTCCGGCACCGGGCGGAGCTCCGGATGGACATCATCGGCCTCACCGCCGGCGGCGGCGTGGGCAGGCAGCTCACCGACGCCCTCGCGGCGGGCCGGTTCGTGGCCCTGGTCGCGGACCGCGACCTCACGGGGCGGGGGATCGAGGTCGAGATGTTCGGTCGGGTCCGGCGGATCCCGACGGGCCCGGCGCTCTTGTCGATCACCACCGGGGCCCCGCTCATGGTCACTCCGGTGTTCTCGACGCCGTCGGGGTGGACGATCCGGATCGGCGAGCCGATCGAGGTTCCGGCGACCGGGGACCGCAGGGCCCACGTGCAGGACGTGGCGCGCCGCATGGCGAGGGAGTTCGAGCGGGCGATCTCGGAGGCGCCCTCGGACTGGCACCTGTTCCAGCCGGGCTGGCCGTGAGGATCGCCCTGGCCTGCCCCTACGCCTGGGACGACGCCGGCGGGGTGCAGACGCACGTCCGAGAGCTGGGCCGGCGGTTGCTCGCGCGCGGTCATGACGTGATCGGCGTCGCGCCGGCTCGTCGCCCGGTGGACGATCCATGGGTGCGCGCGGTGGGGCGTCCCGTGGACCTGCGGTACAACCGTTCGAGCGCGCCGATCGATCCGAGACCCTGGTCCTACCCGCGCGTGCGTGACGCGCTCTCCGTCTTCCGTCCCGACGTGGTGCATGCCCACGAACCCCTCACGCCGAGCACCTCGATGTGGGCGACGCTCGCCGGCGTCGCGCCGGTGGTGGCGACGTTCCACTCGGGCGCGGAGCGATCGCGGCTGTTCGACCTGACCGCGCCCGTCCTGCGGCGGATCGCCGACCGGCTCGCGGTCCGGGTGGCGGTCTCGCACGCCGCGGCGCGGTTCGCCGGGTCGCGCCTGGGCGGCTCGTACCGCATCGTGCCGAACGGCGTGGACGTGGCCCGGTTCGCCGGGGCCGAGCCGGCCGACCTCGGACCCGGCATGAAGGCGCTGTTCGTCGGGCGACTGGACGAGCGCAAGGGTTTCCGCGTCGCGGTCGACGCCTTCGCCGAGCTCGCGAGGCGCCGTCCCGACCTGCACCTCGTCGTGGCCGGCGACGGGCCGGAGCGGGATGCGCTCGCCGGCCTCCCGCGGGAGATCCGAGCGCGCGTCCGGCTGCTCGGCCTGGTGCCGAACGCGGAGCTGCCGGCGATCGAGGCGGCCTGCGACGTCTACCTGGGCCCGTCGATCGGCGGCGAGAGCTTCGGGGTCGTCCTGATCGAGGCGATGGCCGCCGGGCTCCCGGTGGTCGCGAGCGACATCCCCGGATACGACGAGGTCGTCACCGACGGCGTGGAGGGTACCCTCGTCCCCCCGCGCGATCCACGGGCGCTGGCCGTCGCCGCCGACCGCGTCCTCGCCGACCCGGACGGGGCGCGCGCGATGGGGGAGGCGGGCCGTCGACGGGCCGCGACGTTCGACTGGCGCGTGGTCGTCGACCAGCTCGAGGCGGTCTACGCCGAGGCCGCGGCCGGCCGGGCGTCGCTACGATAGGTCGGTGCTGCCCCTGTGGATCGTGCTCGGCGTGCTGGCTGCCGTCCTCGTCTGGGGCGTGTTCACGTACAACCGGTTCGTGCGGATCCGCACACGTGTCGACAACGGCTGGTCGCAGATCGACGTCCAGCTCCGTCGCCGGTACGACCTGATCCCGAACCTCGTGGAGACGGTCAAGGGGTATGCCGCTCACGAGCGCGAGGTGTTCGAGCACGTCACGCAGGCGAGGGCCGACGCCATCGGGGCGCAAGGGGTGGGCCCGCAGGCGCGCGCCGAGGACCAGGTGACGGCCGGGCTCCGCCAGCTGATGGCGGTGGCGGAGGCGTACCCCGAGCTCAAGGCGAACCGGAACTTCCTCGCGCTCCAGGAGGAGCTGGTCGGCACGGAGTCGAAGATCGCCTACGCGCGCCAGTTCTACAACGACCAGGTCACGCGACTGAACACCATGGTCGGGACGTTGCCGTCGAGGCTCATCGCGAAGCTGTTCGGGTTCGGGGAGCGCGCCTTCTTCGACATCGAGGACCCGGTCCGCGGACCCGTCCAGGTGGACCTCTAACCCCCCCGTGTACGAGCAGATCGCGGCGAACCGACGCAAGACCGTCGTGCTGCTCGTCGTCGCCTTCGTCCTGCTCGTGGGCGTCGGGTACGCGATCGGCCTCATCTTCGGTTCGGGGTGGTTCGGCCTCGCGATCGCGATCGTGCTCGCGGTCCTGCTCCAGCTCTCCGCCTACTACTCGGGGGACCGCATCGTGCTCGCGTCGACCCGCGCGCGGGAGGTGAGCCTCGAGGAACAACCCCGCTTGCACAACATCGTCGAGGGGCTCGCGATCGCCGCCGGTGTCCCCAAGCCTCGGGTCTGGGTCGTTCCCGAGCAGGCGCCGAACGCCTTCGCGACCGGCCGCGATCCGCAGCACGCATCGGTCGCGGTGACGGAGGGCCTGCTCGCCACGATGAACCGGATCGAGCTCGAGGGCGTGATCGGACACGAGCTCGCCCACGTGGTCGACCGCGACATCCTCTACGGCACGATCGTCGCCACCGTGATCGGCGCCGTCGTCCTGCTGTCGGAGTTCTTCATGCGGTCGCTCTGGTGGGGCGGGATCGGCGGGCGGCGCGGTGACGATCGCGGAGGGGGCGCCGTCGATCTGGTCCTGTTCGCGATCGGCTTCGCGCTCATCATCCTCGCGCCGCTGTTCGGGCAGCTGATCCGCCTCGCGGTCTCGCGCAACCGGGAGTACCTCGCGGACGCGCAGGGCGCGATGCTGACGCGGTACCCCCCGGGCCTCGTCTCCGCGCTCCGCAAGCTCCAGGCGGCGCCCACGGCGATGCGTTCGGCGAACAACGCGACCGCGCACCTGTGGTTGAACCAGCCCTCGCGCGTCGAGGGCGAGCGGATGAGCACGATGGAGCGGCTCTTCTCGACGCATCCGCCGATCGCCGAACGGATCCGCCGCCTGGAGGAGATGTGACGTTCGTGTCGACTTGGGCGCGGGTGTTTGAGACGCCCCCATCGCGCCGCTAGCATGACGCGGCGTCCCCGACGGGACCACTCCCACTCCCCACAACCCACCCAGGAGGCTCGTCCTTGGCGCTCACACGTCGCGGGAAGGTCGTCACCGCGCTCGTCGGCGCCTGCATCTTCCTCACCGCCAGCGTCGGGGCCCTCGCGCTGACGGGGCACGCACCCGCCCCGCTCCAACAGGTGGTCGACACGGTGACGGGCCACGACGAGCCGCCCCCCACCTGTCCGCTGACCGGAGAGGCCGCTCCGAAGGGCGGCGTGCCCCAACGGACGGCGCTCGCCGTCAAGGTCGAGAACACGGACGACGCCTACCCGCTCGCCGGGCTCGAGGGCGCGGACATCGTCTACGAGGAGATCGTGGAGGGTGGCATCACGCGGTTCATCGCGATCTACCACTGCGGCGGTGCCGCGCGGGTCGGACCGGTCCGCAGCGCGCGGACCACGGATCCCAAGATCCTCCTCCAGGTCGCTGCGCATCCGATGCTCGGCTACTCGGGCGCCGCCGACAAGGTGGCACAGGGTGTCGACGATGCGGGCATCATCGGGATGACCGAGGCGTCGGATCCGGCCGCGTTCACGCGCGACGACACGCGGATCGCGCCGCACAACCTGTTCACCGGCACCAGCGCGCTGTACCGCGCGGCGGGCAGGCCCGCGCGTCGCGAGGGCCCGCCGGCCCCGCTGTTCACCTACGACGACCAGCCGCAGACCCCGAACAAGCGGGTCCGGTCGGTCGATGTGTCGTTCTCGGATGCGAGCGTGGCCTCGTGGACCTGGCGGCAGGGCCGGTGGGTCCGGCTGCTCGACGGCGCGCTGATGGTCCTCGAGGGCGGGGAGACCCTCGCGACCGACAACGTTGTGATCCAGCAGGTGGTCGTGACCGACAGCGGCATCATCGACGCCGCCGGGTACCCCTCGCCCGAGGTGACGATGACCGGCACGGGCAAGGCGTGGATCCTCCGCGGGGGCCGACTGATCGTCGGTCGCTGGGAGCGGTCCGACGAGGACGACCTCACGATCTTCCGCACGAGGGCCGGGGAGGAGATCCACCTCGCGCCCGGGACGACGTTCGTGGAGCTCGTCCCCAAGGGCCGGCCGGTCGCCTTCGCGAAGTAGTCCTCGACCCGAGGACGCCCTCCTCCGTCGCCCCGCGACCCCGCCTCGCGACGGCTGCTCGCCGAGGTCGCGGCGGTACACTCGAACGACATGGGTGCCGAGGAGGGATACGCCGTGGGGCGCGAGACCGGTACGTTCCGGGTGAAGTCGGGCCTGGCGGAGATGCTCAAGGGCGGCGTGATCATGGACGTCACGAACGCGGAGCAGGCGAAGATCGCCGAGGACGCCGGAGCCTGCGCGGTGATGGCGCTCGAGCGGGTGCCCGCCGACATCCGCAAGGAGGGCGGCGTCGCACGGATGGCCGACGCGACGAAGATCGAGGAGATCCAGCAGACCGTTTCGATCCCGGTCATGGCGAAGGCCCGGATCGGCCACTTCGTCGAGGCGCAGGTCCTCCAGGCGCTCGGGGTCGACTACGTCGACGAGTCCGAGGTCCTCACGCCGGCGGACGAGGAGTTCCACATCGACAAGTGGGCGTTCACCGTCCCGTTCGTGTGCGGCGCCCGCGAGCTGGGGGAGGCGCTGCGTCGGATCGCCGAGGGCGCCGCGATGATCCGGACGAAGGGCGAGGCCGGCACGGGCAACGTGGTCGAGGCGGTGCGTCATCAGCGGACGATGCTCCGTCAGATCGGCGAGATCCAGACGGCCCGTCCCGAACAGCTCGTGACGATCGCGAAGGATCTCGGCGCGCCGGTCGAGCTCGTCCGTGATGTGGCCGCGCTCGGACGGCTGCCGGTCGTGAACTTCGCGGCGGGTGGGCTCGCCACGCCGGCCGATGCCGCGCTGATGATGCAGCTCGGGGTCGACGGGGTGTTCGTCGGCTCGGGGATCTTCAAGTCCGAGGACCCGGCGCCCCGCGCGCGCGCGATCGTGGAGGCGACCACGCACTTCAACGACCCCGACGTGCTCGCGAAGGTGTCGCGGGGTCTCGGGGACCCGATGCCGGGGCTCGACATCAAGGAGCTCGGCGAGGAGGGTCTGCTCCAGACCCGCGGCTGGTAGCAAGGGGCACCGTGAAGGCGGGTGTGCTCGCGCTGCAGGGGGACTTCCGCGAGCACGCGTGGGCGTTCGCGGAGGCCGGCGCCAGCCCGATCGAGGTGCGCACCGCCGAGGACCTGTCCGACGTCGCGTGCCTGGCGATCCCCGGTGGGGAGTCGACGACGATCGGGAAGCTCGCACGGGCCTATGGCCTCGTCGAGCCGATCCGGGAGCGCGCCCGGGCCGGGATGCCGATCCTGGGGACGTGCGCGGGGATGATCGTGCTCGCTCGTGAGGTGATCGGCGGTGAGCCGCTGCTCGCGCTCATGGACATCACGGTCCGCCGCAACGCGTACGGGCGGCAGGTCGACTCGTTCGAGACCGACGTGGCCGTGGAGGGGCTCGATCATCGCGTCCGCGGCGTGTTCATCCGTGCACCCGTCGTCGAGCGGGTCGGTCCGGCCGTCCACGTCTTGGCCGAGCACGAGGGACACCCGGTCGTCATGGAGGAGGAGAGCCTGGTCGTGGCATCCTTCCACCCGGAGCTCGTGGGCGAGACCGGGCTCCACCGGTTCCTGATGACGAAGGTGGTGTAGCCGATGTCCGGTCATTCCAAGTGGGCGACGATCAAGCGGAAGAAGGAAGCGACCGACTCGAAGCGCTCGAACATGTACGCGAAGCTGCTGCGGGCGGTCGAGGTCGCGGCCCGCGATGGCGGCGGGAACGTCGAGGGCAACATGACGCTCGCCTCGGCCGTGGACAAGGCGAAGAGCTTCTCGGTCCCGAACGACAACATCGAGCGCGCGATCAAGCGCGGGACCGGGGAGCTGTCCGACGGCGCGCGCTATGAGGAGCTGCAGTACGAGGGATACGCGCCCGGCGGCGTCGCGTTGCTCGTCGAGGCGCTCACCGACAACCGCAACCGGACCGGTCAGGAGATCCGCCACGCGTTCACCCGCAACCACGGCAACCTCGGCGACCAGGGGAGCACCGCCTGGATGTTCACGCGCAAGGGCGTGATCGTCGTCGAGAAGGCGATCGCGCCCGACGAGGAACGCGTGCTCGAAGTGGCGCTCGAGGGGGGAGCCGAGGACGTCCGCGACGCCGAGAGCTCCTGGGAGATCGTGACCGATCCGGGCGGGCTCCGCGCGGTCGTGGGCTCGCTGGAGGCCGCCGGCCTCCCGGTCGAATCGTCCGAGCTCACGATGCTCCCGCAGACGGCGATCCCGGTCGGGGGCTCGGAGGCCAGGCAGGTGCTGCAGCTGATCGAGGCGCTCGAGGACCTCGACGATGTGCAGGCCGTCTACGCCAACTTCGACATCCCCGAAGAGGTCATGGCCTCCCTGTAGCCGGACCGAGGGACGGCGCTCGTGTGAGCCCGGGTGCCGCCGCGGTCGTTGCCCGGGGGGCACCGGCCGCCTAGGATGCACGAACGGATGTTCGATTCCCGGGTGATCGGCGTGGACCCCGGCGTGGCCAACATGGGCCTCGCGGTGGTCGAGCGACGGGACCGTCGAACGCGGATCCTGTCGGCCACGACGGTCCGGACCACCTCGGGGACGCCCGAGGCGGAGCGGATCCGGCTGATCGCGGAGGCGTTCCGCGCGTCGATCGCCGAGCACGCTCCCGGGTCGGTCGCCCTGGAGCGCGTCGCCTGGAACGTGAACGAGGCGAGCGCGATGGCGGTCGCGCGGGCCACGGGGGCGGTGCTCCTCGTGGCGGCCGAGGCCGGGCTCGAGGTCGCCGAGTACGGACCGCTCGAGGTGAAGAACGCGGTGGCCGGCTCGGGCTCGTCGTCGAAGCCACAGGTGCGCGAGGCGCTGCGGCGGATCCACGCGCTGGCCGACGTCCCGACGGAGCCCGACGCCTGCGACGCGGTGGCGGTCGCCGTCACGCACCTGGTCCGCGCGCGGTTCATCGACGCGATCGCGAAGGCCGCCGCGCGATGATCGCCTTCCTGGAGGGCGAGGTCGTGGAGAAGGCTGCCGGCCGCGTCGTGCTGGCGGTCGGGGGGGTTGGATACGAGCTCGCCGCGCCCACCTCTACCGTGAGCGGGCTCCCCGCGGTCGGTCGTTCGGCCGTGGTGCACACCCGGCTGGTGGTGCGCGACGACCAGATGATCCTGTACGGGTTCTCCTCTGCGGACGAACGCCAGCTCTTCGATCTGCTCACGGGGGTGACCGGCGTCGGGCCCAAGGTCGCGCTCTCGTTCCTGTCGGCACTCCACCCCGACGCCCTGCGTCGCGCGGTGGTGGACGGCGACGTAGCGGCCCTCACGGTCGTCCCCGGCGTCGGGAAGAAGGTGGCGCAGCGCGTCGTCCTCGATCTGCGCGACAAGCTCGGTGGCGAGGGCGAGCTGCTGACCGGCCCGATGAGCGAGGTGCGGGAGGCGCTGGTGTCGCTCGGTCTCTCTGCGCAGGAGGCCGGCGAGGCGATACGCGGGATCGAGGCGGACGGCCGAGGGGTGGAGGACCTGCTGCGCGAGGCGTTGCAGCGGGTGGGCCGATGACCGACGATCGGCTCATCGAGGCGGCCGAGCTCTCGCCCGACGAGCGCGAGCTCGACGTCGCGCTGCGACCCGGCTCCCTCGCGGAGTTCGTCGGCCAGGAACGCGTGAAGGAGCAGCTGGCGCTGCTGCTCGTCGGCGCCGGCCGGCGCGACGAGCCGGTCGATCACCTGCTGTTCTCCGGTCCCCCGGGGCTGGGCAAGACCACCCTCGCCCAGATCGTGGCGAACGAGATGGGGGCCGGGTTCCAGCCGAGCTCCGGGCCCGCCCTCGACCGCCCGAGCGACCTCGCGGCGATCCTCACGAACCTCGAGCCGGGCGACGTGCTGTTCGTCGACGAGATCCACCGCATGCCGCGCACGGTGGAGGAGGTCCTGTACCCGGCGCTCGAAGACTTCAGCCTGGACGTCGTGCTCGGGAAGGGGCCGACGGCGCGGACGATCCGGCTCGATCTCCCCCGGTTCACGCTGATCGGCGCGACCACGCGGCCGGGACGGATCACGCTGCCGTTGCGGGAGCGGTTCGGCTTCTCCCCGCGGCTGGACTACTACTCGGTCGAGGACCTCACGCGCATCGTCGAGCGCTCGGCCGGCATCCTCGGGGTCGGGTGCGAGCCGGAGGGCGCGGTCGCGATCGCCCGTCGGGCCCGGGGCACGCCGAGGATCGCGAACCGCCTCCTGCGGCGGGTGCGGGACTTCGCGGAGGTCCGTCACGACGGCACGATCACCGGCGAGATCGCCCGCGGTGGCCTCGAGCTGTTCGAGGTCGACGACCAGGGCCTCGACCGCCTCGATCACGCCGTCCTGCGCGCGGTCGTGGAGAAGTTCTCCGGCGGCCCGGTCGGGCTCTCGACGCTCGCGGCGGCGGTGGGGGAGGAGACCGACACGATCGAGGACGTCGTCGAGCCGTACCTGATGCAGCTCGGGTTCCTGAAGCGCACGCCGCGCGGGCGGGTCGCCACCGAGCGGGCCTTCGGTCACCTCAGGATCGAGACCCCCGGCACGCTGCCCCTCTAGGGGAAGGTCGGACGCCCCGCTCGCCGGCGCCGTCCGCCGAGGGAGCCCGGCGGCGGAGGTAGACTCCCTGCCCGCACCCGAACGAAGGACAGGATGACGATGGTCGGCCTCCTCGCACAGAACAGCCAGCAAGGGGGCAGCGCGCTCGCGCTGTTCCTCCCCCTCCTGCTCATGGGCGGGGTGTTCTACTTCCTGCTGATCCGCCCGCAGCAGAAGCGGGTCCGGGCGCAGCAGGCGCTCCTGTCCGCCGTCGACGTCGGAGACGAGGTCATCACGACGGCCGGGATCTACGGCACGATCGCCGAGATCGACGAGGACGAGGGGATCGTCACGATCGAGATCGCCCCCGGGACGCGGATCCGGATGCTGAAGAGCGGGATCGCGCGGCGCGTGAGCGACGAGGCCGACGGCGGGTTCGACGACGACGTGGACGAGGAGCCCGACCTCGAGGAAGAGGAAGAGGACTCCACCTCCTCGTGAGCGAGCAGCCCGGTCAGCCCGAACCCTCGGAGGACCAGCCCGCCGTCTCCGAGGGCGCGAGCATCACGCTCGAGGACGTGCAGGCCGACCCCGAACTCTCGAGCTTCATCGCCTCGGCCGACCGGGTCATGGATGCGATCGGGTTCACCGAGCACGGGTTCCGCCACGCGAACCTCGTCGCCCGGATCGCCTACCAGGTGCTGCACAGGCTTGGGTTCCCCGAGCGCGAGGCCGAGCTCGCGAGGGTGGCGGGGTATCTGCACGACGTCGGGAACATGCTGACGCGTGAGGTGCACGCGCAGACCGGCAGCCTCCTCGTGCATCAGGCGTTGAAGCACCGAGCGGACCCGGCCGATCTCGCGAGCATCGTGGCCGCCGTCGCGAACCACGAAGAGGGGGACGGCTACGCCGTGTCCCCGGTCGCCGCCGCCGTGATCCTCGCGGACAAGTCCGACGTCCACCGCAGCCGGGTGCGCCGATCCGGCCAGATCGCGTTCGATATCCACGACCGTGTCAACCACGCCGTCGAACAGTCGTTCCTGCGGGTAGACTCTGACGCCCGGACCGTCACGCTCGAGCTGACGATCGACACCGGGATCAGCCAGGTCATGGAGTACTTCGAGATCTTCCTGGGCAGGATGCAGATGTGCCGGCACGCCGCCGAACGCCTGGACGCCAGGTTCCGGCTGGTGATCAACGGGGCGGAGCTGGCGTGAAGGGCACGCGGGGCCTGTGGGCCTCCATCATCTTCGTCGGCGTGCTGACGCTCGCATCGCTCGTCGGCCTGCTGACGGGAACCCTGCAGCCCACCCTCGGCCTCGACCTCGAGGGCGGCGTGTCCGTGATCCTCTCCGCGCCCGAGGGCACGCCCGACGACGTGATGCAGCGCGCGCTCGAGAGCATCCGCAACCGGGTCGACTCGTTCGGCGTCGGCGAGCCCCAGATCTACGTCTCGGGGACGAACATCGAGGTGCAGCTGCCGGGCCTCGCGAAGGGCACGATCGACGAGCGCGCGAAGCAGCAGTTCTGTCTCCTCGGGGCCGACGGCACGGACTACGGGTGCCTCAAGGACGAGGCCGCGGCCAAGAGCACGCTCGATGGCGTGAAGGCCGAGGAGCAGGTCCAGCAGGTCTGTCTCGCCAGCGACGCCCTCGACGTCAAGGACGTCTGTTTCGGGACCCAGGCGGACGCCGACGCCGCGATCGCCGCCACGACGGTCGAGCCGGAGAACCCGGACGACACGGCGGGCAGCTGGTGCGTCAAGAACGGCGACACCTCCTACGGCTGTCTCCCGACGAAGCAGGAGGCGCAGCAGGCGAAGGAAGCCCTCAGCACGACCACCGACTCGCGGTTCTGCATCACCGGCGCCGACGTCGCCGCTCCCGTCTGCTTCGCGGACGAGGGCGCGGCGAAGGCCGCGATCGCCGGGATCCACGTGGCCGAGCGCACCCGTGAGTTCTGCGTGGTCAGCTCCGCCGGCGTCGACCTCGGCTGCTTCGTCGACCGGCCGGATGCCGAACGGAAGCTCCAGGAGACGGGACAGGAGCGCCTGCTCGCCCTGATCGGCACGACGGCCCGCCTGGAACAGCGCGAGGTGCTCCAGGTGCTGACCCCCCAGGATCCGGCGTTCGCCTCGCAACCGATCACCTGTGACCGGGACGCGACCACGACCACCCCCGACTGCCCCAGCTCGCCCGACGAGCTCGCCGACACCGACGTCTGGTTCCTCGGACAGGACGGGTCGAAGTACCACCTGGGGCCGGTCGAGATCACCGGCGATGCGATCCGGAAGGCGACCGCGCAGTACGCCACGCCGACCTCGGGGAGCACGGACGTCGGCTGGCGGATCCAGTTCGAGGCAACGAGCGCCGGAAAGGACACGATCGCCGAGGTCACGACGCGGCTCCAGGGCAAGCAGCTCGCAATCATCCTCGACGGCTCCGTGATCTCGGCGCCGGTCGTCCAGAACCCGATCACGGACGGGATCGGCGTGATCACCGGGTCCTTCACGAAGGAGCGCGCTCAGGACCTCGCGACGGTCCTGAACGCGGGCGCGCTCCCCGTGCAGCTCGAGACGCAGCAGGTGCTGACCGTGAGCCCGACGCTCGGCAAGGAGTCGCTGCACCAGGGCATCGTCGCCGGCGTGGTCGGCCTGGTGCTGCTGTTCCTGTACCTGCTCTTCTACTACCGCCTCCTCGGCGTCGTCGCCTGGCTTGGGATGTCGATCTGGGCGATCCTCGCGCTCGCCCTGGTGTCGATCGCCGGAGAGACGTTCGGATACGCGTTGACGCTCGCCGGGGTCGCCGGCCTCGTGATCTCGCTCGGCGTGACCGCGGACTCCTACATCGTGTTCTTCGAGCGGCTGAAGGACGAGGTCCGCGGTGGGCGTTCGGCCCGTTCTGCGGTCCAGCCGGCGTTCAAACGCGCGTACAAGACGATCGTCGCGGCGGACATCGTGACGGGGATCGCCGCGGTCGTCCTGTACCTGACGGCCGTGAGCTCCGTGCGTGGTTTCGCGTTGACCCTCGGGGTCGCGACCCTCCTGGACCTGTTCGTCGTGTGGTTCTTCAAGCGGCCGACCGTCTTCCTGATCGCACGGAACCGCCGGCTGGTGTCCCTCCCCGGCTTCGGGCTGGAGAGCGGGGTCGCCGCCGACCACGAGCTGGCGCCCGCCCCGGCCGCGGGGGGATCGCGATGAACTGGCATCACGCGATCGAGACCTACCGCGGTCACACGATCCCGCACTTCCGGTTCATCGAGCACCGGCGATGGTGGTTCACGATCTCGGGTGTGCTGATCGTGCTGTCGATCCTGGGCTTCGCGGTCCGGGGACTGAACCTCTCGATCGACTTCGAGGGGGGCGCGCAGATCAGCTACACGTGGGAGACGCCCGTGTCGGTCGGCGACGTGACGGCGGTGCTCGCCGACAACGGTCACCCCGACGCGAACGTCCAGATCGCCAACGGCGACACGATCCTGATCCGCACGGACTCGCTCACCGGCGACCCGGAGGCATCGGCGGCGCTGCTCGACGCGCTCGCGACGCAGGCCGGGATCGACCGGAGCGAGATCAACGTGCAGGACGTGGGCCCGACGTGGGGTGAGGAGATCTCGCGCAAGGCCCTCACCGGCCTGATCGTCGTCCTGCTCGCGATCACCCTGTACATCACGGTCCGGTTCGAGTGGAAGATGGCGATCGGGGCGATGATCGCCCTCGTCCACGACGTGGTGATCACCGCCGGGGTCTACGCGCTCACCGGACGCGAGGTCACCCCCGAGACGGTCATCGCGATCCTGACGATCCTGGGGTTCTCGCTCTACGACACGGTCGTGATCTACGACAAGATCCAGGAGAACACCGAGTCGACCGCGCTCGTCGCGCGTGAGGGGTACGCGAACGTCGTGAACCTCTCCCTGAACCAGGTGTTCATGCGGTCGGTCAACACGTCGCTGGTCGTCCTGCTGCCGATCCTGTCGCTCCTGCTCTTCGGGGGGGACACGCTGAAGGACTTCGCGTTCGCGATGTTCATCGGCGTGGCGACGGGCGCGTATTCGTCGATCTTCATCGCCGCGCCGTTCCTGACGATCCTGAAGGCCCGCGAGGCGAAGTACCGTCAGCTCGAAGCGCGGCGCACCGTACGGGAGACCAAGGCCGGCGGTCGACCCGTCGCGGCGCCCGCCGAGCCCACCGCGCCCGAGGACGCTACCGAGGAGGTCGCGGTGGCCGCCACCGCGCCCGCCCGGACGGCGACGCGGCCGTCGGGCGCGGCGCGCCCCCGCCCGAAGAGCAAGCGTCGGCCACCGGCCAAGCGTCGGCGGAGGTGACGGTGGAGGTCGCGGACATCAAGGCCCTGATCCGGGAGGTGCCGGACTTCCCCGAGCCCGGGGTCAGCTTCAAGGACATCACGCCGGTGCTGGCGGACCCGATCGCGTTCTCGACGATCATCGACCTGATCGTCGTCCACTTCGGGCGGGGCAACGTGGACAAGGTGGTGGGGATCGAGGCCCGGGGCTTCATCCTGGCGGCGCCGGTCGCCTACCACTTCGGTGCGGGCTTCGCTCCGGTGCGCAAGCAGGGCAAGCTCCCGTGGAGGACCGCGGACGAGTCCTACGACCTCGAGTACGGGTCCGCCACCCTCGAGATCCACGAGGACGCCGTGAGCCCCGGCGAGCGGGTCCTGGTGGTGGACGACGTGCTCGCGACGGGGGGGACCGCGGCGGCCGCCGCGGAGCTCGTGGAGCGGGTCGGCGGGAAGGTTTGCGGGATCGCCTGCCTGATCGAGCTGGACTTCCTGGGCGGCCGGGAGAAGGTCCAGGGCCACGAGCTCTTCACGCTGATCCACTACTGACCGCGGCCGCCAGGTCGGCTCGGTGGTCGCCTGCGACGCGCCGCCGGGCAACGTCCGTACACTGGGCCGAGGAGGCGCGGTGGACAGCAAGGAGCAGGTCAAGGCCGAACAACGGCGCGGCGGCCTGCTGTCGCGCCTGCGGCCCGGCGAGCCCGCGCCTCCAGCGCTGATCGAGCCCGTCCTGCGGAAGGTGCGCACCTACAACCCGCGCGCGGACCTGCGGGAGATCCAGCGGGCGTACGCGTTCGCCGAAGACGCCCACGCGGGGCAGAAGCGCCGGTCCGGCGAGGACTTCATCGAGCACCCGGTCGCGGTGGCGTCGATCCTGGCGGACCTGCGCCTGGACACGACGACGCTCCAGGCCGCCCTCCTCCATGACACGGTGGAGGACACCGACGTCACCCTGGATGACCTCGAGGAGGCCTTCGGGGACGAGGTCACCCGCATCGTGGACGGCCTGACGAAGCTCGAGCGGATCGAGTTCAAGAGCCGGGAGCAGGAGCAGGCGGAGAACGTCCGCAAGATGATCGTGGCGATGGCGGGCGACATCCGCGTCCTGCTGATCAAGCTGGCCGACCGGCTGCACAACATGCGCACGATCGGGGCGCTCGCGGCCGACAAGCAGCGCCGCATCGCCACCGAGACGCTCGAGATCTACGCACCGCTCGCGAACCGACTGGGCGTGCAGGAGATGAAGTGGGAGCTCGAGGACCTCTCGTTCAAGACGCTGCACCCCGGCCCGTACCGCGAGATCGCGAGCCTGGTCGAGGCGCGCCGGGGCGAGCGACAGGCGCTCATCGACGACGTCACCGACGCCCTGCGGAACAAGCTCAAGGAGCTCGGGATCAAGGCCGACGTCGAAGGCCGGCCCAAGCACCTGTACTCGATCTACGAGAAGATGGTGATCCGCGGCAAGGAGTTCAACGAGATCTACGACCTCGTCGGGGTCCGGATCGCCGTCGGCTCGCTGCGCGACTGCTACGCAGCCCTCGGCGCGGTGCACGCGCTCTGGCGCCCCGTCCCGAACCGCTTCAAGGACTACATCGCGATGCCCAAGTCGAACATGTACCAGTCGCTGCACACGACGGTCGTGGGCCCCGAGGGCAAGCCGCTCGAGATCCAGATCCGCACCCGGGACATGCACCGGACGGCGCAGTTCGGGATCGCCGCGCACTGGCGCTACAAGGAGGGCGGCAAGCATGCGCGCGAGGCGGCCGAGACCGCGTGGCTCGGGCAGATGATGGAGTGGCTGAAGGACATGGCCGACCCGCGCGAGTTCATGGAGGGGCTGAAGATCGACCTCTCCGGCGGCCGGGTGTTCGTGTTCACGCCGAAGGGCGACGTCGTGAACCTGCCGAGCGGGGCCACGCCCGTCGACTTCGCCTACGCGATCCACACCGAGGTCGGCCACCGCACGATCGGGGCCAAGGTGGGGGGCAAGCTCGTCCCGCTCGACTACGAGCTCCGCACCGGGGACACGGTGGACATCCTCACCTCGAAGGCGCAGGGCGAGGGCCCGTCGCAGGACTGGCTCCAGTTCGTCACCACGCCTCGGGCCCGGACCAAGATCCGGCAGTGGTTCGCGCGCGGGCGCCGCGAGGACGCGATGGAGCACGGACGTGACGCGCTCCAGCGCCTGATGCGCAAGCAGCACCTGCCGTTCAAGCGCCTCGCGACCGAGGAGATGATGGCCCAGACCGCGGAGGACCTGAAGTATCCGGATCTCGAGGCGCTCTACGTGGCGGTCGGCGAGGGACACGTCTCGCCGCAGTCGGTGGTGGCCCGCCTCCAGCGTCTCGTCACCGGGACCCCCGAAGACGACGTCACCGAGGTCCCCCTCGCCCGTCCGGTGCGGATCGGGAAGCCCTCGGAGGTGGGCCAGGGGGTCATGGTGCGCGGCCTGCCCGACGTCTGGGTGCGCCTCGGCCGCTGCTGCACGCCGGTGCCGGGGGATCAGATCGTGGGGTTCGTCACCCGTGGCCAGGGCGTGTCCGTGCACCGCACGGACTGCCCGAACGTGCGATCGCTCGAGCGAGAGCCGGAGCGGATGATCGACGTGACCTGGACCGAGGGGAAGCCCACCTCGTTCGTGGTCTCGATCCAGGTGGAGGCGCTGGACCGGACCCGGCTGCTCTCCGATACGGCCACGGTCCTTTCCGACAACCACGTGAACATCCTGTCGGCGACCTCGGCGACCGGGAAGGACCGGATCACGCGGCTCCGGTTCACCTTCGAGCTCGGCGACATCGCCCACCTCTCGAGCGTCCTCAGCGCGGTCAAGCGGGTGGACGGCGTCTTCGACGCCTACCGCGTCGTCCCGAGCTGAGCGGCGCCCGCGGAGCGGTCACGATGCGGTTGGTGATCCAGCGCGTCGGGCGGGCGAGCGTCTCCGTCGAGGGAGGCGAGGTGGCCGCCATCGGACGGGGGTTCCTGATCCTCGTGGGGGTCGGTCGCGCGGACGAGGGGTCCGACGCCGACCGCCTGGCCGAGAAGGTGGCCCATCTCCGCGTGTTCGCGGACGAGGCGGGCAAGATGAACCGGTCGCTCCTCGACGTCGGGGGAGCGGCGCTCGTCGTCTCGCAGTTCACCCTGTACGGGGATCTGCGCCGGGGCCGGAGGCCCTCGTGGACGGGCGCGGCCGACCCGGAGGTCGCGGCCGAGCGCGTCGAGGCGTTCGCGCGGGCGCTCGAGGACCGAGGGGTGGCCGTCGGTCGGGGGGTCTTCGGCGCGCACATGCAGGTGGAGCTCCTGAACGACGGGCCCGTCACCCTCGTGATCGACTCCGCGACCTTCTGACCCGCGGCGCCGCGGCCCCGCTCGGGCTCCGTCGGAACCGGCGCCGGGGGCCCCGTCGGTAAGATGGCCGCTCCATGTACCTCGACGTCTTCGACGAGAACCCCTACGGCACGAACTGCTGGCTCCTGGCCGGGGAGTCCGACGACGAGGCCGTCGTCGTCGATCCGGGGTTCGAGCCGGCGCGGGTGTGGGCGATGCTCGATGCGGCCGGCCGGGTCCCGGTCGCGGTGCTGGCCACGCACGCGCACGTCGATCACATCGGGCACGCCGGGACCTTCTGCGGGGACGACCTGCCGCTGTTCATCCATGAGGCCGACCGCCTCGCCCTCGAGGACCCCCCGGCCTGGAACCCCGGCTGGGACAACGTCCTCGATCCGGTGAAGGAGGTCCGCACGCTCCATGACGGGGACCGGTTGCGCCTCGCGGGCGCGTCGATCGAGGTCTGGCACACGCCCGGCCACACCCCCGGCTCGTGCTGCTTCGTGACCGACGCCCTGGTGCTGAGCGGCGACCTCGTGTTCGCCGGGACGATCGGCCGATCCGACTTCGCGAACTCCTCGCCGGCCGACATGCGGGCGAGCCTGACCCGGTTCCTCACGCTGCCCGACCCGCTCCCGGTCCTCCCGGGCCACGGTCCGCGCACCACGGTCGGTCGGGAGCGTGCGACGAACCCGTTCCTGCAGCTGGTGAGCGGCTGATGGAGCTCGCGCCCCCGCGCGGGACGCTCGACCTGCTGCCCGATGGCGCCGACGCGATGCTCGGCCTCTACGAGGAGGCGCATCGGGTCGCGTGGCTCTTCGGCTACCGGTACGTCGAGACCCCGACGTTCGAGCACACGGAGCTCTTCGCGCGGACCTCGGGAGCCACGTCCGACGTGGTCTCGAAGGAGATGTACACGTTCGAGGACAAGGGCGGACGTTCCCTGACGCTGCGCCCGGAGAGCACGGCTTCCGTCGTCCGGGCCTACCTCGCGCACGCCCAGGAGCTTCCGACGCCCTTCAAGGGCTATTACGTCGGCGCTCAGTTCCGGCACGGGCGCCCCCAGGCGGCACGGCTGCGGGAGTTCCGCCAGTTCGGCATCGAGGTGCTCGGCGTCGGCGCGGCCGCGGCGGACGCCGAGGTGATCGCCCTGGGGGAGCGGTTCCTCCGCGAGCGGGGGCTTCACCGATACGAGCTCCTGCTGAACTCGATCGGCGACCCGGTCTGCAGGCCCGCGTATCGGGAGCGGCTCGTCGCGTACCTGTCGCCGTACCGCGAGCGGCTCGACCAGGACTGCCGCGACCGTCTGGAGCGCAACCCGCTGCGGGTGTTCGACTGCAAGGTCGACGGGGGCAAGGACTTCGTCCTCGCCGCGCCGACGATCGCCGAGCACCTGTGCGGGCCGTGCGCGGAGCACTTCGCCGAGGTCCGAACGAACCTCGACGACGCGGGCGTCGCGTATCGGCTGGAGCCTCGGCTCGTCCGCGGGCTGGACTACTACACGCGCACGACCTTCGAATGGGCATCGGAGGTGCTCGGCTCGTCGAAGGCGAGCACGCTGAACGCGGGTGGCCGCTACGACGGGCTGGCCGAGGAGCTGGGCGGCTCGCCCACCCCGGGCGTCGGATTCGCGATGGGTCTGGACCGGGTCCTGTTGGCGATGGAGGCCGAAGGGGCGACGGTGCCGCCCGTCAGGAGCCCCCGGTGCTTCGTGGTGGCGATCGGCGGCGACGCGGCTGCGGCGGCGCGCCGGCTGGTGGGTTCGCTCCGCGACGCCGGCGTCCCGTCGGCATCAAGCTACGAGGACCGTCCCCTCAAGGCGCAGCTCCGGATGGCCGACCGGGCGGGTGCGCGCTTCGCCGCGATCATCGGCGAGCGCGAGCTCGCGGAGGGCGTGGTGACGCTCCGAAGGCTCGAGGACGGGGTCCAACAGGCGGTGGCGACCGACGACGTGGCCGGTTGGCTCCGTCGCCTCGACGTCGCGGAGCGCCCGTGAGCGCGCTCCGGACGGCGATGCGGACCCATGCCTGCGGCGAGCTCCGCGGTGCGGACGCCGGGGAGGAGGTGGCGCTCTGCGGCTGGGTGGCGACCCGCCGGGACCACGGTGGCGTGACGTTCATCGACCTGCGTGACCGCGAGGGCGTCGTCCAACTCGTGTTCCATCCGGAGGAGGCCGCGGACGCGCACGCCGCCGCGCAGCACCTCGGAGCCGAGGACGTGATCCGGGTGACGGGCACCGTCGCGGCTCGGCCCGACGGGATGCGGAACCCGAACCTCGCGACCGGAGACGTCGAGATCGCTGCGCGCACGCTCGAGGTCCTGGCCGAGGCGGAGACGCCCCCCTTCCCGATCGAGGATCGGATCGAGGCCGGGGAGGACCTGCGCCTGCGGTACCGGTACCTCGACCTGCGGCGGCCGGAGATGACGGGCATCCTGAGGCTCCGGGCCACGATCAACCGGATCATCCGCGATCACATGGACGCGCTGGGGTTCCTGGAGGTCGAGACGCCGATGCTCGGCCGCAGCACGCCCGAGGGTGCGCGCGACTTCCTGGTCCCGTCGCGCCTGCAGCCTGGGACGTTCTACGCGCTGCCGCAGTCGCCGCAGCAGCTGAAGCAGCTCCTGATGGTGGCGGGCCAGGACCGCTACTACCAGATCGTGCGGTGCCTGCGCGACGAAGCGCCCCGCGCGGACCGCGGCTTCGAGTTCACCCAGCTCGACGTGGAGATGTCGTTCTGCGACGAGCAGGACCTCGTCGACGTGATCGAGCCGTTGTACGCGCGGATCGTGTCCGAGACGCAAGGGGCGGAGGTCACCGTGCCGTTCCGGCGCATGACGTTCGACGAGATGATCGAGCGCTACGGCTCGGACAAGCCCGACCTGCGCTACGGGATGGAGCTCGCGACGCTCACCGACGCGTTCGCCGGATCGGGCTTCCAGGCGTTCGCGGCGGTCGCCGCCGACGGCGGGGCGATCAAGGGGCTGGCGGCCCGCGGGGGGGGCGCGCTCTCCCGCAAGGAGCTCGACAAGCTCATCGACGACGCGAAGGGCCGCGGCGCCGCCGGCCTGGTCTGGATGATCGTGGAGGACGGCCAGGTGCGATCGCCGGTCCAGAAGTACCTGACGCCGGGCGAGACGGCCGCGATCGTCTCGCGGACCGGCGCCGCGGTAGGGGACCTGATCGGCATCGTGGCGGACAAGCCCGACCGGGTGAACGTCGCGCTCGACGGTCTCCGGCGCGACCTGGCGGCACGCCTGGATCTGATCCCCGAGGGGCGCTGGGAGTTCTGCTGGTACTTCGAGGCGCCCCTGTTCGACTGGAGCGACGAGGAGGATCGGTGGGTCTCGAACCACCATCCGTTCACGATGCCGCTCACCGAGGACCTGGATCCCACGACCGCCCGCGCGCGCGCGTACGACCTGACCTTGAACGGGTTCGAGATCGGAGGCGGCAGCATCCGGATCCACCGGCCGGAGCTGCAGACGCGGATCTTCGAGGTCCTGGGCCTCTCGCAGGACGAGGTCGAGGAGAAGTTCGGACATCTGATCCGGGCGTTCCGGTTCGGTGCGCCGCCCCACGGCGGCATCGCGATGGGCATCGATCGGCTGGCGATGCTGATGGCGGGCAAGGAGGCGATCCGAGACGTGACCGCGTTCCCGAAGGCGCAATCGGGGGCGGATCCCCTCACGGGAGCGCCGGCCCACGTCGACCCGTCGCAGCTCCGCGAGCTCGGGATCGTCCTGACGCACCCGCCGGAGGGAGCCGAGCGAGGGTGACGGCCGAGCTGACCACCGCCGACCGGGCGCTGCTGCGGGGACCGAACTTCGCCCACGTGGTGACGTTGAACGAGGACGGCTCGCCGCACGTGGCACCCACCTGGATCGACGTCGACGACCGCGGGCACGTGCTGGTCAACAGCGCGGTCGGTCGCAAGAAGGACCGGAACGTCCGGCGCGATCCTCGGGTCGCCGTGTCCCTGCACGAGCAGGCTCATCCGTACACGTGGCTCGCGATCAACGGCACGGTGGTGTCGATCGAGACGGGGGACGAGGCGGAGGCGCACATCGATGCGCTGAACCAGCGGTACCACGACGGCGAGCGCTGGACGTACCGTCCCGGGCAGGTCCGCGTGATCTACCGGATCCTGCCGACCCGGATCGTCCGCGGGTCGGAGTAGGGCGCCCGATGGCCGAGGAGCCGCTCGCCGCGCGGATGCGGCCGCGGACGTTCGAGGACTTCGTCGGACAGAGGCACCTCGTCGGGCCGGGCAAGGCGCTCACGAAGCTCATCGCCGGCGGGAACCTCCCGTCGTTGATCCTGTGGGGGCCGGCGGGCACGGGGAAGACGACGCTCGCCCATCTGCTCGCGGAGGCCGTCGGAGCCGAGCTCGTCCAGCTCTCCGCGACGTCGTCAGGCGTCGCGGACGCCCGCAAGGTGATGGAGGGCGCACGGGGTGGTCTGTTCCGGACGGTGCTGTTCGTGGACGAGGTGCATCGCTGGTCCAAGGCGCAGCAGGACGTGCTGCTGCCGGCCGTCGAGGCCGGCGTCGTCACGCTGATCGGCGCGACGACCGAGAACCCGTACTTCTCGCTGAACACGCCGCTCCTGTCGCGATGCCTCCTGCTCCGGCTCGAGCCGCTCGGCGCCGACGACCTCCGCGCGCTCCTGCGCCGGGCGCTCGAGGACGCGGATCGCGGGCTCGGCCGTCTCGGGGTCACCGCCACGGACGACGCCCTCGATCACCTGATCGAGGTCGCGGGCGGTGACGCGCGGATGGCGCTCACGGGCCTCGAGGCGGCGGCCCTGGCCGCCACGGACGCCGATCGACCGGAGGTGACCCGCGACCTGGCGGCCGAGGCCGTCCAGCGCAAGGCCGTCGTGTACGACCGGCAGGGCGACGCGCACTACGACGTGATCTCGGCCTTCATCAAGAGCATCCGCGGCTCCGACCCCGACGCGGCCCTGTTCTGGCTGGCCCGGATGCTCGAGGCGGGGGAGGACGCGCGCTTCATCGCCCGGCGGATGATCGTGCACGCCTCGGAGGACGTCGGGCTCGCCGATCCGCGCGCGCTCACGATCGCGGTCGCGGCCGCCCAGGCCGTGGAGCACGTCGGCCTACCGGAGGTCCGGCTGAACCTCGCGGAGGCCGCGATCTACCTCGCGCGCGCCCCGAAGTCGAACAGCGTGTACACGGCCCTCGCCGCCGCGACGGAGGACGCCGTGTCGAGCGATCCCGTGCCGATCCACCTGCGCGACGCGTCGTACCCGGCGGCGAAGCGGCTCGGACACGGGAAAGGCTACCGCTACCCCCACGACTACCCGGGGCATCGGGTGGAGCAGGAGTACCGGCCGACGCGGTACCAGGGGACCCGCTACTACACGCCGTCCGGCGAGGGCGAGGAGACCGACGGGTGATGGGCCGGCGGACGGGGTGCGGTCCCGATGCGGCCGGTGGGTATGCTACGCGAACCGACGAGTCCACCGAAGGGGAGGTTCGATGACGACGCTGGCGCTCACCGGCGGCGATATCGCCCTGATCGTCCTGGCCTCCTTCTGGGGGCTCTTGGTGCTCTTCCTCTGCGTCGTCCTGCTCAACACGTTCCGGGTCCTCGAGAGCACGAAGATGCTGATCGACTCCACCCGCGAGGAGACCGTGCCGTTGCTGCGGGAGGTCCGGACCTCGGTCGAGAAGACGAACCGCGAGCTCGACCGCGTGGACGGGCTCCTGGAGAAGGCCAACGGCATCATGGCCAGGGCCGAGCGCCTGACGGGGCTCATCAGCGAGGCGGCCGCGAGCCCGCTGGTCAAGGTGATCAGCTTCGGCGCGGGTCTCCGCAAGGGCGCCGGTCGCTTCTCCAAGAAGAAGGCGTAGGTGCGGCGGGCCTTCTGGGTCTCCCTCGGGCTCGGCGCCGGCGCGGCGTCCGCGATCCTCGCGTCCCGCTGGACCCGGCGGCAGGCCAAGCGCGTGGCCCCCGCGACGATCGCGCGCGAGACGAAGGGCGGCCTCCTCGACCTCAGCCGCCTGGTGTCCGAGTCGATCGCCGAGGGACGACAGGCGATGGCGGATCGGGAGCGGGAACTGCACGAGGCGTACGACGCGCCGGAGGATCGCTCCCGCGTCGCGGACTGACCCGCCGCTACACTCCCGCCCGATGGACGGGGACCGGATCCGCGAGACCTTCCTGTCGTTCTTCGAGGAACGGGGGCATCGTCGCGTCCCCTCGTCGCCGCTGATCCCGCCACCGGAGTCGGGGCTCCTGCTCGCGAACGCCGGGATGAACCAGTTCATCCCGTACTTCCTCGGTCAGGCCGAGCCTCCGTACCGGCGGGCGACCACCGTGCAGAAGGTGATGCGCACGAACGACCGGGACTCCGTCGGCCACGACGCCCGGCACCTCACGTTCTTCGAGATGCTCGGGAACTTCTCGTTCGGGGACTACTTCAAGGCCGAGGCCGTGGCCTGGGCCCATGAGCTGGTCACCGAGCGGTTCGGGATCGATCACGACCGGCTGTGGGTGACGATCTTCGAGGACGACGCGGAGGCGGCTTCCGCATGGATCGACGGCGTGGGGCTGGCGCCCGAGCGGATCGTCCGCCGTGGGCGGGTCGACGCGAACGGCGAGCTCGCGAACTACTGGCACACGCACGCGGCGGGGCCGGGCGGCCCGTGCTCCGAGATCTTCGTTGACCGTGGACCCCGGTACGGCCCCGACGGTGGGCCGGACGTGGACGAGGAGCGGTTCATGGAGATCTGGAACCTGGTATTCATCCAGGACCAGGTCGACGGGGACCTGCGGATCGTGGGCGAGCTGCCCGCGAAGAACATCGACACCGGGTCGAGTCTCGAGCGCGTGGCGATCCTGCTCCAGGGCGTGGACAACGTGTTCGAGACGGACCTGCTCGGGCCGCTCCTCGCGGTGGGCGAATCCCTCTCCGGTCGGCGTCACGGCCAGGAGCCGCGCGACGACGTCTCGCTGAAGGTGATCGCCGAGCACGGCCGGGCCACGACCTTCCTGATCGCGGACGGGGTCCAACCCTCGAACGAGGGGCGCGGCTACATCCTGCGGAGCATGCTCCGTCGCGTCGTCTCGCACGCTCGCCGGCTCGGGATCCACGGCGGGGTGTTCGAGCCGATCATCGATCGCGTGATCGAGCGCTTCGCCCACGTCTACCCGGAGCTGCGCGAGAACGAGGCCTTCGTCAAGCAGGTCGCGCTGTCCGAGGAGGAGCGGTTCGCCGGCACCCTCGAGGACGGGATGCGGATCCTCACGCCCCGCATCGACGGGGCCGTGCGCGCGGGGGCGACGCGACTGGAAGGCGACGTCGCCTTCCAGCTGTCGGACACGTTCGGGTTCCCGCTCCAGCTGACGCAGGAGCTCGCGGCCGATGCCGGGCTCGACGTCGACGTCGATCGGTTCACCGAGCTGCTCGAGGAGCAGCGACGCCGGGCGCGGGACGCGGCCAAGAAGGTGCCGATCGGGCTCGACGCCGCCGGGGTGCCCCCGAGCGAGTTCGTCGGCTACACGCGTTTGGACGCCGACGCCAGCGTCACGGCGCTCCTCGACCCCGAGTACCGGGAGCTCGCCGAGGCCGAGGAGGGCGACGAGGTCCGGGTGTTCCTCGACGTGACCCCCTTCTACGCGGAGGGTGGGGGTCAGATCGGCGACGAGGGCGTGATCCGGACGGACACCGGGCTCGTGCGCGTGCGCGACGCCCAGTGGGCGGGACCGGAGACGATCATGCATCTGGGCGTCGTGGAATCGGGCGAGATCCGCCCCGGGCAGGCCGGCCACGGTGAGGTCGATCCGGCCCGCCGGGAGGCGACGGCGCGCAGCCATACCTCGACGCACATCCTCCACTGGACGCTGAAGCACCTGCTCGGAGAGCACGCCCGGCAGGCCGGGTCCCTGGTCGCGCCCGGGCGGCTCCGCTTCGATTTCCCGCATCCGTCGGCCGTCGACCGGGCGCTCCTGGAAGAGGCGGAGCGCGAGGCCAACCTCCGCCTCGCGCGCGACGACGCGGTGATCGCGTACGAGACCACGTTCGACGAGGCGAAGGCCCAGGGCGCGGTCGCGCTCTTCGGCGAGAAGTACGGCGACCTGGTACGGGTGGTCGAGGTCGGCGACTACTCGCGCGAGCTCTGCGGCGGCACGCACGTGCCCCGCACGGGCAACGTCGCGATCATCCGGATCCTGCACGAAGGGTCGATCGGGGCCGGCATGCGCCGGATCGAGGCGCTGGTCGGTCCCGACGCGCTGCGTGAGATCAACGCGGAGCGGGCGCTGCTCGACGCGATCGTCGAGGCGCTCGGGAGCCCGGACCCCCGGTCCGCCGTCGACCGCGCTCGGCAGCTCGTGGAGCGGGTGAAGCGGCTGGAGTCCGAGGCGGGCAAGCTCGACAAGCAGGGGCTGGCGGCCAAGATCGACGACATCGTGAGCCGGGCCGACGTCCGGGCGGGCGTCCGCCTCGTGGCCGCGTTCGAAGACGGGGAGGCGGGGACGTTGCGCGAGCTGGCGCAGAAGGCGGTGGAGAGGCTCGAGTCGCCGGACGGGGCGGCGGTGGTCCTCGGTTCCGGAGCGGGGGGGAAGGGGTTGATCGTCGCGGCGACCAGCCGGCGACTCGTGGAGCGCGGCGTCGCGGCCCCGACGCTGCTCGAGGAGGCCGCCCGAACGATCGGTGGCGGCGCAGGAGGGAAGCCGAACCTCGCGATCGCCGGCGGGCCGAGCGCCGATCGGGTGCAGGAAGCGATCGAGGGCATCCCCGCGCGGTTGGAAGCGCTCCTGGCCGGGGCCTAGGATGGGTCAGACCAGTCGCCCGGGCCGGGCGCTCGGGCTGGATCTCGGCGACGCCCGCATCGGGGTCGCGATCTCCGACGACGACCGGAGGCTCGCCGTGCCCCTCGGGAACGTCCCGACCGGCGCCCCCGCCGACCTGAAGGCGATCGCGGCGCTCGTCCGCGAGCACGGCGTGACGGTGGTCGTCGTGGGTCATCCGCGTTCGATGTCGGGTGGATCCGGCCCGCGCGCGGTCAAGGCGGAGCGGTTCGCGGAGGCGCTGTCGGCCGCGCTCGGGGTCCCCGTGGAGCTGCAGGACGAGCGGCTCTCCACGGTCGAGGCCGAGCGCTCTCTCCGCGAGGCCGGCGTGGACGGGCCTGCGCGCCGCCGCGTCGTCGACCGGACGGCGGCGACCGTGATCCTCCAGGCGTGGCTCGACGGCCGGCGGCCCGGATCGTGACGCGGTCGCTATCCTCCCAGCCCGTGGATCACGCCCCCGCCCGCCGGGCCGACCGGCATCCGCCGACCGACCGGCCGCGCCGGGCGCGGCTCGTCGGGCTCCTGGTGGTCTTCCTCGTGATCGTCGGGACCGTGGTCGTGGCCGGGTCGTACTACGGCCGATGCAAGGGTGCCGAAGGCCCGCAGGAACCCGTCGAGGTCACGATCCCGGACGGAGCCTCCGGGGGGGAGGTGCTCACGATCCTGAAGGACGCCGGGGTGATCCGGTGCGACGGGGTGGTCGGGAGCATGGTGCTGCGCGGGACCGGTCGCGCCGACGAGATCCGGGCCGGGTCGCACATGCTGACCACGAACATGACGATCGCGGCCGCCGTCGACGTCCTCAGCGCGCCCCCGCCCGAGGTGCCGACCGTGGACATCACGATCCCCGAGGGGTATCGCCTGACGCAGATGGCCGAACGGGCCGAACGGGACCTGGGGATCCCCCAGGCGAAGTTCCTGAGCCTGGCGGAGAGCGGCGCCTACGCCCTCCCGCCGTACCTGCCCGAGGGCACCGCCACCGCCGAGGGGTTCCTGTTCCCGAAGACCTACGAGTTCGTGGAGGGCGAGGCGACGGCCGACGCCTTGATCCGGACGATGCTCGATCAGTTCGAGACCGAGGCGGGCGGGCTCCCGTGGACGAACGCCGACGCCCTGGGCGTGACCCCGTACGAGATCGTCGTGATCGCGTCGATGATCGAGCGGGAGGCGCGGGTGCCGAGCGACCGTCCGAAGATCGCGGCGGTGATCTACAACCGGCTCCGCGAGGGGATGACGCTGGGGATCGACGCGACACTGCTCTACGACGACCCGACCCCGGACGGCCAGCTGTCGGCATCCGACCTCGAGTACGACAGCCCGTACAACACCCGGATCCACGGCGGCCTCCCGCCGACGCCGATCGCGAGCCCGGGCCTGCCGTCGCTGCGGGCGGCGCTCTCGCCCGCGGACGTGCCGTACCTCTACTACGTGCTCTGCGGCGCCGACGGGGCCCATCGGTTCAGCGTGGACTACGACACGTTCCTGGCCGACAAGGCCGAGTGCCTGGGCTGATCCCCCGGGAGGCAGACGCGGGCGCCCGGCGCCGACGCGCGGAGCGCCGCTCGCTCAAGGGTCGTCGTCGCCCCGACGATGCCTCCCGTAAGGATGGACGACTACTCCTCGCTCGCGCATCGCATCGCGGGCGGCGTTGCCGACGTGCGCGGCTGCCTCATCCTGTCGCGGGACGGGCTGATCCTCGGCTCGTTCCCCGAGGACGAGTCCGTCGTCAAGCCGTCGTGGCTCCGCTTCGCCGCGCTCGGCGAGCCCGAGCGCAGCTTCGTCGAGTTCGCGGGTGAGGTCTGGGCCTACCTACGGCGCGGCCCCTACGCCGCCTTCGCGATCGCCGGGATCGGCGTGCGCCCCGGCCTGCTGCTGGATCAGCTTGAGCAGGTGCTCATGGCGGCGGAGGAGGCACGCACCCGGCGGGAGACGCTCAAGGTCCCCGAATCCCCGGCGTCGCTGTCGGGCAAGCCGAGGACATCGCTGCACCCACCCGCCGGCTCGCCGCTCGAGCCGGCCGCGGCGGGCGCGGACCCCCGTCCGTGGAGCCGAGGGACCAGGCCGGAGGAGAACGACCTCGCGGCGACGCCGAGCCTCGTCGAACGGGGAGCGGCCGCCACCGGCGCCCCGGTCGCCACGGCCACGGGCGCCGACGGGCGAGCGGACGAGAAGAACGGAGATGGATCGGGATCGAAGGCCGCGGCGAAGGGCGACACCAAGGGCGCGAAGGAGGCGAAGGACGCCAAGGACGAACCGAAGCTCTCGGCCGCGGGCGCGGAGGGCAGGCAGCCGGCGGAACCTCTCCCGGATCGGAACCGAGGGGAAGCTGCCGCGCCGGACGGGAAGAAGCGGAAGAAGGACGAGGAGCGACCGGCGGAGCCGGTCGCCGAGCCGTCCGCGTCCCCCGAAGGGGGGAAGCCGTCGGACGGGGATCGCGCGGGTGCGTCCCTCGAGCTGGAGCCCGACGCGGAGGTGGACCGCGTCCTGCTGGCGAAAGAGTTCTCGGGCCTGCTTCAGGTAGAAGCCGCCGATGACGAAGCTCAGTCATGACGAGGGATCGACCTAGATCGAACGGACGCCGGACCCCTGCATGACGACCGTCAAGCGGAAGGCGAAGCAGCTCGGACAGATCCTGATCGAGCAGGGTCTGATCACGTCTACCCAGCTGGAGCAGGCGCTCGAGGAGCACCGCAAGACCCCGAAGTCCCTGGGCCGGGTCCTGATCGACCTCGGGATGATCAAGGAGTCCGACCTGGTCCGTGCCCTCGCCGAACAGGTGGGTCTCGAGTTCGTCGACCTCAACGACTACCAGATCGATCCGAGCTCCACGACGCTGCTCCCCGATGCCCTCGCCCGAAGGTACCGCGCGATCCCGATCGGGGAGCGCGACGGGAAGCTCCTGGTGGCGATGTCCGACCCGGCCAACGTCTACGCCCTCGACGACATCCGCACGATCACGAACCGCGACGTCCAGCCGGTCGTCGCGACCGCCGCCGACGTCGAAGCGGCGATCCAGCGCTTCGCGGGCATGGACGGGCAGGTCGAAGCCCTCGCGACCCAGGCGGCCGAACAGCTCGAGACCGACGACGAGCAGATGGACGCCGCCGTCGAGGAGGCGCCGATCGTCAAGCTTGTCCAGGCGATCATGACCCAGGCGGTCGGGGACCGCGCCTCCGACGTCCACATCGAGCCCAACGAGATCGACGTCCGGGTCCGGTTCCGCGTCGACGGCGTGCTCCACGACGTGATGCATTCGCCCAAGAACATCCAGGGCGGCCTGATCAGCCGGCTCAAGGTCATGGCCGACCTGAACATCGCCGAGAAGCGCGTGCCGCAGGACGGACGGATCAGCATGCGGGTCGGCGGCCGCCAGCTCGACCTGCGCGTCGCGACGCTCCCCACCGTCTACGGCGAGAAGGTCGTGATCCGCGTCCTGGACAAGTCGAACGCGCTGCTGAAGCTCGAGGATCTCGGCTTCCTCGCCGACGCGTACAAGCGCTTCGAAGCGTCCTTCCGCAAGCCGTACGGAGCGATCCTGGTCACCGGGCCGACCGGTTCGGGGAAGTCGACCACGATGTACGCCACGCTGAACATCCTCAACCAGGAGGACCGCAACATCATCACGGTCGAGGACCCGGTCGAGTATCGGCTGAACGGTGTCAACCAGATCCAGGTCAACCCCAAGGCCGGGCTGACGTTCGCGTCGGCGCTGCGTTCGATCCTGCGGGCCGACCCCGACATCGTGCTGATCGGTGAGATCCGCGACAAGGAGACGGCCACGATCGCGATCGAGGCCGCCCTCACCGGACACCTCGTCCTGTCGTCGCTCCACACGAACGACGCGCCATCGGCGATCTCTCGCCTGGTCGAGATGGAGGTGGAGACGTTCCTGGTCGCGTCGGCGATCGACGCCGTCGTGGCGCAGAGGCTCGCCCGCAAGCTGTGCGAGCGCTGCAAGGAGTCGTACAAGCCCGACCAGGCCGAGCTGAGCGAGGCCGGGTACCCCGAGTGGCTCTGGCCCGAGATCACGGAGCTCTGGCGGGCCGTGGGCTGTTCGGCCTGCTCGAACACGGGGTTCCGCGGGCGGGCGGGGCTGTACGAGGTCATGCCGATGAGCGAAGAGATCGAGCGGCTCACGGTCGACCGTGCATCCGCCGATGAGATCAGGAGGGTCGCGGTGCAGCAGGGGATGGTCACGCTCCGCGACGACGGTCTGGAGAAGGCCCGCTTGGGCCAAACCTCCATCGAAGAGGTCGCAAGGGTGGTGAAGTGAGATGAGCACGGTCGTACCCGAGAACGACGACGTTCAGATCCCCGTCCCCGAGCTGCTCTCGGCGCTCCTGGAGGTCGGGGGCTCGGACCTGCACCTCACGGCGGGGGCTCCCCCCACCGTCCGCGTCCACGGGGACCTCGAGGCGCTCCCGAACTACCCGATGCTCTCGCCACGATCGCTGCAGGGGATGATCTACGCGATCCTGCCGCAGAAGCTGCGCGAGCGGTTCGAGCAGGAGCTCGAGCTGGACATGTCGTACTCGCTGCCGGGGAAGGCGCGCTTCCGCGTGAACGTCTACCAGCAGCGCGACGCGATCGGCGCCGCGTTCCGGTTGATCCCCTTCGACATCAAGACGCTCGACACGCTCGGCTTGCCGGCCGTCGTGGCCGACCTCGCGCGGTTCCCCCGCGGGTTCGTCGTGGTGACCGGTCCGACGGGCTCGGGCAAGTCGACGACCCTCGCCGGGATGATCGACGTCGTGAACACCGAGCGGGCGGGTCACATCATGACCGTCGAGGATCCGATCGAGTTCCTGCACAAGCACAAGAAGTGCATCGTCAACCAGCGCGAGGTCGGAGCCGACACGCAGGGGTTCGGGCAGGCCCTCAAGCACGTCCTGCGGCAGGACCCCGACGTGATCCTCGTCGGCGAGATGCGGGACCTCGAGACGATCTCGACCGCGATCACCGCCGCCGAGACCGGTCACCTCGTGTTCGCGACGCTCCACACGCAGGACGCGCCCCAGACGATCGACCGCATCATCGACGTCTTCCCGCCGCACCAGCAGCAGCAGGTGCGGGTCCAGCTCGCGACCACGCTGCAGGGTGTCGTCACGCAGCAGCTGATCCAGACGGCCGACGGGCAGGGACGCGTCGTGGCTTCCGAGGTCCTGGTCGCCACGCCCGGGATCCGGAACCTGGTCCGGGAGGGCAAGGTCCACCAGATCTACTCGGCGATGCAGGCCGGTGGGCGCTACGGGATGCAGACGATGGACATGTCCCTGGCCGGGCACGTCAAGGCCGGTCGCGTCTCGCAGCAGATGGCCTTCGAGCGTTGCCACGACCCGGAAGAGCTCCAGCGACTCGTCGGGTCCGCCTTCATCCAGGCGTCGGACAACGGCGGGAGCGCGATGTCGATGGGAGGAATGATGATGGGCGGTGACTCCTATGCCTGACACCTATCAGTACAAGGTCCGCGACCGTTCCGGGAACCTGGTCAGCGGCACGCTGGTCGCCGACAACGAGCGCCTCGTCCTCGACCGCCTCCGCGAGATGGGCTACACGCCCCTCGAGGTGGGGAAGGAGAAGAAGGGCCTCAACATCGAGATCAACGTCCGGCCGGCGAAGGTCAAGCTGAAGGAGCTCTCGGTCTTCTCCCGGCAGTTCGCCACGATGGTGAACTCGGGGCTGCCGATCCTGCGTGGCCTGGCGATCCTGGCCGAGCAGACCGACAGCAAGGAGCTCGCTCGCGTCCTCGAGGCCGTGCGCAACGACGTCGAGCAGGGCGCATCGCTCTCGGCGGCGATGGCGAAGCACCCGAAGGTCTTCAACGACCTCTACATCGCGATGATCAAGTCCGGCGAGACGGGCGGCGTCCTGGACGACGTCCTGCTCCGCCTGGCGTCCCTCTTGGAGCGCGAGGTGCACCTCCGCCAGAAGATCAAGTCGGCCATGACGTACCCCATCGCGGTCGTCGCCCTGGTCGTCCTGATCATGTCGGCGATGCTGCTGTTCGTCGTCCCGCAGTTCAAGAACATCTACGCCCAGCTGGGTGGCACGCTCCCGCTCCCGACGCGCGTCCTGCTGATGATGTCGGAGATGATGAAGAAGTACTGGTACGTCTTCATCCTCCTCGCGGTGGCCGCACGGTTCTTCTTCAACCGGTACAAGCGCACGGCGAACGGGCGCGAGGTGGTCGACCGGCTGAAGCTGAAGGTGCCGGTGTTCGGCTCGCTCTTCCACAAGACGGCGCTCTCCCGGTTCTCGAGCACGTTGGGGATGCTGCTGCGGTCGGGCGTGCCGATCCTCCAGGCGCTCGACATCGTCACGGACACCGTGAACAACCGGGTGATCGCGAAGGCGGTGGCCGACGTCCAGAACAGCGTGCGGGAGGGCGAGTCGATCGCGAAGCCGCTCAGCAAGCACGCGATCTTCCCCCCGATGGTCGTGCAGATGCTGGCCGTCGGCGAGGAGACGGGCCAGATCGACACCATGTTGGACAAGGTGGCGAACTTCTACGACAACGAGGTGGAGGCCTCCGTCGACGCGCTGACCTCGCTGATCGAGCCGCTGCTGATCGCGATCATCGGCGGCGCGGTGGGCGCGGCCGTGATCGCCCTCTACATGCCGATGTTCAACATCATCAAGCTGATCCAATGACCCGGTAGGACTACGTACGTATCGGGCGGGCACCCGTCCCGAGCAGGCGAACGGCTGGAACCCGGCCCGGGGGTAAACCCCGGGCCGTTCCTTGCCGATGCGTACGTAGGCGACCCCACCCAGGGGGTCTCGAGGTTCGTGGGAAGGAGGTCCGAGCGATGCGGCGACTGACGGAACGGCTCAACGACGACGAGCAGGGGTTCACCCTGATCGAGCTCATGGTCGTGCTGATGATCTTCGCGATCCTGATCGTGATGGGCCTGCCCACGTACATCGGCGTCAAGGGTCGATTCCAGGACCGAGGGGCGCAGTCCGATCTCCGCAACAGCGTCCTGGCCGCCAGGATCATGTTCACCGACCAGGCGAACTTCACGAGCGCGAACGAGACGTCCACAGGGATCGTCACGATCGTGAACAACCAGTGCTACGTGGCGGGCGGGACCCCGTCCGTCTCGACCGGTGCGCCCGTCTGCGTGAGCGGGGCAGGCACGGGCTCGATCAGCGTGGCCTCCAACGCGAGCCAGTTCGCCGCCGCTCGGATGTCGAACTCCACGACGTGCTTCCTGATCGTCGACTCGCTCACGGGGACCCGCTACGGCTCGACGACCACGGCGGCCAACTGTTCGGCGACGTGGGCCGGGACGCCCGGCAACGTGACCGCCACCACACCCACCGCCGGTGGTTGGTAGCGGGTCCGGGCTACCGGGTCCCGAGTAGTCCCTTCGAGGCATCTTCCGAGATCCGGCCGAGGCACCCCTCAAGGTGGCTCGAGGTCGGACCGAAACCACCCTTGGAGCGCGTCATGGGGGCGCGCCTGATCCAAGGGAAGGAGGCGAAGGCAGATGCTCAAGCGCTTCATCGAGCGCAACAAGGATGAGGAGGGCTTCACCCTCATCGAGCTGATGGTGGTCGTTCTGATCATCGGCATCCTGATCGCCATCGCACTGCCGACGTTC
>DATBLY010000077.1:0-3084 GCA_036555125.1 Actinomycetota bacterium | reverse complement strand
CATGCCGTCCGTCGAGCTCGACGCGGCGAGCGCCTAGGCCCTCCTAGCTACAATCCCGCCCGCGGGGCCATAGCTCAGTTGGGAGAGCGTCGCGCTGGCAGCGCGAAGGTCGCCGGTTCGAGCCCGGCTGGCTCCACTCTCGCGGGTTCTCCTCGTTCCCGAGCTACCGGCGTTTGGTCACAAGGGTGATCGTCTTGCGCATCACCTTCGGCCTCGCGCCCTGGCGCTGGAGCGACACCACGATCTGGACTCGGATTCGTCCCTTACGGCGCACGAGCTGAGCGCCACGACGGGTGAGGCGGATCCGGATCTTCCCCTTCTTACGGGCGGCGATCGCGAAGCGCCCCGACCCGAGCTTCGTCCTGGCGTCCGCCGCCAGAATCTTCAGCTGTGGGCCGCTCGCGAAGAGGTCGGCGACCCCCTTGCAGGCGACGCTTCCCGTGCAGGTGAGCGGGACCGGCGCGACGTTGCCGGCGACCGTCACTGCTCCGGAGCCGACCGAGGCCTGCGGTGCGCGAGGCAGCGGCGGGGGCGGCGCCGGCGGTGGAGCCGGCGGAGGAGGTGGTGGACCCGGCGGGGGCGGGCCGGGGGGAGGCGGAGGTGGCGGGCCGCCGCCGTTGTCGCTCGCGGCGATCGTCGCCCTGGCCTCGGCGTCCACGAGCGTGCCGGTACTCGGCGCGGAAAGCACGAGACGGAAGTGCTCGTCAGGCTCGGCGGTGCCGTCGTCGATCACGTCGACGACGACCGGCTTCGAACGCTGGCCCGGCGCGAAGGTGAGCGTTCCGCTCGACGCCGTGTAGTCCTGACCGGCGACCGCCGTTCCGTCTGCGGTCTGGTATCCGACGGTCACCTGTCCGGTCTGCTCGCTGGAGAGCCTGACCGTGAACGTCGCCTCCTCGTCTTCGTCCAGGCCGACGTCATCGACGGAGATCTCGGGCCGGATGCAGAGCGTGACGAGCCGGACACTCGCCTCCTGCGGTCCGAACTGCTGGCAGCCGATCCGGCGGGAGAAGAACTCGCGCACGTTCCCGCCCATGAACGCGGCCATCGGCGCCTTGTCCCTCGCGGTCACGACGTCGAGCTCCCCGAGGGCCTGTTGGCGGGCGGTGCCGGTGAGGGCATTCGCGGCCGCGAAGGCGGCGTTGTAGCCGGGGTCGTTGAAGTACGAGAAGTTGGTGTTGTTCGTCGCCTTGATCGTCGTGCCGTCGAGCAGGAAGAGCACGTTGCCGGAGTCGAAGTAGTTCGGGAACCAGGCTTCGAGCGTGATGTCGAACGGCTCACCACGCGTGCCCGCCTTCGTGAACTGGATGGCGCGCGGGAACGCCTGGATCTGGACGTCCAGCCCGATCTCGGCCAGGTTGTCCTTCACGATGTTCGCGACGGTCGGGCCGGGCGGGGTGCTGAACGTGTACATGACCGCGGGGCGCATCGGCTTGCTTGGGTCCCACCCGGCAAGCTCTTGTGCGGTCGCGATGTCGGGAACGTCGGGGTACAACGAGACGTCCTGCGCGCCCGGAAAGACCGAGGTCAGGTAGTGGTCGTACGGAAAGCCGGCCTTGTGTCCGAAGGCTGCCGCCAGGGCGGTCCGGTCGATCGCGTAGTTGACGGCCTGCTTCAGGCGGACGTTGCCAAGCGGGTCGAGGTCGGTGTCGGCGTCCGCGTCGCCGAAGAGCGGGCGATCGTGGTTCAGCGCCAGGTACCGGAGGATCGGTCCGACGAACGGGAACCACTGCTGGTTCCCGGCCGCCTCGGCCGCGCTGCCCGGGCCGTACAGGGTCTCGAGCTCTTCGTGCGAGGCGGGCGGCACGGGCCCGTAGTCGGTCGTACCCGCTTCGATCGACGTCCGAATTTGCTCCAGGGGGAGGCCGAAGCGGTAGCGGATCTCGTCGAATCGCTGCGGTCGCTCGCCGCCGTAGTTCGGGTTTGCGAGCAGGAGCATGCTGTTCTGGCCCTCGTAGGCGCTGATGTAGTAGGGGCCCGTGCCGGGGATCGGAGCGGCCAGACCGTTTGGCGTGACCGCCGTCCCGATCGGGAGCGGGCACGCAAATGGCAGCGCAAGGCGGTTGAGGAAGTCGGCCGCGGGCTCCTCGAGGGTGAACGACAGCGTCTGGCCCGAAGCGACGATTCCGCTGATCTCGGTCTGCTGCCCCGCGATGACCTCCTTTGCGCCTTCGATGTCGTCGAAGAACGGCTGGGCGGGCGACGCCATTTGCTGGTGCAGCGTCCGCTCGAAGGTCCGCTTGAACGCGAGGGCCGTGACAGCGGCTCCCGAGGGCGGGGAGAAGTGGAAGTCGTCCCTGAGCGTGAACGTGTACACACGCCCGTCCGGGGAGACGGTCGGCATTCCGGTCGCAATCTCCGGCCGGAGCCGCACGGCCGAGGGTCCACTTTCGTCGCCGTAGTTGACCAGCAGGGCGCAGGTTGCCTGCTCGGCCTGCCACGTCGGGTTGAAGAACCCGAGCGCCGGATCGACGAAGTCGAGGCCCGTGACGAAGTCGATCGTCAGCACCCGATCTGGAGGAGGATCGGCTCGGCCCTCGCGCACGGCGGTCAGCACGATCACGGCCGAAACCGCCAAGGCGAGAGCAAACCCACGACGTCGCAGGGGGCTCCCGGCCCGGATCGTCAGCCGCATGAGCTCGACGCTATACCGCTGACGACTGTGTTGACAAGACCCCGCAGGCCTCGAGTCAGGCCACGTCCGCGGGCAGCACGACCTCGAAGCGCGCGCCGTGCGGGTCCGCCTCGCGGTACTCCAGCCGGCCCTGGTGGGCCTCCGCGTAGGACTGCGCGATCGCGAGGCCGAGCCCGGTGCCGGGACCGCGAGGGCGCGCGGCGTCGCTGCGGCTGAAGCGCTCGAACAGTGCGGGGACGAACTCGCGGGGGACGCCTTCGCCGCGATCCTCGACCGCGACCTCGAGCCGTCCGTCGATCTGGCGCGCATACACGATCACCGGCGGCTTGCCGTAGCGCAGCGCGTTCGTGACGAGGTTCGAGAGGATCCGGTCGAACGCCGTCGGATCCACCGACGCCTGGAGATCCGCGGCGACCTGCACCGAGACCTCGCGCGAACGGTCGCCGGCT
>DATBLY010000161.1:0-9388 GCA_036555125.1 Actinomycetota bacterium | reverse complement strand
CCAGCGCGGCCTCCACCTGCATCAGACCGAGCACGCGAGCCGCGTCGGTTCCGAGGGCGGAACCGCGCAAGCCCTGCTCCTGGGCCTGGGCTCCGCTGAGCATCCCGGCGGCGAGGGTCCGGAGCTTCGGCAGGAAGACGTCTTGCTCGAGGGCACGAAGCACCTTGTCGAACAGGAGGTGCCAGTAGTGATACCCGACGTCGGTGGTGACGTAGACGGTGCCCTGGTCGTAGCTCACCTGTTCGTAGATGTGCCAGAACAGGCGGATCCCGCTCGGATCCGCAGGGTCGGTGGGCAGGACGACGAACCCGTGGCGCTCGATCGCGTCGAGGATCGCCGGGTCAGACATCCACGACCGGAGCGCATCGGTCATGTCGACGCCGGTCAGCGAGTGCGGGGTCGAGGGGCCCACGTACGCAGGTGTATCGGTGATCAGCGGGATCGACGGCAGCTGGCCGAACCCCGACGCGACCATCGGCAGCGTCATGGCGGGTGCCGGCGACGTCGTCGTCGTGCCGGACGGTGAGGGTGACGGTGTGGTCGTCGGCCCCTGGGTGCACGCGGTCGCGATCATGGCGAGGGCGACCGTCAGCGCGAACGCGTTGCGCTTCATGGAAGGCTCCTTCCGGTCACGACGGGGTCGGCGATCCCGTCGCCGGTCACGTCGAAGCAGCCCGGGGTTCCTGCACCGGGCAGATCGACGGACGAGGTGAACCCGAACCCACGCCACGGCCACAGGCCGGTCGCGACCACGGTCGGGTCGTCCAGGGCGGTGTAGGCGACCACCAGCGCGGAACCGCACGGGACCACGCGGGCCACCGGACGCAGCACGCTGGTCGCGATCCACAGCGGCTCGAGGTCGTCCGCCCGGTAGACCCCGACGACCGCCTTCATCCCGTTCCTGTCGACCCATCGGTGCCAGGGCAGACGTCCGATCTGCGACCCGGATGAGAACGGCCATCGGGACGACACGACGATCTCGTCCAGCCCGTCTCCGTTCACGTCTCCGAGCGCGGAGTCGGCGACGACCCACCCCTCGCCCGGGAACCCGGGCATCCGATCGGGGCGCGCCCGGGGTGTACGGACGGGCGCAGATCGGGTCATCGCCCACCAGCTCCCGTCGAACGCGACCGCGTCCCCCGGGGGCGGGAGCCATCGGAGGAACGTCACGCGCCCCATCTCGATCGACGTCGCTCCTACGCGGAAGGCCGAGACGCCGTCCGCGTCGACCCGCACCTCGAGGAGGGCGCCGCGATCGGTACCGGGGATCCCCTGCCGGTCGAAGACCAGGTTGCCCAGGCTCGTCGCGACGACCGTGGGTCGACCGTCGCGGTCGGGATCGATCGTGACGATCGGTTGCACCACGTGGGGACCGTGGCACCAGACGATGTCTGCCCCCCACCGGGCGAGACGTCGCGCGAGGTCCATCAGGGATCTGTCGGCCACGGGGCTGTACGCGATGCCGCCGTGCAGGGCGACGGCCACGACGTCGGCGTGCGTCGCGGCATCGCGCACCGAGGCGCGGACCCGGCGAGGGTGCCACCGCGCGACGGACCCCACCCCGCTGCTGCCCGCCGACGCGTCGTACGCGAGGAGCGCCACCGCGATCCCGCCGCGGTCGAAGATGGTCGCCTTCGACGTGCGCCCGATCGGGCGGAGACCGGCTCGCCGCAGCGCGGCAACCGTATCGATGACGGTGGCGGGCCCGGCATCACCGGCGTGGTTGTTGGCGATCGCCATCGCGGAGAACCCGGCGTCCGCCAAGATGTGGGCGGCCCTCGGGCTCCCCTCGAGCTCATCGGGGTTGCCGGCGGTATGAGATCGTCGCGTGAGCGGGGATTCGAGGTTCGCGACGGTCAGGTCCCCCGCGGTCAGCTGGAGCCGGGCGCCCGCGAAGATGCTCTGTGGGTCGAAGCGCGCGACCGGTGCAACCCCACGTCCCAGCATCACGTCGCCCGCGAAGACGATCCGGATCGACTCGGGCGCATCTCCGACTCCGGGTAGCCGGGGCACGGGAGAGCACCCGGACAGCACCAACCCGGTCGCAACCGCGACGATCCAGCCGCGCATGTCGCCTCCGATCACAACGCTAGGTCGTCGGACCGGTGGGAACCGCGGGCTTCAGGCCCTGAGCGTGGGTGACCTCTCGCGGGACCCAGGCCCGACCGTCGACCGGATGGACCGCCCGAAGGCCGCGTTCAAGTGGAGCCTTCGGATGTCCTGGCGTGATCCGATCCGGGACGCGGCTATCGGCGACGGGGGTCCGCGCCGCTCACCCCGAGCCGGGGGTGACGCCCCACGCCTCGAAGCCGACCGCGATCATCACGGTTGCGATCGACAGCGCCGCGCCGACGGCCACCCCGATCCCGCCGATCGCGATCCTGCGGGCCGTGAGGCGCTCGGGATGCAGGTGGACGGCCGCATCGGCGAGGAACCAGATCGCGACCGCGAGCCCGAGCAGCGCCAAGAGCGCGAACCGGGCTTCGGACGCATCCTCGGCCGCGATCACGAGGGCGCGCATCGCGGGGTAGCCGAGGAGGAACGTCACCAGGCCGACCGCCACCGCGAGCGCGGCGATCGCGGGCTCGACGCCGTCGACGAGCGTTCGGCGCCGCGCCGAGCGGATCGCGAGGGCGATCGACGCCGGCAGCGTCGTGTACAGCGAGACGAAGCCGAGGGCCGCCAGCACGAGCGCCCAGGTCGCCTCGCGTTCCACGAACGGTCGGAGCCTCCGCGACATGGCGTCAACGCTAGCCCTTCGGTCCGACAGGCGGAACGCCCGCGTATCCGATAGGGCAAGGAACCGAAAGGTTCCGGATCAGGTCAGGCAGAGCAGGGGCGTGTCGGCCGTGACCGCGGCGCTCCGGGCGCTGACGCGGAGCCCGTCCACCGCCTGCACGCGGTAGGCGTACGAGAGGGAAACCCCCAGGTCGCCGTCCAGGTAGCGCAGCGTCCCCCCCGCCCCGCCGACGCCGGATGCGGGCCCGGGGAACGCCAGCGACGTCTCGGCGGCCGACACCGTGTCGACCAGGCGGAAGCCCCCGCCGCTCTCGCTCCGGAAGATCCGGTAGGCGGTCGCACCCTCGCTCGCGCTCCAGGTGAGCTGCGCCCCGGCCGAGAGCCAGCCGTCGCATCCGGTGATCACCGTGAGTCCGGTCGGCGTCGGGATCGGCTCCGGCGCGAGGACCCTTGGGCTCAGGGGGATGCCGAGGCCCCAGATCGCAGGGACCACCACCCACGCCGCCCCGAGCAGCGTGAATCCGGCGGCGATCACGATCAGGAGGCGGGGGACGCGGCGCGAGCGGCGCGTCCCCAGCCGCTCGGTCCGGATCACCGGGAGCGGCGCGGTGTCGCTCCGCGACCCCGCGCCGATCGCCCGCGGGCGCCGCGCGAGCGCGAGCGGCGTGGTGGTCGCGAGGGACGAGGACAACGCGCGCAGGTCCGTCGAGAGCCCCTGGGCCCGGGCGTAGCGCTCGCCCGGGTCGAAGGCCCGGC
Organism: Actinomycetota bacterium; assembly: GCA_036555125.1. GTDB lineage: Bacteria > Actinomycetota > UBA4738 > UBA4738 > HRBIN12 > DATBLY01. Next base: position 5,893 of record DATBLY010000161.1, on the reverse strand, counting down.
ATCGGTCGAGCACGGCCGCGAACCGCTCGCCGGCGGCCGCTACCACGCGCGGCCGCTCGATGCCCCATCCGCCGCTCGCGGCCGGCGGGTCGCCGGTCAGCAGCTCGGTCAGCACGACGCCGAGGGCGTAGAGGTCGGCGCGCTGGTCGGTCGGTCCGCCGCGCGCCTGCTCGGGGGCGACGTACGCGGGCGTCCCGCGGACGCTCGTGGATGCGGGTCCGCCGGCCGAACCCTGGGCGGCGCGCGCGATCCCGAGGTCGAGCAGCTTGGCGTCGCCCGCCGACGTGAGCATCAGGTTGCCCGGCGACACGTCTCGGTGGACGACGCCACGCTCGTGAGCGTGCGCGAGGGCGTCGGCGATCGCCGCCCCGATCCGGGCGACCGAGGCGGGGGGCAGGGGGGCGAGCCGCACGAGCTCGGTGAACGTCGAGCCCGCGACGAACTCCATCACGATGAAGACCCGCCCGCCCTCCTCGCCGACGTCGTACACACCCACGATGCCGGGATGCGACAGGCGGGCCGTGGTCCGTGCCTCGCGCCGGAACCGGCCGACCAGCCGGCGATCCGCCGCGAGCTCCGGACGCAGGATCTTCACGGCGACGGTCCGGTCGAGCTGACGGTCGACGGCCTCGAACACCTCGCCCATGCCGCCGCGTCCGAGGGGCGCTCGGATCTCGTAGCGGTGGGCGAGGATCGTGCCGACGGGAGAGCCGACGGCCGTCCGCAGGGACGGTTCCATGAGGCCGCGATGCTATCGCGGCCGCTCGGGGAAGGTGAACCCAGGTGCGGTGGGGCCGGTCCGCCGTCGCGGCCCGACGGGCACCTCGGCGGGCCATGCGCGCACCGGGGCCCGCCGCTCGTTCCGGATCCGCTGCCACGTCCACAGGAGGCCGGCCGCGACCACGGCGACGGCGCACAGCCAGACCGCTAGGGCGAGGTGGCGGAGGTCGGAGGCCCAGGGGTCGGCCAGGTACAGCTTGTCCAGGTGTTCCGGTCCCAGGATGCGCGCCCAGTCGCCGAGCATCTGGTCCTGGTCGCCGATCGGACCGAACCCGATCAGCGTCAGCTCGCCGCGCGGGGCGTCGTAGACGTAGGCGGCCGTGTCGGCGAGCGCGGTGGCGCACCACGCCAGGCACATCCCCAGCGCCACCCAGTTCCGCCGTACGAGGAAGAAGGCGATCCCCGCGAGCAGCGGCACCAGGACCTGCGTGCCGTTCCCCATCACGAGCATGACGAACTCGCTGTGCGTGAGCTGCCACCAGATCGCGTGCCCCAGCTCGTGCGTCGCGACGTCGGCGAACCCCAGGATCGGGACGCGCTGTCCCCGCACCAGGGCGAACCACCCCAGGAGCGCGCACCACACCAGCGCGCCGCCGCCCTTCCACAGGTCGATCCGGCGCTGGAGGTCCTCGCCGAAGGCCGGCCCCGCGGTCATGGGGTGGTCGTGTGGGCCGGTCCCTCGACCGGGAGCCGGACCGAGAACGTGCTGCCCTCGCCCAGGGCGCTCTCCACGTGGACCGAGCCGCCCAGGTGCTGCACGAGCTCCCGGACCATCGACAGCCCGAGCCCGGCTCCGCGGAAGCGCCGGGTGTGCGAGGAATCGACCTGATAGAAGCGCTCGAAGATGCGCACGAGGTACTCGGGTTCGATCCCGACCCCTCGGTCGGCGACCCAGAAGACGACGTCGGGACCCTCGGCCCGCGCTCCCAGCTCGACGGCTCCGTCCTCGGCCGAGTACTTGAGGGCGTTGTCGATCAGGTTCGACATCACACGGCCCAGGTGCTGACGGTCGGTGTGGAGCACCGGGAGGTCGTCCGGGATCGCGACGCGGATCCGCTCGGCGTCGTTGCCGAGGCCCTCCACGACCTCCCGCGCGAGGTCCTCGAACAGCACGCGGCCGATCGAGAGCGAGAGCTGGTCGTTCTCGAGGCGGGAGGTGAGCAGGAGGTTCTCGACCAGGCCCACCAGGCGGTTGCCCTGTCGCTCCATCCGCTCGAGGAACTCCTCACGGATCGCGGCGTCCTCGCTGAACTGCGGCTGGCGCAGGGTCTTCGCGTATCCGATCAGCGCCGTGATCGGGGTCCGCAGCTCGTGCGAGACGGTCGCGACGAACTCGCCCTTCATCCGGTTGAGCTCGCGGAGCTGGTCGACCGTCGCCGTCTCCTTGCGCAGGAGCTTCTCCAGGTGCTCCGCCTGCTCCGCCAGCAGCTCGTTCTGCTCGGCCAGCCGATCGGCCAGCACGCGGCTGCGGAAGTACATCTGTCGGGCGAACACCAGGGGGGCCAGGAACACCACGACCGACCACGCGCCCTCCTCGATGAAGAACCGCGCGATCACCACCCCGAACAGCGCGAGCCCCAGGTAGGACAGGAGGAACTCCACCGGTCGGCTGCCGTGCATCTTCGCCAGCACCCGCCGCAGGGTCATCCCGTACTGGTAGGAGGCGTGCAGGGCCACCAGGAGCGCGTTGATCAGGTACGCCGAGATCGTCGCCGCCAGGGCCGCCGGCACGAGCGTCCACCACGGATCGGAGACGTGGGCCAGCTGGTGGAAGACCGTGCTGGCGGCCACGATCGCGAGCGCCATCTGCATCCGGTTCCACAGCGCGCGCATCAGCGGCGTGTCGCGGCGGAACTCGTGCAGGTCGCACGAGCCGACCGCGGCGATCAGACCGGCGACCGCCGGCGGATACAGCATCGCGACGCCGATCGCGATCGGGAACGAGAGCGACAGCTCGATGTCGCCCCACGCCGGGATCGGGATCAGGTCGACGGCCGCGATGCAGATCACGAAGAAGAGCGCTCCCCACCCCACGGCGGTCCAGTCGGCCTCCCACGCCTTCCAGCAGAGCCACGCCGTCGTGGGCAGGACCAGCCAGACCTCGAGCAGCGAGACCTTCGTCGCGCTCGGCAGCGGGGCCGCGGGCGCGGCGTCCGTCCGCTCGATGGTGTCGCCGCCGGCCGCCATCACGCCACCGACCGCGTCCAGGCCGCGCGTCGCCGCTTCGGCATCGCGGCGATCACGAACCACCCGACGCCGACGTGCACGAGGATGTCCCCGACCGAGATCGCCTGATCGATCGGCGCGCCCACCGCGATCGCGTCCGCCAGGAACACGAGCCGCGTGTCGTCGTCGGCCAGGTGGTGCTTCGATCCACCGTCCGTCACGAGCGCGGTGAGCGTCGCCGACTGGTTGGAGGCGACCAACGCGTCGCGCGTCACCGGCATGCCCTGGTTGGCCACGATCACGAGCGCGTTCAGGGCGAGCCCGATCAGGACCGGCGCGAACCCGGGCACGCGGAGGTTCACGGCGGCGAAGGCGATCAGCGCCGCGAACGACGCGAACAACAGGATCGACCCCGCGAGCCCCACGATCGGGAGCAGCTGGGCCGCGACGGCGGCGAACGCGAGCGCGGTCCACCGGGGCCTGACGAGCGGGAACCCGCGCAGGCCGTGGCCGAGGATCAGCCCGACGGCGACCGACGCCGTGACCGTGAACAGGATCAGTCTCACGCGGCTCCTCGAGGATGGGACTCCCTTTCGAGCGATATCGGGGCAGCGCGGACGGCGCTTGAGCGCGTGGGTCCGCCGCTCGGGGGATACGACGCGTGCCCTAAAGGGCCGACGGGAACTGCCGAGAACTACGGATGAGGAACCTGGACGGAAGGAGTGGAAGCGCATGGAACGGCTCCGCCGACTCCTGCTTTCCTTCGGCGCCGTCGCCGCCTTCTTGGTGGCCGCGGGTGCCGGTTGGAAGAACTGGTGACATCAGGCTCCTGACGGCGATCGCCCGGGCCGCTCACGCGGCCCGGGCGGTTCCGTGTCCGGGATCGTCGTCCCGCCGGGACGGCTCCCCCGTCTCCCGGGGCGCCGGGTGCCCGTCGTATACTCTGGGGCCCGCTCGAAACCGCAGGTAGAAGGCCTGATTCCGCCCCGCGAGAGGACGGCGCCGCCGATGATCTTCTCCGATCGAACGCTCACGCTCCTGGTGCTGATCGCGCTGGGCCTGGGCGCGCTGGCGCTGCTGTTCTCCGGGGCCGCCGCCTCCACGCGGCGTCGTGGCCGCGAGCCCGGCGGTCCGATCAAGCTGGACGACGCCTTGCGCGGCGTCCTGGACGGCCAGGCCGCCCAGATCGAGCGGCTCGAGCGCGCCGTCCGAGCCCTCCACGGCACGGACAAGCGGCAGGAGGTCATGATCGAGGGCAGCGTGCGGCGGGTCGCCGTCGTCCGCTACGACGCGTTCGAGGATGTCGGCGGCCGGCTGTCGTTCTCCTGCGCCCTGCTCGACGATCACGGAACGGGCGCCGTGCTGACCTCGATCAACGGGCGGCAGGAGACGCGGGTGTACGCGAAGCCGGTGGCCGAGGGCCGCAGCGGCTACAACCTGAGCGCGGAGGAAGAGGAAGCGATCCGCCGGGCGCTCGCGACCCCCGAAGAGGCGATCGCGGGATGATCTGGCGCAAGGACGAAGGGACCGGCGAGGCCGACGCGGAAGCGGCGGCCTCCGGAGCGATGGAGGGCGGTCACATGGCGGAGAACGGTGAGGTCACGATCGTCGGCGCCGGCGCGCGCCTGGACGGCAACGTGGTGTCGGCCGGCTCGCTCCGGATCGACGGGCAGGTGAAGGGCCAGATCAACGCCGACGGCGACGTGACGCTCTCGCCGCAGAGCCAGGTCGAGGCCGACATCCGCGCGCAGAACGTGACCGTCGCCGGCCGCTTCAAGGGCAACATCATCGTCAAGGGCAAGGCACACCTCGCCCGCGGGGGCCGGATCGACGGCAACATCACGTCGAAGACGCTCGTGGTCGAGGAGGGCGGACTCTTCCACGGGCAGAGCATCATGGACGCGGGCGGGGCTGCGGCGGCCGGCTCGGGCCAGGCGGCCGAGAAGGCCGCGACGCCTCCGCCGCCGGGCGGCGAGAAGACCCAACAGGTCAAGGTGCCGTAGTGCTCGACGTCCGGGCGGTCCGCGAGGATCCGGAGCGGTTCCGCCGCGCGTTGGCGCGGCGGAACCTGGGCGGGAGCGTGGACGAGCTGCTCGCCGCCGACGAACGTCGGCGGCAGCTGACGGCCCGGGTCGAGGAGCTTCGGGCCGAGCAGAACCGCGCGTCGAAGGCGATCGGCAAGGCGCAGGGCGCCGAGAAGCAGACGCTGATCGAGGACGTCGCGAAGGTGTCGGCCGAGCTGAAGGAGCTGGACCCGCAGCTGGCGGAGGCGGAGGAGGCGCTCGCGTCGCTCCTCGCGCGCATCCCGAACGCGCCCCACGACTCCGCGCCGGACGGGTTCACCGACGAGGACGCGGTCGAGATCAAGCGGCACCTCGAGCCGCCGGCGTTCGATTTCGCGCCGCGCGATCACGCCGAGCTCGGTGAGCTCCTCGGCGTCCTGGACACCGATCGCGGCGCGCGCACGAGCGGCTCCCGCTTCGTGTACCTGCTGGGCGACCTCGTCTTCGTGCAGTTCGCGCTGATGCGCCACGCGATGGACGTCCTGGCGGCGAAGGGGTTCGTGCCGGTGATCCCGCCGGTGCTCGTGCGCGAGGACGCGATGTACGGCACGGGGTTCCTGCCCACCGACGCCGCGAACATCTACAAGACCGAGGAGGACGAGCTGTACCTGGTCGGGACGGCGGAGGTTCCGCTCGCGGCGTTCCACCTGGGCGAGATCCTCGACGAGGCCCAGCTGCCGCTGCACTACGCGGGGTACTCGACGTGCTTCCGTCGGGAGGCGGGAACGTACGGCAAGGACCTGGGCGGGATGTTCCGCGTGCACCAGTTCGACAAGGTGGAGATGTTCGCGTTCTCGACGCCGGAGACGTCGTGGGACCAGCACGAGTTCCTGCTGTCGGTCGAGGAGGAGATCATCGGCAACCTCGAGATCCCGTACCGCGTC
>DATBLY010000027.1:0-6625 GCA_036555125.1 Actinomycetota bacterium | reverse complement strand
CGGCAAGCGCGCGACGCCGTACGAGGTCCTGGCGGAGTTCTCCGAGCGCGTCGGGGATGCGTACGCCGACGAGGACGTCCTGGCGCGGATGGCCCGCGTGCTCGGCGAGGGCGTCGGAGCCGATCGCGCGGACGTCTGGCTCGCGATCGACCGCGAGCTTCGCGACGTCGCCGTCTGGCCGGCCGACGCCCCGCCGATGGAGCCGGTCACGTTGCCGAACGGGAGCGTGCCGGCGCTCGAGGGCGTCGACCGCGTGTACGCCGTGGAGCAGGCGGGGGAGCTGCTGGGCGCGCTCGCGGTCGCGAAGCCGGCGAGCGACCCGGTCTCGCCGGCCGACGACAAGTTGATCGCCGACCTGGCGGCGCAGGCCGGGTTGGTCCTTCGGAACGTGCGCCTGACCGAGGACCTGAAGGCGCGCCTGGCAGAGTTGAAGGCCGCCCAGCGGCGGATCGTCCACGCACAGGATCACGAGCGGCGGCGCCTGGAGCGCAACATCCACGACGGTGCCCAGCAGCAGCTCGTGGCGCTCTCGGTGAAGCTGAAGCTCGCCGACGACCTGGTCGAGCGCGACCCCGCGAAGGCGCACGCGTTGATCGATCAGATCCGGGGCGAGACCCAGACGGCGCTCGAGGACCTGCGCGACCTGGCCCGCGGGATCTACCCGCCGCTGCTCGCGGATCAGGGGCTGCCGGCCGCATTGGAGGCGCAGGCCCGCAAGGTCGGGTTCCCGGTCGAGGTTCGCGACGCGGGCGTCGGGCGAGCCGATCAGGAGGTCGAGGCCGCCGTCTACTTCTCGTGCCTGGAGGCGCTGCAGAACGTGGCGAAGTACGCCGAGGCCTCCGGGGCCACGATCAGCCTCGCGCGGACGAACGGCGTGCTCGAGTTCGCCGTCGCCGACGACGGGCGGGGGTTCGATCCCACGACGACGACGTCAGGCTCCGGCCTGCGGGGGATCGCCGACCGCTTGACGGCGCTCGACGGTGCGCTCGAGGTCCGCAGCGCGCCGGGCGCGGGGACCACGATCCTCGGCCGACTGCCGGCACCCGAGCACGCGGAGGTACCGACGTGACGGTCGAGCGACGCAAGACGAAGGGGATCCGCCGGGTCGAGCGGTGGTTCGTCGGCGTGATCATGGCCGTCGTGGCGTTCGTCCTGGAGAAGGCCGTGATGCGCTCGGTCCGGCGCGAGCGCGGCACGAGCGCGCCGGCCGACCCGCCCCCCACGACGATCCGCTCGAAGGGCGCCGAGGCTGATCTCGACTGACGTCGAACGAGTCGGAGTCAGATCAGTGCCCGCCGTCTTCAATCGCGTCTCCGGATCAGGTCGACCAGCAGGCCGAGCGTCAGCAGGGCCGCGATCGCCGCGAACACCCCGGGGACCCAGCCGGCGACCCGCGTGGACGTGGCCGTCAGCCCGGTCGCGAGGATCGCGGCGCCGGCGGTGAGGCCGAGCGCCAGCCGCCGGCCCGCTCGGCGGATCGTCGTCTCGAGGCTCGCGGCGCGGAAGTTGACCTCGAGCTTCTGTCCGGGGCGCGCGCCGATCAGCCGTTCGAGCGCCTCGACCACGCGGAGCGCGCGCACCTTCAGCTTCTGCGCCTGGTAGAAGATCGTCTTCGGGTCGAGCTTGCCGCCCATCCCGCGCATCACGCTCCGCATCAGGAACTTCCCCGCCACGTCGAACGGGTCGAGCTCGGGGTCGAGCTGGGCGGCCGCGAGCTGCATCTGCGCGAGCGCCTTCCCCGTCAGCGTCAAGGACGCCGGCAGAGGCACCCCGTGCCGGAGCGAGATCTCGGTCATCTCCTGCAGCACCGGTCCGAGCTGGATGTCCTTGAGCGACGCGGCGCGGTACTTCGCCATCAGCGTGCCGATCTCCTCGCTGAACGCATCCACGTCCAGGTCGCTGCGATCGATCGCGCCCGACAGCATGAGCGAGACGTCCGTGAGGAACCCCACGTCCTCCTGCCAGAACGCCATCAGCAGGAGCATCATCTGCTCCCGCATCTCGGCGCCGACCTCGCCGACCATCCCGAGGTCCAGGAAGTACAGGCGGTCCTCGTCCGGCTGCCACATCAGGTTCCCCGGATGCGGATCCGCGTGGAAGAACCCGTCGACCATGATCTGCTTGTAGAAGGACTCGAGGAGCTGGCGCGCCGCCTCCTGACGCTCGGGACCGATCGGTGCATCGGCGATCGGTCCGCCCTGGACGTCGCGCATCACCAGCAGGCGCGACGTGGAGTAGTCGCCGTGGACCGCGGGGACCGCGAGGCGCGGGAACGCCGCGATCACCTCGGTCATGCGCCGCATGTTCCCGGCCTCCTGCCGGAAGTCGAGCTCGCGGTGCAGCGACGCCGACAGGTGCTCGAACACCGCCTCGATGTCGATCACCTGCTTCAGGCCCGGACGGTGACCGACCTTCTCGGCGAAGACCTCGAAGAGCGCCAGGTCCTGCTCGATCTGCTCCTTCGCGTCGGGGCGCTGCACCTTCACGACGACCTTCTCGCCGTTCGCGAGGGTGGCCCGGTGGACCTCGGCGATCGTGCCGGCCGCGAGCGGCTGCGGATCGAGGTGGTCGAACACGTCCTCCCACGGCACGCGAAGCTCCTGCTCCATCACGCGCACGACCTGCTCCTCGGTGAGCGGGGGCACGTCGTCCTGCAGCGTCGCGAGCTCCTCGATGTACTCGGGCGGCAGCAGGTCCGGGCGCGTCGAGAGGATCTGCCCGAGCTTCGCGAACGTCGGGCCCAGCTCCTCCAGGGCGGCGCGCAGGCGCTTGGCCATCCGGCGGCGTCCGACCGTCCCCTCCTCGTCCGGCCGGCCGAAGAGCTCCCGCAGCCCATGCTTCGCGAACACCGACGCGATCCGCGTCCCGCGCGCGATCAGGTGGGGCTCGGTCTCGGGCTCCTCATCGGCCGCGCGACCGGAGCGGATCGACGTCGCGGCCGGCACCGGGCGTGCGACGGTGGTGCCGTCGCCCGCCGTGTTCACGATGATCACCGTGCACCGCGCGTTGTGGCTGATCCGGTTCGGCACGTTCCCGAGCAGGAACTCCTTGCGGCCGGCCATCCCCGCGTTCCCGACGACCAGGACGTCGATCGCGTGCTCGGCCGAGGCGTCGACGATCGCCATCGCCGGGTCGTCGTTGATCACGACGTGCGCGTGGCCGCGTTCGCCCGCGACCTGCGTCGCGTAGGTCTGCAGCGCGTCGGCCGCGCCGCGCGCCTGCGTGGCCTCGGCCGCGCCGAACTCCGTGTCGGCCGGGTTGCGCGGCAGGATCACCTGGACGACGTGGAGCTCCGCGCCGTACCGGTCCGCGAACGCGGCCGCCCAGCGGACCGCACGCTCGGCCGTCTCCGAGCGGTCGGTCCCGACCATGACCCGGTGGATCGGACCGGTGCCCACCTCGCCGTTCGCGCTCACGGGCGCATCATCGCCGATGGAGCGGCGCGCGACGAGCGTGGGAACGCCCCGGATGACGTGGTGCCCGCACCCGGTTCGGTAGACTCAGCGCCGCCGGCCGGAGTAGCTCAGCCCGGCAGAGCAACCGCCTCGTAAGTGGTAGGTCATGGGTTCGAATCCCATCTCCGGCTCCATCGCCTGGCGGTCGCCTCGTAGCGTGGCCGTCACGCGGCGGTCGTCGAGCCTTCGGCCGATCCCGCCGAGGCGCCTGGGCCTCGTCCTCCCTCCACGCCGTTGAGGAGGATGTCGGCGCTGACGACCAGCGCCCAAGCCGGCAGGACGAGGTTCACCCAGGTCGATACCTGCGAGCCGATCAGGAGGATCAGAGCCGCGGCGATCCCGGTGACGACGAGCCACCGAGGGATGACGCCGGTGCGCCGGCCGATCGACGTGGCCGAGAGGATGAAGACCCCGCCCATCTTCATCGCGTACACGTTCAGCACCGTGAAGGTGATCCTCCGACCCAGACCCCAGGTCTCAGGCGAGGGGATCGTCCCGCGCTCGATCGCGGGATCGGCCAGCACGCTGGCCGCGACGGCGGCACTCACGAACAGCATGCCGACGAACAGAAGGCCGCTCCCGAGGAAGACCGTGGCGAAGAGCCGATCCTCGCGCTCGCCGACCCGATCCCGGATCACGCCGATGAACCACAGGAACGCGATCCCGGCGAACGGCACGAGGTTGAGCGCGATCGCCACGGCCGCCCTTCGGTCGGGGTCGGTCAGCCACGCGCCGGCCTCCGAGGGCTGAGAGGGGGTCGACACGCCGATCAGGACGAGGGCCGTCCCCAGCAGGAGCGAGAAGAGGACGCCGGCGATCCCTGCGGCGCGCGGGGTGCGCAGGGAGGATCGGAGGCGCTCTCGCCCCCCGGCCGATGCCGATCCGGCGAGCGGACGACGGGCCCTCTGATCCACGGCGTCAACCCCCCACCGTGCTCATCGGGGTGGTCGCTCGGGGCTCGATCGGACTCCCGATCCCCTGTCGATCGGCGGTGAGCGCCCCCTCCAGGTCCTCCGTCCCACCGAACGTTCGCGCGAGGGTCGCGTCGAGTCGGGCGAGCTCCTCGTCGATCGCCGACCGATGCTCGGGCAGCACCGAGTCGCGCAGGTCCCCCAACATGGCTCGCAGTCTGCGAACGACCTGGATCGAGGACGCTCCGTACGTCCGGATCTCCGTCACGGCGAGCCCGACGAAGTCCGCCCAGTCCAGGGTTGGGATCACGACGCGGACCCGCCCCTCGACGTCGCGGAGGATCGCTCGCCGCGAGAGCGGGCGGGAGCCGATCTCGTGGAGCAGGACCTCGAGGTAGTCGAGCACCTGGACGGCGGTCGTCGGGTCGTTCACGGCCGGCGACAGCGCTCGTGTGGCCACGTCGACCGCGACCCTGATCGCGAACGCAGGATCCTGCTCGATCGTCCGCTCGACGCCGAGCGCGAACATGTCGTCGAGTCGCTCCGCATCCGGACGCGGCCCCTCCGCGTAGACCTCGGCGATCCGCGCCCCTTTCGCGACGAAGTCGCCGGGCGCACGCCGTAGCGCCACCACGCAGTCGTTGTCGATGGCCCAGTCGAGCATCGACCTCCGGTCGATCGCCTGGATCGAGCCGGTCCGGTCGCTCCGGACCACGGCGACGGGCTCGACGCCGGTCGGTTCGGCCCCCGCGGACTCTTCGCCCGTCGACACCACGGGCGAAGCGAAGTGCCGCATCCCCTGCCGGACGACGAGCCGCGCGACGGCGACCGGGCGGAGACGATGGATGAAGCGGTCGAGGAAGAGCAGGAAGAGCACGATGCTCGCGACCACGGCGATCCCCGATACCAGCACCCCGAGGTTCGGCGTGATGCCGGTCCCGCTCCTGCGGAGGGTGACCAGCGCGAACGAGACCGTTCCCAGCAGGACCGCCAGCACCGCCTTCTGCAGGCGATCGCGGTACCACAGACGCATGTAGCGGGGGGAGAGGGTTCCCGTCGCCATCTGGATGACGAGCACGCTGATCGTCACGACGAAGCCCGTGAAGGCGATCATCGCGCCGACGATGGCCGTCAGCAGACCCGCGGCCGTGCTCTCCGAGTACGTGAGCGGCTCGGGGAGCTCGAGCGTGGCGTCGAGGTTGCCGACCACGAGCGCCAGCAGCGACCCAGCCACACCTCCCGCGAGCGGCACCACCCAGAGGCTCCCTCGCAGGTACTGCCTGATGCGGAACCTCGTGACCCAGCGCATCTCAACCCCGGTCGCCTCAGATGTCGAGCAAGGCGTCCGTCCACCACGGGGGCGGCGGTACGGCCGGATCCAGTTCGGGTTTCGTCCGGGAGGGCCCGTGCACCGGCGGTGCGGCATCGTTCACCTCGGCCTGCCGGGCGACCACCGCGTCGTCGGTCACGTTGAACACGGTGAGGTCCTGGGTGACGGTCACCGCCCCGTCGTAGTGGGCGCCGAGCTCCTGGAAGACCGCGTCCACCCCGGGCGTCACGTCCAGGTGCCACAGCGCTCCCATCCGCGGCTGGGCGCGATCGAGGATCTTTCCCATCTGCTCCGGGATCGTGTGGGCCAGGCTCGTGATGTTCAGCGCCGTCTCGAGCGGCAGCCCTGCCTGTTGCGCGAACACACCGGGGGACTGGAAGCACTCATGGATCAGCAGATCCGCGCCCTCGGCTGCCTCGACCACGAAGCGGCAGGGGCGGGTGTCGCCGGAGAAGACGACCTTGCGCCCCGCGTACGTGATGGCATAGCCGACCGCACCGCTCAGGGCGTGGATCGCCGGGAAGCAGGAGACCACGACGCCGTTGCGTTCGTAGACCGGCTCGGCTCGGTCGTAGGCGATCTCGTGCGCGATCGCGGCACAGCCGGTGGTGGGGCGGACACCACGGATCGAAGCGGTGTCCCACGCGAGTGCCTTCGTCATATGGTCGACGAAGGCCGCGAGCCCCATCGCCGGATCGTCGCTCCCGCCGCCCCAGATCTCGACGGGGTCGACGCGCCCAGTCTTCGCCAGGCTCCCCAGCAGCCCCGGGACGTCGCCCACGTGGTCGGCATGCAGGTGCGAGAGGAACAACCTGGTCGTCGCCTCCACGGGCAGTCCGAGCGCGGTGAAGTTCGCGAGGGCACCGGAGCCGAGGTCGAAGAAGAAGAAGTCGCGCTCCGGGTTGCCGACCTCGACCAGGAGTGATCCC
>DATBLY010000189.1:0-8218 GCA_036555125.1 Actinomycetota bacterium | reverse complement strand
GGTCGCGGCGATCTGGCTGGCGGCGCTGGCGGCGATCCTGTGGTCCCCGGACCTGATCTCCGGCTCGATGCACGAGCACATCGCGATCGCGGCGCTCACCGACTGGTTCTACGCGGCCATCGCGACCGGCCTGGTGCTGATGGCGTTCGGGCGCCGCTCGCGCGGAGCCACCCGGTCGCTGTGGATGGGGTTCACCGTCGCGATCGCCGCGATCTGGTTCGCGGTCGCGATCGCCAGCATCTACGCGCCGAGCTTCGTGACCGGGACGGACCCGACGACCGTGCCGATCGCGGTGTTCGTGGCCCCGATCGCCGGGACCATCGCGACGGCGTTCGCGAGCGTGTTCGCCGCCGGGAGCGCGGGACGGGAGGAGGAGCTTCGATGAAGCTCACCAGGAACGACGCACGCGCCACGATCGTCGTGGCGGCGGCCGTGGTCTTCTACCTGCTGTGGGCGACGGAGACCGTCGCGACCGGCGTGGCCCCGCGGATCGTGGCCGGGATCGTCTTCGCCCTCGGATGGCTCGGATGCACGAGCGACGTCGAGGGCATGAAGAAGGTGTACGGACCCGATGCCGCCGCCCGCCCGTCGGCGGTGTACGTCGTCCTCGCATCGCTGCTGGGAGGCGTCGCGCTCGTCGCCGGGATCGTCGCGATCGGCTGGGCGAACGAGGCGATGCTCGCGACGATGGTCGTGGCCATGACGGTCCTGTGGCTGATGACGACGATCCGGCACGCGCTGACGCGTCCGATCGCGCCTGTCGTCGAGCACCCGTCGACCCTGCCCCGGGCCGCGTAGCGGCCGAGGTCAGAGCCGGCCGAGGTGCTCGCGGAGGATCTCGGCCGAGCGCCGCAGGCGACCTTCTTCGTCCGCGTCCATCGAGACACCGAGGGTGCGGACGATCCCCGCGCCGCTCACCAGCCGCGGGAGCGAGAGCGCGCACCCGTACTCCGTCGTCGTCCCGCTGACGGTCAGCACCGACCGCCGATCCCGGAGGATCGCGTCGACGACCCACGCGATCACCGCGCCGACGCCGAAGGACGTGGCGCCCTTCCCCTCGATGATCCGGTCCGCCGCGTGCACGACCTCGTCCTCCACGCGCTGCCGGTCCTCGTCCGTGAACGACCCGCCCATCGCCGCGGCGAACTCGGCGAGGGGCCGGCCGGCCACCTCGAGGCTGCTCCACGCGAGCACCTCCGAGTCGCCGTGCTCGCCGACGACGTACGCGTGGACGTGCGGCACGTCGACGCCGATCGCGGCCGCAACGATCTGACGGAACCGCGCGGTGTCGAGCATCGTGCCCGTCCCGAGCACGCGGCCGTCGGGGGCGCCGGCGTCCGCGGCGACGCGCTCGGCGACCGAGGTCATCAGGTCCACGGGGTTCGTCGCGATCAGCAGCAACGCGTCGGGCGCGTGCCGGAGGACGTCGGACACGATCGACGCGACGATCCCCGCGTTGGCGTCGAGCAGGTCGAGCCGGCTCTCCCCCGGTGCCTGCGCCTTCCCCGCGGTGACGACCACGACGCCGGCACCCTCGAGGTCGGCCGTGTGACCGGCTCGAACGCGGACGGGTGACGCGAACGGGGTGACGTGGGCGATGTCCGCCGCCTCCGCCTCGGCGCGTCGCTCGTCCACATCCACCAGGACGAGCTCGGTCGGAACGCCGCGCAGCACGAGCGCGTTCGCCGCCGCGGCGCCGACGAGCCCCGTGCCGACGATCCCGACCTTCACGGGCTCACGCTACCGGTCGGCCGGGCGGCGTCACGCGTGGTTCCGGAGCTCGATCGACCAGCGCCATTCGGATCCGTCGTCGGCGTTCCACCACGCGGTCAGGATGCCGATCTCGCCACCGGGCAGGATCACCGGGACCCCGAGGTCGCCGTCGCGGGGCCAGACGTTCTCGCGCCGCACCTCGTTCCCGACGATCGTCAGCCTGGATATCGGCGTCGATCGTTCGTCGTAGAGGTCCCGCCCGGTGGCGATCACCGCGCCGTCCGGCTCCGTCACCGTGACGTCGATCCGCTCGGGCATCGCGTGGGCGAGCATCACCGCGTGCTCGCCGGAGCGTCCGCGCGCAACCTCCAGGCCCTGCGACCCGCCGTCGGGGTTCCGGATCTCCCAGATCCGATCGCTCATGCGGGATCGATCGCGAGGGTCAGGTCGTCTCCCACAGCCCCATCACGTTCCCCTCGCTATCCCGGAAATAGGCGAAGGCGCCCATGTCGGGGATCGGGGTGCGGGGCGTGATCGTGCTGCCACCCGACGCCTCGATCTTCTTCAGCGCGTCGTCGATCGAGTCGACGCCGATCGTGATCACCGGCGACGGCGTGTCGGACGAGCGCGTCATCAGCCCGCCGTTGATCGCGCCGGGCTCGGTCGGCATCATCGTGCTCATGTCGACCGGCGTCGTCGTGAGGGTCGTGTACTCGCCCTCCCCCACCGGCATCGTGTGCAGCTCCCACCCGAAGATCTCGCCGTAGAACCCCTTGGCGCGGTCCAGGTCGTCGACCGGGATCTCGAAGTGCACGACCTTGTCCATCGGCCTCTCCTCTCACGACGCGTCGCCCCACCGACGAGCGGGGATCGGACGCCATCACCCTAGCGCGTCCGCCGGATCGGGCTTCCCGGCGCGCACCGGCCGGTGGTTCTCGCCATGTGGGGCGGATGTGTCAGGATGCGCGGGCTGCCGACGGGGGGAGGGGACCGATGAGGCGGACGGCCGTGATCGCCGTCGTGTTCGCGATCGTGCTGGCCGGCCCGGGATGGGCCGCGGCGGACGGCGGACCCGCGCGCCCCGGCCGCACGTCGGCACGGCCGATGCTGGTGGCGCTCGAGCCGGGCGTCGAGATCACGCCGCTCCTGAACGCCGGCGACCGGGTCGGCGACCATTTCCAGTACACGGGCGTCCCGGACGGGATCGGCGTCTACGCCTCCTCGGACGATCGCCTCGAGGTGTTCACGAACCACGAGCTCTCGTACCTGTACGGCGACCCCGCCTTCGCGCGCGTGTCCCATCTGACGCTCGATCCGTCGGGCGCGGTGCTCGACGCGAGCTACGTCGTCGACGGCACCGAAGGTTTCGAGTACTTCTGCTCCTCCACGCTGGACCTGATCGACGGCCATCCCTGGTACTTCACTGGCGAGGAGTGGATCGGCACCGCCCGCGGCGGCATCTCGATCGCGATCGACGCGCTGTCCGGCGAGGTGATCGAGACGCCGCAGTTCGGCAAGATGAACCACGAGAACGTCGTCCCCTTGCACGGCCTGGCTCGCGCGGCGATGTTCCTGTCCGAGGACTCGTTCCGGCTGCGCTCGCAGGCGTACGCGTACTTCGCGGACACGTTCGCCGACGCGATCGGCGGGAACGGCCGGTTCGCGGTCTGGGTCCCCGACGATGGGGGCGACGGCGACCCGTCAACGGACGACATCGCGAAGGGCGAGAGCCTCACCGGCAGGTTCGTCACGATCCCCCATGTCGAGCGCTACACGGGCAAGCAGCTGAACGAGGTGTCCGAGGCGCTCGGGTCGTTCAACTTCGTCCGGATCGAGGACGCGGCGAACGATCCGGACGACCCCGGCGTCGTGTACTTCGCCGACACCGGCGCGAACAAGGCCGAGTCGAAGCACGGGCGGCTCTACCGGATGACCATCGAACCGGAGCACCCACGGCGCGCGACCCTCGAGGTGGTCCTCGACGGCGACGCCGGCGACGACATCGTGAACCCGGACAACCTCGGGATCAGCGGTCGCGCCCTGGTGATCCAGGAGGACCGCAACGACACCTCGTCCGGGTACGCCCGGATCCACGTGCTGGACCTTGCCTCCGGGACGCTGACCGCGGTCGCGCGCCTCGACCCGTCTGCTGGTGCCATCGAGCGCGGCGGCGGTCCCGGCGTCTGGGAGTCCAGCGGAGCGGTCGACGTGAGCGACTTCTTCGGGCCCGGCAGCTGGCTCGTGAACGTCCAGGCCCACTCCACATCGATCCTGCAGCAGGGCATCGACCTGGAGCTCGACTCGTCGAAGGGGCAACGCGGCCAGCTGGTGCTGATCCGCATCCCGGGTACCTGAGTCGGGGGCCCCTCAGCCCATCACCGGGACCGGCACAGGAGATGGTGATAGGCGTATCCCTCGTCCCAGGGTCCTTCGCGTTCGTCGACGAGCTCGAAGCCGTTCGACGCCAGCCAGGACCGGACGCGCTCCATCGAGGGGTGGTGGTGGTAGTAGTCGCCGCCGGCGTCCTGCCATAGGACCTCACCCTCCACGACGGGGTGGCCCGCCCCGCGCGCCGCCTCGTTCGCCGCGCGGAGCTCGTCTTCCGTGTGGAGCTCGACCGTCAGGTACAGCGACCCGCCCGGATGCAGGGCGTCGCGGAACCGCTGGAGCACGACCGGCCAGTCCTCGGGAGGGACGAACTCCATCGCGTCGACGCACATCACGCCGTCGAACGCGTCCCGGTAGGACAGCTCCTGCAGGTCGAGATGGTCGGTCGGAACGTCCGGGAACCTCTCGGCCGCGCGCGCCAGGTAGGCGCCGGCGTGATCGACCCCGAGGACGGAGCGGCCGCTCCCCAGGACCATCCCGAAGTACTTGCCGGTTCCGCACGCCGCATCGAGGACCCGCCCGGAAGGCGGGAGGCCGTCGAGGAACCGACCGACGAAGGACCGGTGGAGGTCACCGATCTCCCCCCAGTGCTGGTCGAACTCGTCCGCGAGCGCGTCCTCCTGGGCCTCGTTCTCACGCCTGATGTCGGCGAGCCAGGTCGCGCGATCGATCACGTCGTCAGCCGAGCACGTTCCCGAGCCGGGCGCAAGCGGACACGACTAGGCTCGATCCGATGGAGGCGCGATCGCTCGGATCGAGCGGGCCTGCGGTCGGCGCGATCGGCCTGGGGTGCATGCCCATGAACTGGGCCTACGCCGGCGCGGGCGAGGACGAAGACGCCTCGATCCGCGTGATCCATCGGGCGCTCGAGCTGGGCATGAACCTGCTCGACACCGCCGACGTCTACGGGCCGTTCACGAACGAGGACCTCGTCGGACGCGCGATCGTGGGCCGTCGCGATCGCGTCGTGATCGCGACGAAGGCGGGACTGGTCGTGGGGCCGAACGGTGGCTACCCCCTCCGCAACGACGCCCGGCCGGACCACATCCGCACGGCGATCGAGGGGTCCCTGCGCCGCCTGGGGACCGACGCGATCGACCTCTACTACCTGCATCGGGTGGATCCCGAGGTCCCGCTCGAGGAGTCCTGGGGGACGATGACCGAGCTCGTCGGGGATGGGAAGGTGCGGGGGCTCGGGATGTCGGAGGTGGGCGTGCCGGAGCTCGAGCGCGCCCACGCGATCCATCCCGTGTCCGCGGTCCAATCCGAGCTCTCGCTCTGGTTCACCGACCGCCTGACCGACGTCGTGCCCTGGTGCGCCGCGCACGGCGCCGCGTTCGTGCCGTACGCCCCGCTCGGCCGCGGCTTCCTGACCGGGAGGATCGCCGAGGCTCGGACCGATCCGCGCGACTTCCGTTCGCGGCTGCCCCGGTTCGCCGAGGGCACGATCGACGCCAACCGCGCGATCGTGGACCGCGTCCGGACGGTGGCCGACCGGCACGACGCCACGCCGGGGCAGATCGCGCTCGCTTGGACGCTCTCGCAGGGCGAGCACGTGATCCCGATCCCGGGCACACGCCGCCTGGCCCATCTCGAGGAGAACGCGGCGGCCGCGACGCTCGGGCTGACCGATGCCGACCTCGCCGAGCTCGCGGACCTCCCCGCCGCGGCGGGCGACCGGTACTAGGCGTCGGGGCCGGCATACCCGCGGTCTCTGCAGGGTTGCACGACCGTGCGAGCCACGAGGGAGGAACATCGACGATGTCCGACTGGAACCGGCAGGTGATCGAGGAGTTCCGCGCGAACGAGGGCCGCGTGCAGGCGTTCGCGCATCAGCCGCTCCTGCTGCTGACGCACCGGGGGGCGAGGACGGGCACCGAGCGCTCGAACCCGCTCGCGTACTTCCGCGACGGCGACCGTTACGTGATCGTGGCCTCCAAGGGCGGGGCGCCGACGAACCCCGACTGGTACCACAACCTCAAGGCGAACCCCGTGGCCTCCGTCGAGATCGGCACCGAGACGTTCGACGTGACGGCCGATGAGGCCGGCCCGGAGGAACGGCCCCGGCTGTGGGAGCTCGTCACGAGCAGCAACCCCGCCTTCAAGGAGTACGAGACGAAGACCGCCCGAACGATCCCGGTGCTCGTGCTCCGTCGGACCGGGTGACCCCCCCGGCCGCCGGGGACCGCGCGGAACCTCGCCGACCGTGTCGGAGGGAAGCCCTAGGCTCGAGCGGTGATCCTGGTGACGGGGGCCACCGGCAACGTGGGCCGGCCGCTCGTGGCGGGGCTGTCGGCGCGCGGCGCGACCGTCCGGGCCCTCTCGCGCGATCCGTCCCGGGCCGATCTCCCCGTCGAGGTCGTCGCGGGAGATCTCTCGGACGCCGCCACGCTCGAGCCCGCCCTCCGGGCGGTCGACACCGTCTTCCTCCTGTGGCGTCAGGACTCCACCGACCATCCGCTCGCCGCGATCGACGCCATCGCGCGGAGCGCGACGCGGATCGTGTACCTCTCGTCGCTGACGGTGCGGGACGACGTCGAGCGGCAGGACCACCCGATGACGGCGATCCACGCCGAGATCGAGGATGCGATCCGCGCCTCCGGGCTCGCCTGGACGTTCCTTCGTGCCGGCACCCTCGCGACGAACGCGCTCGGCTGGGCCGATGAGATCCGCTCCACCGGCGCCGTCCGCCTGCCCTACCCGGACGCCGGCCGCTCGCCGGTCGATCCGGCGGACCTCGCGGCCGTCGCCGCCGAGGTGCTGACGTCGGAAGCTCACACGGAGACGACGCACGTCCTGACCGGCCCGGAGATGCTCACCGAGGCCGACAAGGTCCGCATCCTCGGGGAGGCGATCGGCCGACCCGTCCGGAGCCGGGCGATCTCGCCGGACGTCGCCCGGCAGGAGATGCTGGACGAGGGTCTCCCGCCTGCGCTCGTCGAGGCGGCCCTCGCGTACTGGGCCAAGCTCGTCGTCCGGCCCGAACCCGTCACCGACACGGTGGAGCGGCTCGCGGGCCGACCCGCGGCGACCTTCCGCTCGTGGGCGGACGCGCACGCCGACGCCTTCCGTTGACCGGAAGAGCGTTCCGCGAGACGGAGGACCCGCCCGCCTCGGTTCCTCCGGCCCTGCGTCCCGCGACGCGACCCGGTCCAGGATGGCCTGGAGGAGGCGTTGCAGATGAAGGCGTTGGTGGTCTTCGAGTCGTTGTTCGGCAACACGGCGGCGGTCGGTGAAGCGGTCGCCACGTCGCTCCGGGCGCACGGGGTCGACGCCGAGGCGGTGCCGGTCGACCACCTCGACCCGGCGACCGTCGCCGAGGTGGATCTCCTGATCGTCGGCGGGCCGACGCACGCGCACGGGATGAGCCGCCAGGCCACGCGCAGGGCGGGCGTCAAGGACGAGACGAACACGTACCCCGAGCCGACGATCGATCCCGGGCTCCGCGAGTGGTTCGATCGCGTGCCACCCGGCAACGGGCGTCCGGCGGCGGCGTTCGACACGCGGTTCGACAAGGCCGAGTGGCTGACGGGCTCGGCGGCGAAGGGGATCGCGAAGCGGCTCGGCCGCGACGGCTTCCGGCTGGTCGCCCACCCCGAGAGCTTCTTCGTGACGACCGAGAACGCCTTGGAGGAAGGGGAGCTCGAGCACGCCGAACGGTGGGCGGTGCGGCTGACCGAGCTGACATCGACGAAGACCAGCTGATCTGAACGGTCGCGCGGAGCGTCCCGTCCGCCCGTTCCCTCGCTGACGGCGGCGGGATAGGGTCCGCTCCGTGGATCTGTCGGAGCGGATCCGGAGCGTGGTCGGCGACGACGTCCCGGGCGTCGCGGTCGCCGTGGTCGGACCGGACGGGATCCTCGAGACGGCGGCCACCGGCTGGGCCGACCTGATCACGCGTCGACCCGCTTCGGTCGACATGGTCTGCCCGTGGTTCTCGATGACGAAGATCGTGACCGCAACGGCAGCGATGCGACTGGCCGAAGAGGGGACCCTGGATCTCGACGCGCCGGTCGCTCCGCACGTCCGCCAGGTGCGCCACCTCCGGCCGGCGTCGCGCGCCGCCGCGATCACCGCCCGTCATCTCCTGTCGCATTCGGCCGGGATCGCGAACCCG
>DATBLY010000176.1:0-4830 GCA_036555125.1 Actinomycetota bacterium | reverse complement strand
AGGAGCACGTCGAAGGCGGCGCGCTCCTCCTCCGGTGTCTCAGCCAAGATCATCCGTCGAACCGCGGCGACCCGCTCTCCCAGGAACATGTGCTCGGTGCGGCACAGGCCGATCCCCTCGGCTCCGCGCTCGCGCGCGTTCGTCGACTGGTCGGGCGTATCCGCGTTGGCACGGACGCGCAGCCGCCGCCGCTCGTCGGCATGGGCCATGATCGCCTCGAACGCCCTCCAGATCGTGTCCTCGCGGGCGGCCGCGTCGCCGGCGCGCGCCTTCTCGAGGATCGACTCCTCGAGGGGCAGCTCCCCCACGAACACGTTGCCGGTGAACCCGTCGATCGTGATCACGTCGCCCTCGGCCACCGTCGTTCCGTTCGCGGAGAAGGTCCGGCCGGCCGGGTCGAGCTTGATCGCGTCGGCGCCGCAGACGGCCGGGATCCCCTCGCCGCGGGCCACGACGGCCGCGTGGGAGTTCGTCCCCCCGGCGCTCGTGAGGATCCCCTGCGAGGCGATCATGCCGTGGTAGTCGTCGGGCGTGGTCTCGCGGCGGACCAGGATCACGGCCTCGCCCCGCTCCTTCGCCCACGCTTCGGCCTCGTCGGCGCTGAACACGACCTTGCCGGTCGCCGCGCCGGGCGACGCGTTCAGGCCCTTCGCGATCGGCTGGGCGCCGTCGGCCCGCACGCGGCGCTTGAACAGCTCCTCGAGGCGGTTCGCGTCCACGCGCAGCAGTGCCTCGTCGGCATCGATCAGCCCCTCGTTCAGCATGTCGTGCGCCATGACCCACTCGGCGAACGCGGTCCGCTTGCCGATCCGCGTCTGCAGGATCCAGAGCTTGCCCTTCTCGATCGTGAACTCGATGTCGCACATGTCGCGGTAGTGGCCCTCGAGCGTGGCGATCACGTCCATCAGGCCGGCGTACGACGCCGGGTCGATCCGCTCGAGATCGGCCAGCGGCAGCGTGTTGCGGATCCCGGCGACCACGTCCTCGCCCTGCGCGTTCTCGAGGTAGTCGCCGTACGGCACCTTCTCTCCGGTGCTCGGGTCGCGCGTGAACGCGACGCCGGTCCCGGAGTCGTCGCCCCGGTTGCCGAACACCATCGCCACGACGTTCACGGCGGTCCCGAGGTCGTCGCTGATCTTGTTCTGGCGGCGGTAGTCGATGGCGCGCTTGCCGTTCCACGACCGGAAGACCGCGTCGATCGCCAGGCGCAGCTGGTCCTTCGGATCCTGGGGGAAGTCCTCCCCCGTGTGCTCGCGGTAGATCGCCCGGAACCGCTCGATCAGCGCGGCGAGGTCCTCGGCGTCGAGGTCCGTGTCCTGCGCTCCGGGACCCTTGCGCTCCTTCGCCTCGTCCAGCGCGTGCTCGAACGCCTCGCCGGGCACGTCCATCACGATCTTGCCGAACATCTGGATGAAGCGGCGGTAGGCGTCGCGGGCGAACCGCACGTCCCCGCCCGTCTGCATCGCGAGACCCTCGACCGAGGCGTCGTTCAGGCCCAGGTTCAGGACCGTGTCCATCATGCCGGGCATCGAGAACTTCGCGCCGGATCGGACGCTGACCAGCAGGGGATCCTCGGGGTCGCCGAGCTGCTTGCCCATCTGGTCCTGCAGGTGCTGCAGGTGCTCCCCTGCCTCCTGGAGCATCTCGGGCGGCGCGCCGCCCTTGGCCAGGAACGTCAGGCAGGCCTCGGTCGTGATCGTGAAGCCCGGCGGGACGGGGAGCCCCATGTTCGTCATCTCGGCGAGGTTTGCCCCCTTCCCACCGAGGAGGTCCTTCATGTCCTTGTTGCCTTCGGAGAAGTCGTAGACGTACTTGGTCACCCCATGCCTCCGCACTGGCCGAACGGCTCCGGAGCCGCCAGTCTACGTACACTCACCGCAGGCGAACGGGAGGTCACGATGGCGCACGCGAAGGACAAGGGCGCGAACAAGAACGCGAAGAAGAAGGCCCAGTCGAGCATCAAGGAGAAGCGCGCCGCGAAGAAGGCGAAGAAGGCGACGGGCGGATCCGGCTCGAGCTTCTCGATCGACCAGCGCTGATCGCGGACCGTCCGGAGCTCGCCGCACTCAGCGGCGCCACCGGTGCACGGACGGGGCGCGCTCCAACCGGAAGATCGCGGTGAACGTGCTGACGTAGAGCCTCCCGCCCGGCCCGGGCTCGAGCGAGAGCAGCAGCTTCGGCGAGTGGAAGATCACGCCCTGCCCGATCGGCCGGAGCCGGTCGTCCGAGAGCTCCACGCGCCGCAGATCTCCGGTGTTGAGGGCGGCGAAGAGCATCGTCCCGTCGCTCCGCGGCCCGAGCCCGCATCGCTCGCAGAAGGCGATCCCGGTCGGCGCGATCGTCGGCGTGTACCAGTAGGCCGGGAGGATCGGGTCGTCCCCATCCTGGTTCGTGCCCTGGGGCGCCGTCCCCGAACAGCTCTGGCTCGGCCCCCAGCCGAAGTTGCCGCCCGCCCGGATCCGGTTCAGCTCGTCGGTGCACTCGGGCCCGTTCTCCGTCTCCCACATCCGGTCCGTCCGCGGGTCGAACGCGAACCCGAAGGAGTTGCGGATCCCGTAGGCGAACACGCGCGAGCCGAAGGGGTTGTCGTCGGGCACATCGCCGAGCGGGGTCATCCGCAGGATCTTCCCCCGGGTCGTCGACAGGTCCTGCGCGTTCGAGGACGCGGATGCGTCGCCGACGACCGCGTAGAGCATCCCGTCCGGCCCGAAGAGGATCCGCCCCCCGCTGTGGATGTGGCCCGAGCCGGCGCGGCTCGAGTAGATCGCCCGGAACCCGTGGCCGTGACCACGCTCCGAGCGGATCCGGAGTATCTGGTCGACCAGCCGGCCCTCGACCGACCGGGTCGCGAAGACGTAGACGAACGGCTCCTGCGGGAACGCGGGATGCAGCGCGATCCCCAGCAGGCCCTGCTCGCCGTCCGACGACACGTTCGGCACGTCGAAGAACCGCCATCCGCGCCCCGTCTCGGGATCGACGACGTGGATGTCGCCCGCGGCCTTCTGCACGTACCAGATGCGGCCGCGGTGATCGAAGGTGAACGCGACCGCCTGCTCCAGGCCGCCGACCACGCGGCGGGCGACGATCCGCGCTGACGCAGCGGACGGGAGCAACCCGAGCAGGCACACGACGAAGAGCGCGCAGGCGACCGGGCAGGTGAGCCGACGGCGCATCGTCAGGGAGGGTGTACCGCCCGCGTCGCCGCCAGGTCAACCCCGGCCGAGGGGTCACGGACCGCCGCCCTCAGGGGATCGTCGCGGACACCCCGAGGGCGAGCCCCAGCGCGTCGAGGACCTCCCGGTCCGAGGCGAACCCCGCCACGACGATCCGGCCTTCCAACCCACGGACGAACGCGCGGCGCGCGTCGACCGTGCTCCGAAGGGTGGTGGCGAACTCCCGGGCGTCGGCGCTCGTGTCCCACACGGTCTTCAGGACGACGGCGACCCGGTCCCCGTCGGTCCAGGCGCGATAGAGACCGCCGTCCCACCCGGCGGCCGCGCCGTCGGGATCGTCCGACGCCCAGACCCAGAGCATCGACTCCAGCCACGCCTCGCCGACCAGCATCACGTCGAGGTCCCGCCAGCGGCCGGGCAGCTCGGGGGCGAGGTCCGCGACGTCCAGCGGCGTCGGCGTGTCGTTCGGGTACCGCTCCGGGTGGATCACCTGTTCGGTCGAGACGGGCATCCGCTCCAGCGCCCCGTCGACCGCGTCCCGGCCCCCCGCGTCGTTCATGGCGTCGATGAACCGCATGCCCGCGTCGTACGGCCAGAGCTGGGTCCGGACGATGAACGGCGGGACCCCCTCGGTCGAGCCGGGGTCCGTCGCGCCGAAGTCCTCGTTCGCGTCGGGGAACCCGATGATCACCCGGGTCGCGGTGAACTGGGCGCTCCCCTCCACGGCGCCGAGCGCGGCCATGAACGCCTCGTCGTCGCAGCTCGTCGTCAGCGGATCTAGTCTGGTCAGGTCGAAGTGCTGGTCGTCGAGCGCATGCGTGAGCTCGTGGGCCAGGATGAACCGTGAGTTCGTCGTCAGCTCGTCCTGTCCGATGTAGACCAGCGCCCGGTTCGCGGGGTTGTAGTAGCCGACGACCTGACCCGACAGGAAGGCACGCAGCGCGTCCGTGATCTCGGCACCGGGCGGGATGACGCCGATCGTCTGCCATGCGAGGGAGCGGCGCGCGTACAGCTCCTCGGGCACGGTCCGTTCGAAGTTCGCCAGCAGCCGCCGCTGGATCTGCTCCGCGGTAACGGGCTCCACCGCGACCGGCCGGGCGAAGTCCAGCCCGCGCGTCTGCTCGACCTGCGCCTCGACCTCCGCGATGTCCGCCGGCGTCTCACCTGCTGGCTTCGGCTCGCCGCGCGCGGGCGGAGGGGGCACGTCGCACAGGGCCGCCATCGTCGCGGCGGCCGAGCGCTCCCCCGTCGGGACCGGCGACGGCGAGGCGTCCGGGCTCGAGACGCCGGAGGGCCCGACCGGCGGCGTGCCGAGCTCGATCGTGCAGGCGGTCGCCCCCACGGCGAACGTCGCGACGATCGCGACCAGACGGAGCCGGCGTGCGTTCATCGACGACGCGGCCACCACAGGCCGGCCACCGCTGCGAGGATCGCCAGCACCGAGCAGACGGTCGAGGCCCAGAGCAGGCCCGTGGACCCCAGGAACCCCCGGGCGGAGACGACGAGCGTGCCGCCGGCCACCAGGATCAGCGCGAACGCCACCCCGTAGAGCGCGAGCGATCCGCGCGCGGGACGTTTCGATCCGGCGGCCTCCGTCACAGGCGGTCCCGGAGGTAGCCGACGAGGCCGTCGATCGGCAACCTTTCCTGGGCCATCG
>DATBLY010000158.1:0-4278 GCA_036555125.1 Actinomycetota bacterium | reverse complement strand
CAGGAACCGCGCGAGCCCGACGGCGACCAGGTTGATCACGACGCCCGACACGATGTGGTCGACGCGGAAGGTGACGGTCGCCGCCGCGTGGATCAGGGAGAACAACATCCCGCAGAACGCGCCGAAGAGCAGGCCGAGCGCCACGCTCCCCATGCCCCATCCGAGCCCGTCCGGTGCCGCGTCGGCGAAGAAGCGCGCCCCGGCGGCGCCCGTGACCGTGCCGATGATCATCAGCCCCTCGAGGCCGATGTTCACGATGCCCGAGCGCTCGCTGTACAGGCCACCCAGGCCGGTGAGGTAGATGATCGTGAAGTACGTGAGCGAGATCTGCAGCGCGACCGCGATGTCAACGAGGGACATCTAGCTCCCCCCTCCCGGCATCAGGCCGGCTTCTTCGGCCGGCGGACCCGGCCGGTCGATGTCGGACGGCGCAGCGGAATCCGCGCGATCTTCCACGGCGGCCGCTCGCGACAGCTGACGCGCGGCCACCCGGCGCTTCGCGACCTGATACGTGATCACGACGGAGAGGATCAGGATCCCCTGCAGGATGATGACGAACTCCCTCGGCACCTCGGACTCGATCTGGAGCGCGACCTCGCCTCGCGACAGCACGCCCCACAGGATCGCCGCGAAGATGATCCCGATCGGGTTGTTCTGCCCGAGGAACGCGACCGCGATCCCCGTGAACCCGAGCGCCGCGACGTAGTTCGTGCCGAGGTATCCCCGGTCGGCCAGGATCTGCTGCATCCCGACCAGGCCCGCGAGCGCGCCCGAGATCAGGAACAGGCGGATCTGGGTGCGACCGATCGAGATCCCGCCGGCCCGCGCCGAGCCGGGAGCCGACCCGACCGCACGCGCCTCGTACCCGAGACGCGTGCGCCGGATCAAGAACCAGACGATGATCGCGGCCACCACCCCGAGCAGGAACAGCCACGAGAGGTGAGCGCCGGGGGTGATCCCGAAGATCCGGCCCATGTCGCCCACCAGGGCGTCCTTCGGGAACTCGTCGGTCCGCAGGTCCACGTTCTGGCCGATGGGCGCGTCGGAGAACTTCAGCGGGAAGTTCAACGCCCAGGCGAGCAGGCTGATCGCGATCCCGTTCAGCATGATGGTCGTCACGACCTCGTGCGCGCCGGTCTTGACCTTCAGGATCGCGGGGATGAAGGCCCAGATCATCCCGCCGAGCATCGCGGCGAGCAGGATCACGACCAGGTGGATCGGTCCCGGGAGGAAGTCGATGCTGACGGCGGCCCACGCGGCGGCGGTCATCGCGACCAGGTACTGGCCCTCCACACCGATGTTGAACATGCCCCCCTTGAAGCAGACCGCGACCGCGAGGGCCGAGAAGATCAGCGGCGTCGCGATCGCCAGGACGTAGCCGAAGCCGTCCTTGCTCCCGAGGGAGAACCGGAAGATCGAGTTGTAGACGGTGGCCGGGCTCTCCCCGTAGGCGAGGATCAGGATCGACCCGAGCGACAGCGCGATCACGAGCGAGAGCAGGAGCGCCAGGAGCTGCCCCCCGAGCGCCTCGATCCACTCCGGCCGCTGCCGCGCCGGTCGCGTCGAGACGTCGGCGGTGGTCGCCGCCATCAGCCCGCCTCCTTCACGGCCCCGCCGAGCATGCCGACCCCGACGTCCTCGGGAGGTGCGTCAGGCGGGTACTCGCCGGTGATCCGGCCCTCGTACATCGTCACGATCCGGTCGGACAGCGCGTAGATCTCGTCGAGCTCGGCCGAGATCAACAGGATCGCCCGCCCCTCGGCCTTCTGCTCCAAGATCTGGCTCCACACGAACTCGATGGCGCCGACGTCGAGACCGCGCGTCGGCTGGGCGGCGATGAGCAGCTTCGGATCGGTCTCGAGCTCGCGGGCCAGGATCAGCTTCTGCTGGTTCCCGCCCGACAGGGTGCCCGCGCTGACCTCGATGCTTCGCGTCCGGATGTCGAACAGCTTCACCAACCGTGACGCGAGAGCCTTCATCCTCGAGATGAACAGCACACCGGTCTTCGACGCGAACTCGGCGTCGTCGTGCCTCCCCAGGACCGTGTTCTCCCAGAGGGACATGGACAGCACGAGCCCCTGCTCGTGCCGGTCCTCGGGGATGTAGGCGACCCCGTGGTTGCGGATCTCCTGCACCGTCAGGCCGGCGATGTCGGTGCCGTTCACGGTGATCGTGCCCGCGCTCGGCGGACGCAGCCCGATCAGCGCCTCGGCGAGCTCGCGCTGGCCGTTGCCCTCGACGCCGGCCACCCCCAGGATCTCGCCGGCGTGGACCTCGAGCGACAGCCCGTTCAGCTTGCCCTCGCCCTCCAGGCCCGAGACCTGCAGCACCGGCTCGCGGATCTCGACCTGCGGCTTCTGCAGGCGGAACAGCACGGGTCGTCCGACCATCATCTCGGCGAGCTTCGCCTTCGACGTCTCCGCGGGCGTGGTCTCGCCCACCACGATGCCGCGGCGCAGCACCGTGATCCGGTCGGCGATCTCCATCACCTCGTCGAGCTTGTGGCTGATGAACACGATCGTCTTGCCGTCGTCGCGGAGCTTCCGGAGGTTCTCGAAGAGGTCGCGCGTCTCGCCCGGCGTCAGGACGGCGGTCGGCTCGTCCAGGATCAGGATGTCCACCCCGCGATACAGCGCCTTGAGGATCTCGACGCGCTGCTCTTCGCCCACCGAGAGCTCCTCCACGGCCGCATCGGGCTTGACGACGAACCCGTACGCGTCGGCCAGCTTGGCCACGCGCGCGTTCGCGTCGTCCATGTCCAGGATCGCCCCGGACTCGTCGCCCAGGATCACGTTCTCGGTCACCGTGAAGGGGTCCACCAGCACGAAGTGCTGGTGGACCATGCCGATCCCGAGCGCGATCGCGTCACGGGGTGACGCGATCTTCACCTCCGTGCCGCGCACGCTGATCGTCCCGGCGTCGGACGGGTACATCCCGTACAGGACGCGCATCAGCGTGGACTTGCCGGCCCCGTTCTCCCCGATCAGGGCGTGGACCTCGCGCGGCCGCAGCTCGAGCGAGACGTCGTCGTTCGCGACGACGCCCGGGAACCGCTTCGTGATGTGGCTGAGCGTGACGAGAGGCGGGGCGCTCCCGCGCCCCGCCTCCCGGTCCTCGCTCATCGTCCGAGCTCGTCCAGATCAGACGTCGCCCGGGCTCTCCGGCACGACGATCTCGCCGGAGATGATCTGCTCGCGGTAGGTCTCGAGCTGATCGATGATGTCCTGCGTCATCTCGGCGGTGTTGGACTTCGAGTAGTCGACGCCGTCCTCGGCCATGCCGAACACCTGGCTGCCGCCGAACGTCCCGTCACCGACGGCCTGGATCGCGTTGTACACGGCCGTGTCCACGCGCTTGAGCATCGAGGTGAAGATCAGCGGCTGCTGCTCGGCGCTCGCCGTCAGGTACTGGTCCGAGTCCACGCCGATCGCCAGCTTCCCGGCCTGGACGGCGGCGTTGAACAGCCCGGCACCCGACGCGCCCGACGCGTGGTAGACGATCTCGGCGCCGGCGTCGTACATCTTCGTCGAGAGCGCCTCGCCCTTGACCGGGTCGTTGAACGCCGTGGTGTCGTCACCGATGTACTCGACGAGCACCTCGATGTCCGGGTTCACGGCCTTCGCGCCCGCGGTGTAGCCCGCCTCGAACTTCTCGATCAGCGGGCCGGTCTGGCCACCCAGGAACCCGATCGTGTCGCACGCGCACTTGATCGCGGCGGCCGCACCGACGAGGAACGAGCCCTCCTGCTCCTTGAACGTGTAGTCGGCGACGTTCGGGATCGCGTCGGCGTCGTTCGTCAGGCCGCACGCGGTCCCGCAGGTCGCGTACCCGTCGACGATCATGAAGCTCGTGTCCGGGTAGTCCGGCGCGATCGTGTTGATGCCCGGCGAGAACGCGAACCCGACGCCGATCACCAGGTTGAACCCGGAGTCGGCCAGCGCCTGCACGTTCTGGTCACGGTCCGAGCCCGTGGAGTTGGCCTCGTTCGTGACGACGTTCTCCTCGCAAACGAGGCCGTCGGCGATGGCCTGCTGCAGGCCGGCGTTGGCGGCGTCGTTGAACGACTTGTCGCCCAACCCGCCGATGTCGAACGCCATACCCACCTTGACGTCGGCGTTGCACTCGGCCGCGCCGCCAGTCTCTCCCGTCGCGCCCGTGCCCGTCGCGCCCGTGGTACCGCCGCCGCCGTTGTCGTCGTTGCTGCACGCGGCGGCGATCAGGCCCAGGGCCATCACGGGAACGACGAGGTTCCGGAGCCATCTCGGCATGCTTCCCCTC
>DATBLY010000154.1:0-4899 GCA_036555125.1 Actinomycetota bacterium | reverse complement strand
GTCCGGCCGAAGAGCCGGTTCAGCTCGTCCTGGATCGACACCAGATCCCGGAAGGGATCCCAACGCGTGATGTCTGCCATCACGAAGCACCTCCTTCGTCCACGATCTCGCCCTCGACCACGTCGTCCTCGGACTCGGTCGTGGCGCCGGCCTCGCCGGCCCCGTCCCCGCCCTCGGGCGCCGTCGCCTGGGCTGCCTGCTGCTGCTGCTGGACCATCGCCTGCCCGACGCGCTGGAAGACCTGCATCGCCGCGTCGGCGGCCGCGGTCAACCGCTCCGGCGTCGCCGACTCGTCCTTCAACACGTCCTTCAGCTCGTCGTTCGCCTTCGCGAGGTCGGCCTTGTCGCCGTCGGCGATCTTGTCGCCGTTCTCCTGCACGAAGCGCTCGATCTGGTACGTCACCTGATCCGCCTGGTTGCGGGCGTCGGCGGCCTGACGCCGCGCGTGATCCTCGGCGGCGAACTTCTCCGCGTCGGCCACCATGCGCTCGACCTCGTCCTTGCTCAGGGCCGTGCCGCCGGTGATCGTCATCTGCTGCTCCTTGCCCGTCGCGAGGTCCTTCGCGCTGACGTTCACGATGCCGTTCGCATCGATGTCGAACGCGACCTCGATCTGCGGCATGCCGCGCGGCGCCGGCGGGATCCCCATCAGGTGGAATCGCCCGAGCGACTTCACGCCCGGCGACATCACGGTCTCGGCCTCGCCCTGCAGGACGTGGATCTCGACCGTGGTCTGGTTGTCGTCGGCGGTCGTGAAGATCTCCGACTTGCGGGTCGGGATCGTCGTGTTGCGCTCGATCAGCTTCGTGAAGATGCCGCCCTTCGTCTCGACGCCGAGCGAGAGCGGCGTGACGTCGAGGAGCAGGATGTCCTTCACGTCGCCCTTCAGCACGCCCGCCTGGATGGCGGCGCCGACCGCGACGACCTCGTCGGGGTTGACGCCCTTGTGGGGCTCCTTGCCGCCGGTCAGGCGCTTGACGAGCTCCTGGATCATCGGCATCCGGGTGGAGCCGCCGACCAGGATCACGTGATCGATCGCGGCCGCGTCCTTGCCCCAGTCCTTGATCGCCTGCTCGAACGGGACCTTGCACCGCTCGACCAGGTCCTCGGTCATGCGCTCGAACTCGCCGCGCGTGAGCTTCTGCTCCAGGTGGAGCGGGCCTTCCGCGGTCGCGGTGATGAACGGCAGGTTGATCGTGCTCTCGGCCACCTGCGACAGCTCGATCTTGGCCTTCTCGGCGGCCTCCTTCAGCCGCTGCAGCGCCATCCGGTCGTTCGACAGGTCCACGCCGTGGTTGTCCTTGAAGGTCTTGACGAGCCAGTCGATGACCCGCTGGTCCCAGTCGTCGCCGCCCAGCTGCGTGTCGCCGTGGGTGGCCTTGACCTCGAAGACGCCCTCGCCGATCTCGAGCAGCGAGACGTCGAACGTGCCGCCGCCGAGGTCGAAGACGAGCACCGTGTGGTCGCCCGCCTCCTGCTTGTCCAGGCCGTAGGCGAGCGCCGCCGCCGTGGGCTCGTTGATGATGCGGAGCACCTCGAGGCCGGCGATCTGGCCCGCCTCCTTCGTCGCCTGGCGCTGCGCGTCGTCGAAGTAGGCGGGGACGGTGATCACTGCCTGCGTGACCGTGTCGCCGAGGTACGCCTCGGCATCGCGCTTGAGCTTGCCCAGGATCTGCGCGGAGATCTCCTGCGCGGTCCAGCCCTTGCCGTCGACGTCGGTCGACCAGGACTTGTCGCCCATGTGGCGCTTGACCGAGCGGATCGTCCGGTCCGGGTTCGTGATGGCCTGCCGCTTCGCGACCTCACCGACCAGGATCTCGCCGTTCTTCGAGAACCCCACCACCGACGGGGTGGTCCGCGATCCCTCGGCGTTCGGGACGACGACCGGCTCACCCGCCTCCAGCACGGCGACGACCGAGTTGGTCGTCCCCAGGTCTACCCCTACCGCTCGTGCCATGCGTTCCTCCTTGGCCGGTACGCCCTTAGCTTTCGTGTGACTGCAGCATAGAACTTGAGCGTATCGTTGTCATATTCCCGACCGGTCCACCTGCGGCATAGACTCCGGGCGTGCTGACGGTCGTGCGCGCGGTCCTGCTGGTCGCCCTCCTGGCGACCGCGGGGTCGCTGTTCGCCCGGCGGATGCGGCTGCTGGCCCGACTGAACGGCCTGGGGCGGCCCGTGGACCGGTCCGGCGACCTCACGGCCCGCGTGACCCGCGAGGCCGGGGAGGTCCTCGGGCAGCGGAAGCTCCTGCAGCGAGCCCTCCCCGGCGCGATGCACGCGATGATCTTCTGGGGCTTCCTGATCCTGCTGACCACGATCCTCGAGGCGCTCGGGCAGGCGATCGATCCCGACTTCGCGCTCCCGATCGTCGGGCACTGGCGCTGGCTCGGCCTGGCGCAGGACGTCTTCGCGAGCCTCGTCCTGGTCGGGCTCGCGATCGCCGTGTGGATCCGCGTCGTGCAGCGGCCCGAGCGGTTCATCGGGAGCCATCACACCGAGGCCTACCGGATCCTCGGGTTGATCTTCTGGATCGTCGTGACGCTGTTCCTGATGCGCGGCGCGCGGGTCGCCGACGGGTACGTCGACTACCCGCCGGCATGGACGCCGGTCTCGACCGCGGTCTCGCACGTGTTCACCTGGATGAGCGCGGGGTGGATCGGGTTCTTCGCGCGCGCGTTCCTGTGGCTCCACCTGCTGATCGTGATGGGGTTCCTCGTCTACCTGGGGTACTCGAAGCACCTGCACATCATCACGAGCGCGTTCAACGTGTGGTTCGCGAGCACGCGGCCGAGCGGCGCCTTGGAGCCGCTGCCGATCGACCTGGAGCGGCTGGAGGCCGGCGAGCAGTCCCTGGGCGCGGCCGCGGTCACGGATCTCTCGCGCAAGTCGCTGCTGGACCTGTTCGCCTGCACGGAGTGCGGGCGCTGCCAGAGCGCCTGCCCCGCGTGGAACACCGGCAAGCCGCTGTCGCCGAAGCTGCTGATCATGGACCTGCGGGACCACCTGTTCGACGAGGGCCCCCGGATCCTGCAGGCGCGCGAGGCCGGCGAACCGATCGAGGCGCACGCGCTCGTCCCCGACGTCGTGGACGACGAGGTGCTGTGGGCCTGCACCACGTGCGGAGCGTGCATGCAGGAGTGCCCGGTCGACATCGAGCACATCGACACGATCGTCGACCTGCGCCGCAACCTCGTGATGGCGGAGTCCCGGTTCCCCGCCGAGGCCGGCTCCCTGATGCGGAACCTCGAATCGCAACAGAACCCGTGGGGCGTCGCACAGTCCGAGCGGGCGGCGTGGGCCGACGGGATGGACGTCCCGATCGTGAACGGCACGGCGCCCGAGTACCTGTACTGGGTCGGCTGCGCCGGGTCGTTCGACGACCGCGCGAAGCTGATCTCCCGGGCCGTGGCAGAGCTCCTGCAGCGGGCCGGCGTCTCCTTCGCGATCCTCGGGCCCCGGGAGCGCTGCACGGGTGATCCGGCGCGGAGGATCGGCAACGAGTTCCTGTTCCAGACGCTCGCCGAGGAGAACGTCGAGACGATGAACGCGGTCGGGGTCACGAAGGTGATCGCGAACTGCCCGCACTGCTTCAACACGCTCCGCAACGAATACCCCGCCTACGGCGGGCGGTACGAGGTGATCCACCACACCCAGCTCTTGGCGGACCTGGTGGCGAGCGGGCGCCTGAGGCCCACCGAGGAGGTCGAGACGCTCCTGTCCTACCACGACCCCTGCTACCTGGGTCGCCACAACGACGTCTACGACGCGCCCCGGCAGGTGCTGGACGCGGTGCCCGGCGTGCGGACCGTCGAGATGCCTCGGCACGGGCAGCGCGGCCTGTGCTGCGGCGCGGGCGGCGCGCGGATGTGGATGGAGGAGCGGATCGGCAAGCGGATCAACGAGGAGCGGATGGACGAGGCGGCCTCCACCGGTGCCGACACCGTCGGCGTCGCCTGTCCGTACTGCCTGATCATGCTCGACGACGGCGCGAAGGGGCGGGGCGACACGACCCAGGTCCTGGACATCGCGCAGGTCGTGCGCCGCAGCCTGGCCGACTAGCCGGGGGGTCCCGCCCGGCCGACGCGCGGTGTAACTCCCCCGCCCGTCGCGGCCGTCCTTCGGTTCAAGCCACGGCCCTCCGGAGCCGAAAAGGAACTAGAACGAACGGCCCCGACCGAAGGGACGACCACGGAGTGAGCGCTTCCCGCACGCACGCGCGCGCCCCCGAGCGCGCGAGCGTCGACATCGATCAGATCGTCGAGGCTCGACTGCTCGAGGAGCGCACCCGATGGGCGATGCACATCCACGACGGCCTGACGCAGTCCGTCACGAGCGTGGTCCTGCAGATGCAGGAGCTGCGACGGCTGATCGCGACCGAGCCCGAGACCGCGCTCGCGGAGCTGGACGAGATCTCGGCCGAGATCCGGGCCGACCTCCGCGGGATCCGGGCCGTGCTCTTCGAGCTCGATCAAGGTGAGATCGTGCACGAGCCGCCGTTGCAGAGCTTCGTGGACGACCTGGTGCGGCGGTGGAGGCTCTCGGCCCGCGTCTCGCTCGAGGGTGACGTCGACGAGGCGCCGGCGGCGGTGCTCGAGACCGCGCACGCCGTGATCGCCGAGGCGCTCGCGAACGCCGCGAAGCACGCCGAGACCCCGGACGTCGCCGTGCGCGTGCGCAACGACCACGGCGCGATGCGTGTCGAGGTCGAGGACCGCGGCCGTGGCATGGCGGCGTCGATCCGCGACGACGATCAGGTCGACGCGCATCTGGGGCTACGGATGATGCGGACACGTGCCGAAGACATCGGAGGAACCATCGAGATCGGTTCGACGCCCGGGGGCGGGACCCGCGTGGTCGCGCTCCTCCCCGTCGGAGGGCGAGGTGACGAAGGATGAG
>DATBLY010000122.1:0-19894 GCA_036555125.1 Actinomycetota bacterium | reverse complement strand
GTGTCGGTCACGACCACGTTCGTCGCGTCGCTCGGACCGCCGTTCGTGGCCGTGACGGTGAAGGTCACGTCCTGTCCGGCGAACGCGGAGGTCGGGTTCGCCGTCTTGGTCAGGGCGATGTTGGCCGGGCTCACGGTCGTCTGGACCGAGGCCACGTTGTTCGCCCCATCGGTGTCCGCGGGGTTCGCGGCGCTCAAGGTCGCGGTCACGGTATGCGTCCCGGGAGCAGCACCGGTGGCGGGAACGCTCACGACGGCCGAGCCGCCGGCGGGGATCGCGGTGAGGTCGCAGGCCTGTCCTGCGCAGGTCCCTGTTCCGCTCGTGATGCTCGCGGCTCCGAGGCTGATCCCCGCGGGAGCCGAGACGGTGACGGTGACGTCGCCCGCCCCACCGGAGCCCCCGTCCCGGTTCACCGTCACCGTGTACGTAACGGCACCGCCGATGTTGACGGGGCCGGCGGTCTGCCCCAGGAGGACCTCGAAGTCGTCAGGCCCGCTCGTGACGGCCAGGGCCGCGGGCGCCACGTAGCCGACGATGAACGCGCTCAGCAGGAACGCCGCGACGACGTTGGGGAGGGGAAGCCGGTGCCATGACCGACCCGTCTGCATCGTTCCCACGGTGGTGCTCCTTCCATCTCCGACGGTCGCCCTGGAGCGGCCAGACCTTGCGTTCCGACGCAGGAAGCATCGGCAGGTTCGGGCCGGAACTTTCGCCCTACTTCGGACGGTCAGGCGACGAAGTGTCTGCGCTGGTCACCGGCGATCTGCATGCCCAGAGCCCTCGCCACACGCTGGGCTCGTGCGTGCTGGATCCGGGTCGGGCGCCGGGTCAGATCCTTCGTGAGGTCACCCAGGCCGACGACCCGGACGCCGAGGACCGTTCGCGGGGCACCGACCGTCGCCCGCGTGAGGCACACGACCGGTTCCACGTCTGCGAACACCTGCGCCGCGGTCAGCGTGGAACCGAGCCGCTTCGCGTCCTTCCGGACGCCACGCAGGCCCGGGATCGGCTTGCCGTCGACCCGCGGCTTCCCGCGATCGACGGTCAGGACCCCCTCCCGGTCGTACGCGGCGACCAGGAAGACGCCGGTCACGCCCGCGATCACGAGGTCTCCGGAGGAGGCCGAGGCGGCCGGGACGGTCCAGAAGCTCACCGGGTCGAGGGTGCCCACGGCCGACGTCAGGTCGGTGAGGGCGTCCCGCGCGTCGCCGGGAGCGGCCGAGGCAGCGTCCATCATCACCACGCTCGGCATCCGGCCGATCGGTCTTGAGCGCGAGGTCGGATGCGGACGATCTCAGCCGATCCCGAGGCCCGTCATGAGCCCCCGGAGCGTCAGGCCGAAGCAGATGAAGGCCGCCCAGGCGAAGGGCACCCACGGCGCCATCGTGCGACCCGTGCGGGGCGACGGGGCCATCCGCTTCGTCTCCCGAGCCACCAGGTGGGCGATCACCAGGACGAGGACCGGGAAGATGCCGTACGCGTAGTGGAGCCAGGTCGACGCCCGGTGCCCGCCCACGTAGAGCGCTACCCCGACGATCGCCTGGAGGGCGACCACGACCTGCGCGACCGCGAGCCAGATCCAGAATCCGCGACCCACGTCCCGCTTCGCGATCCAGCCGACGAGCCCCCAGATCCAGCCGAGCGCGAACAGTCCGACGACGGCGTACCCGATGGCGGCGTGGAGATCGATCACCGCGCGGATGCTACGTGGCGGGTGAACCTTCGTACCGGACCCGGCCCTCCGCCCGATCCCGGTTCAGCCGACGCGACAGGTACAGCCCGTCCAGCGCGAACTCGAGCGCCGAGGCGGCCACCCCGGGGCTCTCCTCCTCGACGCCGAGGCGATCCAGGAGCTTCGCGAGCCCCGGCAGGTCGCCGAACTGGGCGAGCAGGTCCCCCGCCGGCGTCAGGTCGGACGTCTCGGCCACCATCCCGTCGTCGAACCGCGCGAGCAACGGAGCGAAGTCGAACCCGGAGAGCCGGCGACGGAAGACCTCGAGCTCGGCGGTGCGCACGGCGCGGCCGAGGATGTCCCCTTCGCGCCCCTCCTCGATCGTGTCGAACTCCACGCGTCCCTCGGAGGAGTCGAGCACCGCCGGCAGGTCGCACACGCGCGGGACGGCCTCGGCCTCGCCGGCGCGGGCCGCGCGTCGGACCGCCGCGGCCGTGAGCGTCTCCAGATTGCCGATGGAGTAGCGGACCGAGATCCCCGACCGGTGGTTCACGTGCGGCGAACGGCGGAGCTCGTGCGTCAGCGCGGCCACGATCTCCTTCATGAACGTCGGCACGCGCACCGGGATCGGACCGGCGGCCGAGCGCGCCTCCTGGTCCATCACGCGGATCTCGTCGGCCAGGTCCTCGGGGTAGTGGGTGCGCACCTGCGTCCCGAACCGGTCCTTGAGCGGCGAGACGATCCGTCCGCGATGCGTGTAGTCGTCCGGGTTCGCCGTGGCGACCAGCAGCAGGTCCAGGGGGAGGCGGACCCGGTAGCCGCGGATCTGGACGTCACGCTCCTCCAGGATGTTGAACAGCGACACCTTGATCCGCTCGGGCAGGTCGGGGAGCTCGTTGATCGCCACGATCCCGCGGTGCGTGCGCGGGATCATCCCGTAGTGGATCGTGAGCTCATCCCCGAGGTACCGGCCCTCGGCGACCTTGATCGGATCCACGTCCCCGATCAGGTCGGCAACGCTCGTGTCCGGGGTCGCGAGCTTCTCCGCGTAGCGATCCTCGCGCGCGATCCACCGGAGCGGGACGGCGTCGCCCAGCTCGGCGATCGCCGACCGGCACCGGCCGCAGATCGGCCGGAACGGGTCGTCGTTGATCTCGCAGCCGTCGATCGCCGGAACCTCGGGGTCCAGGAGCGACACGATCGAGCGCACGAGCCGCGTCTTGGCCTGGCCCCGCTCCCCCAGCAGGATCAGGTCGTGTCCGGCGAGGATCCCCCGCTCCAGGGCCGGCAGGACCGAGTCCTCGAACCCGACCAGGCCGGGGAAGAGGTCGTCGCCCCGGGCGAGGCCCGCCAGCAGGTTCTCGCGGAGCTCCTCCTTGACGCTGCGATCGCGGTACCCGGAGGCGCGCAGCTCGCCGAGCGTGGCGGGCGGGGACATGCGGCCAGGGTAACGCGGGATCGCTCAGACGATGCGGGCGGCGAACTCCGAGCCGTAGCGCCGTTCCACGGTCCTGCGGAAGATCTCGGCCGCCAGGACGACCAGCAGCGACGCGATCAGGATCACCGACGACACGGCCACCAGCTGGGTCAGCTGGCTCGGCACGCGGAGCTGTGCGAACAGGTAGACGGGCCAGGTCGGCTCCGAGCCGGCCAGGAACGACGCGATCGCGAACTCGTCGAACGAGAGCGTGAAGGCGATCAGGAACGCCGAGACGAGGGCCGGCATCAGCAGCGGGAGCGTGACGCGCCGGAACGTCTCCCAGGTCCCGGCTCCCAGGTCGTGAGCGGCGTCTTCCAGCGAGACGTTCAGCCGCTCGAGCAGCGGCATGATCGTGAGGATCACGTACGGCAGCGACACCACGACGTGACCGATCACGACCGCGTGCAGCCCGAGGCCGATGTAGACGCCCGCCGTCTCGGTGAGGAATCGGTCGACGATCGTGAAGATCAGCAGCAGCGAGATCCCGAACACGAGGTACGGGATCACGAGCGGCGAGAACAGCAGGGCCGAGGTCGCCGACTTCCCGACGAACCGATGGCGGAGCAGCGCGAACGACGCCAGGACGCCGAGCGCGACGGCGACGAGGCTCGAGACGGTTGCCACGATCGCGCTCCGCTGCAGGGCCGCGATCAGGTGCGGGTTGGAGAAGAACCGTCCGTACCATCGCAGGGTGAACCCCTGGAGCGGGAACGCGACGTCGCCGTCGTTGAACGAGAAGAGCGCGAGGATCGCGATCGGCGCGTAGAGGAACACGACCAGCAGCACGAAGAACACCCGAAGCAGGCGGGTCGCGCCCTTCGATGCCGCGGCGTCCACCGTCATCGCCTCCCGGTCACGACGCCACGCTCCGGACCTGCACGAAGCGGCCGAACAGCACCATGAGCCCCGCCACCACGGCCAGCAGGAACACCGCCAGCACCGAGCCCGTCTGCCAGTCGAGCCCGCGGGTGAACAGATCCTGGATCGCGTTGCCGTACATGTAGCCGCTCGTCCCACCGACCAGGAGCGGCGTGACGAACTCCCCGATCGTCGGCACGAACACGAACACGAACGCGGCGATGACCCCGGGGAGGCTGAGGGGGAACGTGACGCGCCAGAAGGTCCGCCAGCGGCTGGCGCCCAGGTCGCCGGCGGCCTCCAGGAGGCTCCGATCGAGGTTGTCGAGCGAGACGAAGATCGGGAGCGCCACGAACGGGACCCAGACGTAGGCCAGCACCAGCAGGACGGAGAACTGGCTGTACAGCAACCAGTTCACGGGATGGTCGGGGGTCGTCACGTGGATCGATGCGAGGAACGAGTTGATCACGCCCGAGTCGCCGAGGATCACCTTCCAGGCCAACACCCGCAACAGGTAGCTCGTCAGGAACGGCGCGATGATCAGCAGCAGCAGCACGTACTTCCGCTTCTTCACGCAGAGCGCCAGGAAGTAGCCGACCGGGTACGCCAGTAGCACGACGACGAACGAGACCGTGAGCGAGATGCGGATCGACTTCCAGAACAGGCTCAGGTAGACGCCGCCCGCCAGGAACCGCCGCCAATCGTCGAGCGAGACGGCTCCCGTGTCCGTCGGGAAGACCTTCACCGCGCCGACGCTGTACGCGGCGACGTAGAGCACGGGAACCACGAAGAACAGCAGCAGCCACAGCACCGGCCCCGCGAGCAGCCCGGCGGTGACGGCGCGGTCGCGGGGCCGACGCTCCGCGTCACCGGTCGCCGACGGCTCCACCGTGGACCTACCGGCGCGCGGGGGTCGGGCGCCTCACCCGGCGAGGACCTCGCTCCAGTACTGGCTGTAGACGTCGCGACGGGAGATCCACGACTCGGGGTTCGAGTTGGGCTCCTCGAGGATCGACAGGTCGTCCAGGCTGAACGCCTCGACGATCGCCGGAGGGAGCGTCGAGAGATCCACCGTGGTGTTCGCGTGGCCGTAGTAGTAGTAGGCCTCCAGGAACCCCGCCGCCTTCACGTCGGACCACGAATCCGCGTACTCGTGCGCGTGGTAGTAGTTCGCCGAGTCCTTGAACAGGCCGAGCCCGCACGACCAGGAGATCCGGCCCTCCTTCGGCTGCATGTACGTCACGTCCATGCCGGCGGTGGTCGCGTACCCGACGGTGTCCGGCCACGAGTAGCCGATCCAGACGTCGCCACGCTTGAACGAGAGCCACAGATCGTAGGACTGGTCCCACATGAACGAGACCAGATGCTTCT
The DNA here is from genome assembly GCA_036555125.1 of Actinomycetota bacterium. GTDB lineage: Bacteria > Actinomycetota > UBA4738 > UBA4738 > HRBIN12 > DATBLY01. Next base: position 14,513 of record DATBLY010000122.1, on the reverse strand, counting down.
TCGAGATGAGGAAGTCGCGCATCTGCGCGAGCTCGTCATCGGTCATCGTCCAGGGATCCGGCACCTGGTGGTAGAACCCGGCGATCACCAGCATCTCCAGGGTGTTGATCCAGGAGATCCGCTTCTCGTAGCGATCGTCCCAGAGCAGGCTCCACGAGTCCTCGACCGGCTCGACCTTGTCGTTGCGGTACAGGGGCGCGATGAAGCCCCAGTCCTCGACGATGAAGTACTGCTGTCCGTCGATCTCGCCGAACGTTTCGAGCGTCGGGTTGAGGTTCGACCAGTTCGGGATCAGGGAGGTGTCCCACGGCTGCATGACCCCGAGCTCGACGTAATCCCTGAACCGGTAGGCACACGGGTGGATCACGTCGTAACGCGCGCCGGCCACGACCTTCGTGAAGCCGGCGTCGTCGTTCTCGAACAGCGTGAACTGCGGCGTGTCCCCCGTGGCGTTCGCGTACTTCCCCCACAGGAACGTCTTCTCCTTGCCGGGGTAGTAGTCGCCGTTGCCGTAGCCCGACCAGTCCGAGACGGAGAGGCTGCCCGGCTCCTGGTCGATCGTCGGCCGTGCGGAGCCGGTCGCGCCCGTGGCGCCGGTCGGCCCGGTCGTACCGGTCCCCGTCGTCTCCGCCTTCTTGCACGCCGCGAGGATCCCGGCGCCCGCTGCCACGCCCGCGTACCGCACGAAGTCGCGTCGGCCGAACCGGGCCGTCGTCAACCGCTGCCGCTCGTCCGTCATCTGTCCCCCCCTCGGAACGGGCCGTCGCCGGCCCGGCCGGCGCCCGCCCGTATGATGCCCCGGTTCTCCGGGCGTTGGGTAGTGCTTGCGGGCGGAACCTCCGGGAGGTGGCCGGGCTGAGGGTGCACGGGATCGTCGCCGGCGCCCTCGTCCTGCTGGTCGGCTGCGCCCCGATGGCGGGCGATGCGCCCGCGCCCTCGGCGTCCGGCGCCTCGGACCTTCCGGCCGCCTCGGCGCTCCCCGGGCTCCCCGACGACACCCTGCCCGGATACGTCGTCCATCGCACGGGCCTGGATGCCGCGATCCTCGCCCGGGACGCGCTGGCGCCCGCGGAGCTCGAGGCGCTCCTGCGCGAGGCGGGTTTCGAGGACGGGATCGAGGGCCGGTTCACGGCGAGGCGGCGACGGCTGACCGAGGTCGTGGCCCGGGTGTTGCGGTTCGGCGACGCGGGCGGGGCGTCCGCGTACCTCGCGTGGTTCGCCACGCACGGCGAGGACCTCCTCGGTTCGCAGACGCAACCGGCCGAGGCGCCGGGATCGCTGGACGGCGGCGTCGCGTTCAGCCACGGGGTCTGCGACGGCTGCACGAAGGACACGTTCCAGTACGTGGTGGCCTGGACGCGAGGGAGCTACGCGATCACGCTCCGCGTCGGCGGACCGGCGGCCGGGCCGCGGACGGCCGAACCGTTGGCCGCGGTCCTCGACGAACAGGTAGCGGCGGGAGGGTGAGGATGGATCTGTCCGCGTTCTCGGAGCTGGCGGGTGGGCTCGACCACCCGGAGGGGATCGCGCCGGGCCCGGACGGCCGGCTGTTCGCCGGCGGCGAGGCCGGCCAGGTGTACGCGATCTCGATGGATGGCACGGTCGAGGAGATCGCGTCCACCGGAGGCTTCCTCTATGGCGTCGTCGCCGACGGCGACGGCGCCGTCTACGCGTGCGACTTCGGCCGGGCCGAGGTCGCCCACGTCTCCCCAGCGGGCGACGTGACGACGTATTCGCGCGGGACGGACGCCGATCCGTTCCGGGTGCCGAACTTCGCCGCGTTCGACGACACGGGATACCTGTACGTGACCGATTCGGGCGGCTGGGCCGAGGACGACGGCGTCGTGTTCCGCGTGACCCCGACGGGCGACGCCGAGGTCTGGACCCGAGACGTCCCGCGCTTCCCGAACGGCTGCTGCGTCTCCGAGGACGGGACGTGGCTCCTCGTCGTGGAATCGCACGGGCGGGTGGTCTCGCGCGTCCCGATCCGCGGGGACGGATCCGCGGGGTCGCCGGAGCTCGTGGCCGAGCTCCCCGGGAGCCAGCCGGACGGGATCGCGCTCGCCGCCGACGGCACGCTGTACGTCGGCTGCTATCGCCCGGACCGGATCTACCGGATCCCGCCCGGCGGCCGGCCCGAGGTCTGGGCCGAGGACCCCGACGGGGTCGTGCTGAACCAGCCCACGAACGTCGCATTCGTCGGGGCGGCTCGCGATCGCCTCGCGGTCGCGAGCCTGGGCGGGTGGAGCATCATGATGGCCGACGTCGGAGACGTCGGCCTCCCCCTGCGCTACCCGACGCTCGGGTGAGCGGCGCGCGCCGCCTGTCGCCTCCCGCGGGTACCGTCGCACGGTGAACGGCGCGCGGATCCTCGAGGGGCTGAACGACGAGCAGCGCCGGGCGGCCGTCGCCGTCCGCGGGCCCGTGGCGATCCTCGCGGGGGCCGGCACGGGCAAGACCACCACGATCACGCGACGGATCGCGTACCAGGTCGCCAGCGGTGCGTTCCTCCCGGAGCACCTGCTCGCCGTGACGTTCACGGAGAAGGCCGCGGGCGAGCTCCGCGACCGCCTGGCGGCGCTCGGGGTGTCGGGGGTGGAGGCGCGGACGTTCCACGCGGCCGCCCTCTCCCAGCTCCGCGGCCTGTGGGAGCGGCACGCCGGCACGCGGCTGCCCGAGGTCCTCGACCACAAGGCGCCGCTGATCGCCTCCCTCGCCAACGCCCTCCCGCCCCCCCACCGGTTCCTGCCCCGGCGCGAGCTGGCCGGCGAGATCGAGTGGGCGAAGCACCGGATGGTCGATCCCGGGCGGTACCTGACCGAGCTCGACGGCACCGGCCACGAGCCGCCGATCCCGGCCGAGCTGATGCTGCGCGTGTACGACGGATACGAGCGGCGCAAGGCGTCGACCGGCCGGATGGACTTCGAGGACATGCTCGGGCTCGCGGTGCGGATGCTCGAGTCATACCCGGCGGCCGCCGACGCGGTCCGCGAGCGCTTCCACGCCTTCACGGTGGACGAGTACCAGGACGTGAACCCGCTCCAGGCCGCGTTGCTCGAGCGCTGGCTCGGCGGTCGCGACGAGCTCTGCGTGGTCGGGGACGACTACCAGACGATCTACACGTTCACGGGCGCGTCGCCCGAGCACCTGCTGGGGTTCCCGGACCGCTACCCGGGAGCGACCGTGGTTCGCCTCGAACGCAACTACCGGTCGTCGCCGCAGGTCCTCTCCTTCGCGAACGGGCTGGCGACGCACCTGGGAGGGTTCCGCAAGACCCTCGTGGCCACGCGCCCGGCGGGTCCCGATCCGGTCGCGGCCGCCGTGGGCGACGAGGCGGCGGAGGTCGCCACGGTGGTGCGGGCGGTCACGACGCTGCGGGACGAGGACGTCCCGCTCGAGGAGATCGCGGTCCTGCACCGGATCAACGCGCGCTCCGAGCCGTACGAGGAGGCGTTCGCGGCCGCCGGGATCCCCTACCAGGTGCGCGACGGGGCGTTCCTGCGACGCCCGGGACCGCGGGCCACGCTGCAGCGGCTCCGGCGTGCCGCGGGCGACCTCTCGGTCGAGGACGCCGTGATCGCCGCGACCGACGCGCTCGGGTTCGACCCGGAGGGGAGTCCCGATGCGGACGAGGAGGTCACGCGGCAGTCGGACCTCGCGAGGCTCCGGGCCATGGCGCACGAGTTCACCGCCTCGCACCCCGACCGCGATACGAGCGCGTTCGTCGAGGAGCTGGCACGTCGCTTCTCCACCGAGCACAGCGGACGCGGCGTGAACCTGCTGACGTTCCACCGGGCGAAGGGGCTCGAGTTCGAGGCGGTCTTCCTCCCGCGCCTCCTGGATGGGGAACTGCCCTTCCGCTCCGGACGGGCCAAGGCGGATCCCGACGAGGAACGTCGCCTGCTCTACGTCGGCATCACCCGCGCCCGCCGGTTCCTCTTCCTCACCTGGCCGACCGATGGCAAGACCGGCCCGAGCCCGTTCCTCGCCGAGCTCGGCGTCCGCGCGACGGCGACCCGTCGGCGCGGCCGGACGCGCGCGGCCCCGACGGCCGCGCCCGCGGGGCCGGTGGGCGACGGTCCGGTCTTCGAACGCCTGCGTTCGTGGCGCCGGTCGCGGGCGCAGGCCGACGGTGTCCCGGCCTACGTGGTGTTCCACGATCGGACGCTCGCCCGGATCGCCGAACGGATGCCGACGGACCGGGCGGCACTGGCCGCGATCCCCGGGATCGGCCGCACCAAGCTCGAGCGCTACGCGGACGAGATCCTCGACGTGGTCGCGGCGGGGTAACGGGTCCATCTCAGATCAGATCGCCCGTTCGGTCATCACGCTGTCGGATGGGGGACCGTCGTGCGCTCACGCCGCGTGCGCGAGCAGCATCGCGGCGGCGAGCAGCGGCATCGCGAGCGAGAGCCACCGCAGCCCGGCCTCGGGGGCGGATCGGAGGGACGCCGCGTCGAGGGCCCGACGGGAGCCGTCACGCAGCTCGATCGTGCCCTCGACCCCCGCGACGTGCCGCCGGAGCTCGCGCACCAGGCTCGAGAGCGCACGCTGGGCCGCCGAGATCGCCGCGCAGGCCGCCGCCAGCACGACCGCCTCGGGCCGGAGCTCGGCGGTCTGGGCGAACGACGCCGTCAATACGGGGAACGCCCCCCACGCGAGCGCGAACCAGAGGTCGGAGTGGATCCGGCCCCCGAACAGCTCGAGGTCGTACGCGAGCACCAGGAACAGGCCGACGACGATGAACACCCAGATCCACGGCGAGACCTCGCGCGCGCCGTCGATCCCGAGCGCGACGGCCCCGCACAGCCCGGCGACCGCGAGCCCCCACAGGACGCCGGACGGGACCCGGGTCCCGAGCGGTCGGCCGTGGAGCTCGTCGAGGGCGTGCGCGGCGATCCCCATCGCCAAGAAGAACGCGACCAGCGTCTCGACGAGCCAGCGACCGTTCACGGCCGGGGCGAGCGCCGCGCCCATCACCACGTACGAGAGGTGCCACACCGTGTAGGGCGGATGCAGGAGCGTCCAGTAGTCGCGCCACCCGCCGCCGGTGAGGGCGTAGAAGGCCGGGCGTCCTTCGGCGTCAGCCATCGCCGAGCTTCCCCGGCTTCACCGCCCAGATCACGATGCCTGCGCCGAGCGACAGCACGCGCGAGCGGACGTGTCGCAGACCGGCCGCCTGCCACCAGCGGATCTGCTCGGGCAGCGGCGAGCGTGCGTAGAACCCGCTGATGCTCGGGCCCAGGAACCGCCCCGTGTGTCGCCACGCGGGGGAGACCGCGGCGCCGAGGAGCGGCATCGCGAGCCGGGTGTAGGCCCACCAGCCGGCCCGCAGGATGCCGGCGTCGGGCTCGTGGAACTCGACGCAGCTGAGGGAGCCGCCGGGACGGATCACGCGGGCGAGCTCCCGCATCGTCTCCTCGGGGTCGTCCACGTAGCGGAGCAGGTACGTGAACGTCACCGCGTCGAACGTGCCGTCCGCGAACGGCAGCGCCTCCGCGCGGCCGATCACGGGCATCACCTGCCCCGCGAGACCGGCCTCGCGGGTCGCGGGAGCCCCCGCCCGGAGCATCGGCTCGCTCGGATCCAGCGCGACGACGTGCACCCGCTTGCGGGCGGCCACCTCCCGGGCCACGAGCCCGGTTCCCGACGCCACGTCCAAGACCGTGGAGCCGGGGATCGCGTTCACGGTCGACACCATCGCCCTGCGCCACCGGGCATCCTGACCGAACGAGAGGACGGCGCCCATCCACTCGTACTCGCGAGCGATCCCGGCGAAGAGGGAGCGCGCGTGCCGCGCGCGATCCGACATCCGATCAGCCCCCTCCCCAGAGCAACGGCGGCAGGTCCGCGATCGAATCGATCACCGCGTCGGGGGCAGCGTCGGCGCGCTCGAGATCGCTCGGCCGGAACTTCCCGGTCCGGACCAGGACGCCGCGGATCCCCGCGGCCTGCGCGCCGAGCACGTCGTTCGCGACATCGTCCCCGACCATGACGACCCTCGCGACGGGCAACCCGAGGTCGTCGACCGCGGCCCCGAAGAACGCCGCCGACGGCTTGCCGCAGACGGTTGCCGTCACGCCGGTCGCGTCCTCGAGCGCCGCGACGTAGGCGCCGGCATCGAGCTGCAGCCCTTCGGCGGTTCGCCAGTAGCGGTTGCGATGCATCGCGACGAGTGCCGCGCCGTCCATCAGGCTCCGGAACACGGCGTTCAGCGCCGGGTAGGTGAAGTCCGACGAGGCCCCGCCCACGACCACGACGTCCGCGGGGTCGCCGGGCGCCACCAGGACGACCCCCTGGAGATCCCCGCGCGGATCGCCGTCGGAGAGCAGGGCCACCCTGGCGCCGGGATGGTGCGTCCGCAGGTAGGCCGCCGTCGCGACCACCGCCGTGTGGATCTCGGCCGGCGTCACGTCGAAGCCGCCGCCGTTCAACGTCGCGGCGAGCTCGTAGCGCGTGTGGGTCGTCGTGTTCGTCACCAGCCGGAACGGCACCGACGACTCGCGGAGCCGCTCGAGCGTCCGGATCGCCCCGGGGATCGCCTCCCACGACGTGACCAGCACTCCGTCGATGTCCAGCAGCACGGCACCGGCGTCCACCCCTGGAGTCTGGCACGCTCGGCGTTTCAGCCGTCGAGACGGATACCAGCCCGCCTGCGCGCCCGCTCGACGGTCCCGGGCGTCGGGCCGCCGCGCCCACGGAGCAGCCGCTCGTGGTACGGCGCGATGAACCGGTACCGCGGTGGCAGCAGCGGGCGGACGGCGCGGGTCGCCGCGAACGTCGCCGCCGTGGCGGAGCGCTTGGCCGGACCGAGCGAGACGCCGAACCCGTCCCGCAGGTCCTCCGGCAGCGTGGCGAACGCGAGCCGGGAGACCCCCTTGAGGATCGGACGCCACTCCGCCTCCGCCGGCGGTTCGCGGAAGAGGTCCGCCACCCGCCGCGCCGCATCCGTGACCAGGAGCTCGCCGCTCGACACCATGTCGTCGACGTACCGACGGAGCGCCGGCACCGTCGGCGGGATCATGTCCCGCGGGATCCGAACCATCTCCGCGGCGAGCATCTGCTCCTCGTGGAACCGCTGCCGCCCGGCGTCGTCGAGCCGGCCGACGGTGAGCTCCTCGAACAGGAGCGCGCTGTCCACGAGGCACGCGTGCACCCACAGCAGGAGCGCGGGATCCAGCGCGTCGTAGGGCCGGCCGGTCACCTCGTCGACGCCCGAGATCCTCGCATGCACCTCGTTGATCCGCTCGGCGGCCGCGTCGGCTTGAGCCTTCGTGCCGAAGGTGATCGTGTACGTGAGGATCAGCGTGCGCTGCAGGCGCTTCCACGGGTTGCGCTCGTAGAACCCGGTGTCGCGCGCGCCCGCGATCACCAGGGGATGCGCCGCCTGCATCAGGACCGCCCGGGCGCCGCCGAAGAGCACGGTCACCTCGCGGTGCACGCGCCACGAGACGCTGCGCGGTCCGAAGTAGCCGAGGTCCTCGTCCGATGCCATCGACCCACTCTAGGGCGTTCCCCCTCGAGGTCCTCGGGGCCAACCCATGCGGCCGCGAACTACGCGGACGCGGCGCGAACGCGATCGCGGAGCGCGCGGGCGGCGTCCCGCTCGGCGACCAGGATGAGGTGGGTCCGTGCACGCGAACCCCCCGCGTACACGAAGGTCTCGAGGTCCACTCGCGTGTGACCCGTCGCGAGCTCGGCCAGGATCACGACGGGCCGCTCGAGGCCCTTGAACGCGTGGACGGACGACCACAGCACCGTCCCGGGCTCCGGACGATCCGACAGCGTGAAGCGACCGATCCGGCGCCGGCCCCACAGGACGCTGACGTCCTTCCCACCGGGCGTGAGGACCACGATGTCGTCCAACGGCACGGCCTCCTCCTCGACGAGGTTCAGCAGCACGACCTCCACCAGCCGGACCAGCTCCTCGTCGTCCGCGTAGTCCAGGATCTCGACGGCCCGCCCCTCCGGCCCCTTCCCCTTCGTCTCGCGCACGTCGTGGAACACGGAGACGAACTCGTGGATCCGCCGCGTGTTGCGGAGGTTGTGCGGGAGCGCTGGCAGCACGTCGTCCGGCGCGACCGGGAGGGCGTCGCCACGGTAGAGGTTCTGGTCGTCGTCGCTGAACAGGTAGAGCGGACCGTCGTCCGGCTCGCGATGCGTGGCCAGCAGGGCCGGCCACCACCAGGCGCGGAAGTCCTGCGCCTCGTCGACGACGATCGCGTCGAACCTCGGACCGAGCGTCCGCGCGGCCTGCTCGAGCGCTTCGGGCAGTCGCTCCTCGAACCAGGCACGCTCGTCCACTGCGGGGTCTCGCTCGGTCGCGACCCCGGCCTCACGGGCGAGCTCGACACAGAGCCCATGGAAGTGAACGACGTGCAGGTTCGGCGTCCCATCCGTCGAGGACCGCAGATGCTCCGCGAGCTTCGTGTTGAAGCACGTGAGTAGGGTCCGCTTCCCCGACAGCGCGAGGTGCTTGGCGACCTCGGTCGCGAGGATCGTCTTGCCGGATCCGGCCGGACCGGTCACGGCGGCGCGCTCGCGGTGCAGGACGAACGCCCGGAGGTACGCCTGCTCGTCCGTCAGCTCGATGATCCGGCGATCCTCCTCGTCGAACGCGAGCTTCAGGGGCGCGCGGATCTCGACGCGATACCCGAGCGCCGTCGCGACCGCGTCCATCCCTTCGCCGCCGAACCTCCGACCCGATCGGAACCACTCGGCCATGATCCCCGCGACCCGGGCGGCCAGCCGATCCATGTCGTCACGGTCGATCGCGTATCGTGCGGGCGCACCGGGATGCGCGTCGTGCTCGTACGACCCGTCGGGGAAGGCCACGCCGTAGCCGTACGACGGCCGCCAGCGCGCCCACCCCGGCTGCGCCTCGAGGATCCGCACGAGCGAGTGCATCTCGTCGCGCGCCTGATGGAACGGATCCTCGTCCAGGTCGTGCGAGCCGCTCCGGCCGTGCTGGGACCATCGCTGGCGCGCGGGATCGTAGTCGATCCGCCCGCCCTTGGCCTCGAGCACCAGGATCCCGGCCTCGGGGTGCGCGATCACGAAGTCGGCCTCCCCCTGGACCCCGCCGGCGAGGACCCAGTCGACGCTGTGGTACACGACGTACGTCTCGTCCAGCTGCTCCAGGAAGCCCTCGTACAACCGACGCTCGGCGGAGCTGTCGGTGGGAAGCATGGGGAACGGGACCATCCGCGCCACGAGCCGATGCTATCCGCGCTCCCGGCCGGGTCGTGCCCGACGGTCGTTGCCGTATCGCGACGACTGCGGCACCATGTCGGCACGAGAGAGAGGAGGTGGTCCAGCTTGCATGAACAGCTCGAGACCCTCGAGGTGACTGGCTGCTGAGCCGTCCCTCGCCGGAGGCGCCTGCGTCTCCGGCCTCGCCGGGCGACCGGCAGAATCCAACCAGCTCACCGAACTCGTGGGTTCCGGCGTGGTCGACCGGACGGACCTCCTCGAGAGGACGAAGCGCTCGCGAGTGAGCATCGAACGAACGGGCCGAGCCGATCCGGGCTCGGCCCGTTCGTCTCGTCGAGGGGCGGGCCGAGTGGACTTCGCCGGGAACCCAGCGGACGATACGGTCGCTCGGGGGAACCCACACGATGCCGTTGATCCTGATCGTCCTGCTCCTCGCGCTCGCCGTCGGACTGCTGTCGGGCGGGTCGCTCCGATCGTGGGAGCGGATGCGGCTGCACTGGTGGGGGCTCGCGCCGGTCGGCGTCGCGCTGCAGGCGATCCCCATCCCGGCGTCGTGGGACGAACGCCAGACGATCGGATGGGTAACGCTGGTCGCGTCCTACGTGGTGCTGTTGGCGTTCGTCGCGGTCAATCGCCGCATCCCCGGCGCCGCGTTGATGGCGGCTGGCCTGCTGTTGAACCTCGCCGTCGTCGCGCCCAACCAGGGGATGCCGGTGAGCGCGAGCGCGGTCGAGGTCGCCGCCGGCAGCGGCTCGGTGCGACTCCCGCAGGACTCCGCGAAGCACCACGTCGCGACCGAGGACGACGTCCTGCGCTTCCTCGGCGACGTGATCCCGATCCCGCCGCCGTTCCGCATCGTGCTCTCGATCGGCGACGTCCTGCTCTACGCCGGGATCGCCTGGTTCGTCGTGATCGTCACACGTGGACGGTTCCGCGAGAACCGTCGGCCACCGGCTCGGTGGGTGCGGTTGTACCGGGGGAAGCATGCCCCCCTGGCGTACCGGCTCCCGGGTCGGAGCCGTTCCCCGACGGCTGCGGATCCTGCTGAAGGAGGGACGTCGGGAACCGGATCGTGATCGTCGTGCCCTGACCGGGCGTGCTCTCCACCTCGAACCGGCCGCCACCGACCTGAGCTCGCTCGCGCATCATCGCCATGCCGAAGTGCCCCTCGGGACCCGGGGCCGCCGTGTCGAAGCCGCGCCCGTTGTCGCGGAGCTGGAGCACCAGGTCGTCGTCGTGCTCCGAGACCGTGATCCAGATATCGGTGGCCTGCGCGTGCTTGAGCGCGTTCATCACGCCCTCGCCGGCGATCTTGTAGATCAGCAGGGCGATCGGCGCGGGCATCTGCACGTCCTCCACCTGGTGATGGAACGTCACGCCGGAATCCCGCCCCACCTCGTCGGTGAACGACTCGAGCGCATCCGCCAGGCCCTTCGCGCCGAGCGGGGAGCGGTGCAGCTGTCGGATCAGCGCCCGGATGCGATCGGATGTGTCCTGCTTCGACTCCTTGATCTTCTCGAGCTGTTCGGCGGTCTCCGGGATCTCGCCCTTGTCGAGCAGCTTGCGCGCCACGTCCACCTGGATCGAGAGGCGGAACAGGACCTGGGCGAGGTCGTCGTGCAGGTACGCGGCGATCTTCTGCCGCTCGTCGGCGCGTTCCTCCGCCATCGCGTTCGAGAGGGACCGCAGCACCTGCTCACGTTCCTGGAGCTCCTTGTGTGCCTCCTCCAGCGACTGCGTCCTGAGGAACATCTGCCGCGCGAACAACAGCGGCGCAACCACTGCGATGACCGACCACCAAAGGAGCTTGTCGAAGAAGACAGCCAACACAAGACCAAGGACCCCCAGGCCGACGTAACTAACCAAGAACTCCGTTGGGTTGCCTATCTTCACCTCTCGGATCACGCGGAGGGGAGAGAGGCCCGTCTTGATCGACATGTAGGAAGTGACAAGGCAGGCGTTGACCAGGTAGTCAGCGATGGCTGCAAGTATGGCCGCCCCAACCGCCAGAACGACCTCAGAGTCGATCGACGCCATGGAGTGGAACACGAGCGAGGCTGCAAACACAGAGAGTGCAACCTGGCAGCGGTTAAAGAGAGCTTGAATCGGGCTTATCTCTCGGCGGATCTCCCTCGGATCAAACGAGCCCAAGAAAGCAATCGTGGCCGCGACGACTGGCTCGTAGTAGAACGCCGCCATCATCAGCAGCGGAAAGCCCATCGCGAGTTGGAAGCGACCCCTGAAGGTTGGGACCGGGAGCAACTCAGCCACGGCGACCAAAGCGATCCAGGCGATGACGTTCCTCACAGGGTCAAAGGCATCAGTGTTGTCCCGGGCCAGGAGGGCGCCACCAATCAAGGTCGGAGCAACGATGAGGACTTCGAACGCCACTAGGGCCACGTGCCTCTTCGCGGTCAGGGTTGCGGTGGACACGTGGAGAATCTTGGACGTGGTTACCTGCGATTGAAAGTAGGCCAAACGAGAAGCGGCCCCTACCGCATTAGCCGTAGGTCAACGTCCCCCTTGTTGCCCTCTTGTCCATCCCCCGATAGTGGGCGTGCATCCCCCGTTAGGGGGGGTGGCCCGTGAGTGGATGGAGGAGGCAACGTGAAGGCTCTCAAGCGCATCGCGATTTCACTCGGTGCCTTGCTGGCCGTCGCCCTCGCCGGTGGCGCCCACTTCAAGGTCTGAGGTAAGCGCAACCACCCGCGAGAGACCCTCGCTCTGATCGAGGGTCTTTCGTTGTGTCCAAGGTCTGCTCCTACATGATGTCGGGCGGGAGTTGAGCAATCACCCTGGTGCCCCTCCCTAGTTCCGAGTCGACGTAGAGAGTCCCACCAGCGGACTCGACTCTCTCGCGAATTAGCTGCAGCCCGAAGTGCGACTCTCGATCAACCGCCGACGCAAGAAAGCCTGTCCCATCGTCATCAACGACTAACCGTATGAGGTCATCGCTCCTCTTGAGACTGACAAGGACCTCTGTGGCCTGAGAGTGACGAGCAGAGTTGTTCATTGCCTCACGGGCAACCTGATAGGCGAGGAGCTGAACAACGCTGGAGCCACCCACATCTTCCAATTCGAGAACGAAGTTGGGAGACCCGCTGGTCTCAAGCTCCCGGGCCAGAATCTCGATGGTCGAGTTCAAACCGCCTGGGCCCAACGAGGAGCGGCGCAGATCTCGCACTACACACCTGATCGCATCCTGAGCGGCTTCTGTCGCTTTGATGAGCTCCGGGATGTCTTCATCTAGGTCGAGCAGACGGCCCGAGTTCAGATCCTGACGGAGAACTTGCCCCATCAGGTGAACCTTGAACAAAGGCGGAAGCACCTCGTCGTGAAGCTCGCCCGCGACCGCCATCCGCTCCTCTCGGCGTTCACTGAGCGTCTGCCCTGCGACGGCAACGAGGGCACGATCCTTTGACTCGATCTTGGCGCCCGCCTCTTCAAGGTTCCTGCCCTGCAAGAACACCTGCCGAGCTAGGCCAAGCGGGATTAGGAACGCCACCAAGCCCCATCCGTAAGAAGTCAGCCATATAGTCCCGAGGAGAACGGCGAGGAGACCAAGGCTGAGATACCCGGCCAAGTGCTGAGCCGGCGAACGGCCACACACACGACGAATGACCTCGGTCACCGGCAAGCCGGTCATGTATACGAGGGGCGCCAAGACGAGGATCGTGTTGACAAGCCAGTCCACTGCGAGGGCGACCAGTCCTACCAAGACAACCCCTGGCCAAACTGAGACATCGCCGTGGAGTCCATGAAAGACCAGGGAAGAGGCAATAACGCTCGCGGCTACCTGACTTCTGTTGTACAGCCCGCGAGCTATGGAGACCTGGCCCCGAAACTCACGCGGATCGAGCGCGGCCACAAAGGCAACGAGCCCTGCTTCGAGCGGCGAGAGGACCATTCCGGCAGCAAGGGTCACTGGAAGTGACATGCTCAAGCTAACGGAACCCCAGAGTCGCACTGGCATCAGATCGCCGATCGCCGCGACGCCCGCCCAGAGGGCCACGTCGGGCAGATGCTGGCTGACTGATTCCCAATCGCTCGCGGCGCCGAGGGCAAGGAAACCGAACACTGCGACACCCGAGAGAACAAAGAGCACTCGCACCCTGGCCGGCTCTTCGCCTCGAGTGGCGGCTGCTCCAACTGGGAACTCCGACCGAGACGCTGTGACGGACATCATCCCTCCTCTCGCACAAGGTCAGCGGGGAAGGTCGTGCCAGGCGCATAGTTCTAGCGAACGGTACCGACATGGTGCAAGGCATCGCAGCAGGTCAGAGCGTCAAACTCGGCCTGGCGACGCTAGCATCGGGGCATGAAGCCGCGGATCCTCATCGTCGAGGATGAGCGCGCGATCTCCGAGCCCCTCGCGGAGCATCTCGAGCGGGAGGGTTTCGATCCCGAGGTGGCGGGCACGGTCTCGGCGGCCTCGGAAGCGTTCGCGCGCAGCCAGCACGACCTGATCCTGCTCGACGTGATGCTCCCGGACGGGGACGGGCGGGACCTCTGCCGGCAGATCCGGAAGGGGTCGGACGTGCCGATCGTGATGCTCACGGCGCGCGGCGAAGAGGTGGATCGCATCGTCGGACTGGAGCTCGGCGCCGACGACTACGTGGTCAAGCCCTTCTCGGCGGGTGAGCTGGTCGCACGCATGCGCGCGATCATGCGCCGCGGGCGAGCCGCCGCTCGGAAGGGCCCGATCCAGATCGGCGAGCTCCGCATCGATCCGGCCGCGCACACCCTGACGCGCTCCGGCGAGCCCATCGAGCTCGCAGCCAAGGAGTTCGACCTCCTGCACATGCTGATGGCGAACGCCGGACAGGTGCTCCGGCGCGAGGAGATCATGGACGAGGTCTGGGACCCGCACTGGTTCGGGCCGACGAAGACGCTCGACGTCCACATCTCGTGGCTTCGCAAGAAGATCGAGGACGACCCGTCGAGGCCGCGCTACATCACGACGATCCGAGGGGTCGGGTTCCGGTTCCTCGCTCCAGAAGAGGCGTAAGGGGGCTGCCACGAGGGTCCGAACCCGCCTCGTCCTCGCGTTTGCCTACGTCCTGATCGTCCTGCTCGTGGCGCTCGGGCTGCCGCTCACGATCCAGCTGCAGAAGCGCGCCACGGCCGAGCTCGAGACCAACGCGCTCGTCACCACGCAAGGGATCGTGACGGCGATCAACCCGGAGAGCCTGACCGACACGCGCACGCTCAAGCCGCTCGTGAAGGACGCCTCGGGGCAGACGGGGGCCCGAGTCATCGTGGTCGACGACAGCGGGATCGTCCTGGCCGACTCCGGCCTC
>DATBLY010000106.1:0-2854 GCA_036555125.1 Actinomycetota bacterium | reverse complement strand
GAGCTCCAGGTAGTCGATCACGTCCTTCGTCGAGGCGTAGACGCCCGGTCCGACGACCACGTGGTTCGGATCGGCGGCGGCCTCCAGGCGCGCCGCCGTGTTCACCGCGTCGCCGGTGAGCATCCGGTCGCGCGGCCCGGCCGCGCGTTCGAGGTCGACCAGGACGTCGCCCGCCTCGATCCCGATCCGCATCGCGAGCTGCGGCTTCCCCTCGGCCGCGAACCCGCGGTTCAGCTCCGAGAGGACGGCCTGCATCTCGATCGCGGCGCGCACCGCCCGCTCCGGGTCGTCCTCGTGCGCTTTCGGCACCCCGAACACCGCGAGCATCGCGTCGCCCATGAACTTCTCGAGCAGGCCGCCGTAGCGCTCGATCTCCACGCTCAACCGGTCGAAGGCCCGGCCGACGACGGACTGGACCACCTCGGGGTCCTCCTGCTCGGCGAGCGTGGTCGACCCGACCAGGTCGGCGAACAAGGCGGTCGCGAACTTCAGCTCCGGACGCGCCTCGCTCTCGGCACCGAGCGGTGTCGCGCAGTTCAGGCAGAACCGCGCGCGCTCGGGGTTCTCCTCGCCGCAGCTGGGGCAGGTGATCACGGCCGTAGCCTAGGGCGGCGCCACGGGCGGGCGCCATCGATCAGGCGGCCTACCCGTCCGGATCCAACACCTCGACCGCGCACGCGAGCCCCTCGACGCGTCCCAGACGCGCATCGAGGGTCACGAGCGTCGCGTCGAGCGCTTCGGCGAGCGCCACGTACAGCGCGTCCCAGGTCCGCACGTTGGCTCGCAGGTGCCACGCCCGCTCGAGCAGGCTGCGGTGACCGAAGCGCTCACCCGGCCAGTCGCGGAGATCCTCCACCGCCTGTCGGGCCGCCGTGGCATCCAGCCTGCCGAGGAGGTGATCGCGACGGACGATACCGAGCACCTCGGCATCGATCACGTGGGGCGCCGCCTGGTCCGCGTCCGCGGCCAACCGGGAGCGGACCCGCTCGGCCCGCTCGGCATCCGCGACCACCTCGTAGAGGCACGACGCGTCAACGATCAGCATCGGGCCACGGCCCACGGAGCTCGTCGACCGCCTCGAGGACCTGGGCACGGGTGATCCCCGACGGCCTGCGACGCGTTCGCGCGAGCCACTCCTCGATCGTGGGTCGCGCGGCGAGTCGTGCGGCCTCACGACGGAGCAGGTCGGGCACCGTCAGCCCCGCCTCCGCCGCGCGCCGCGCGAGCGCCGCGTAGACCTCGTCGTCCACATCCCGGATCTGGATCGTCTTCGGCATCCACGCACCGTATCATGCGATATCGCATGTGTCGATGCGTAGACTACACTGGCTTCCGTGCCCGCAGCGAGTACATCAGCGGGATCGTGCCGACCTGGTCCTCGGGGAACCCGTACGTCCCGTCCTGCAGCTCCCGCAGGAACGGGATCGGCCAGTCGAGGACGCGCTTCTCGTCCAGGAGCTCGATCCGCAGGCCGGCGTCCGCCAGCGCCGTCACGATCTCCCCGAGCGAGTGGTTCCAGCCGTGCTCGACCTCGGCGTCCACGTCGGCGTCCGGGTCGGCGTAGGAGCCCTCGACCGGGACCGTGATCGTCTCGCCGCCCCAGTAGTCGAACCCGAGGTGCAGGTCGTTCGGCGTCTCCTGCTCGTCGGCCACGGCCCAGAACACCGGATGGGCCTCGTGCAGGTAGAAGATCCCGCCCGGCGCGACGAAGCTCGCGACGATCCGCGCCCACGCCGGGATGTCGGGCAGCCAGCACAGCACGCCGCGCGAGGTGTAGACGACGTCGAACGCCTCGCCCTCGAGCGGCCCCGGCAGGTCGTACACGTTCGACGCGACGAAGCGGGCGCGATCCGCGAGGCCGGTCTCGGCGGCCAGCTCGCGCGCGAACGCGATCGCCGGCTCCGAGAAGTCGACGCCGGTGACGGTGGCGCCCAGGCGCGCCCATGACAACGTGTCCAGGCCGAAGTGGCACTGGACGTGCAGCAGCGACTTCCCCGAGACGTCGCCCACCTCGTCGCGTTCGAACGGCCGGATCCGGTTGTCGTGCGGGTCGTCGCGGAACCGCTGCACGTCGTAGAACGAGCCGGTCGTGTGGATCGCCGTGTACGCGTCCCAGAGCCGGCGGTTGTCGGCGAGCTCCCCTTCGTGACCCTCGAGGCCCGACGTCATCGGCCGCGGTCGCCGCCGATGTCGCGGGCTCGGACCGCGAGCGACGAGATCGCCTCCAACACGCACCGGTGCGCCAGGAGCGCCGTCACCTCGCCCTGGTCGTACGGCGGCGACACCTCCACCACGTCCATCCCGACGAGGTCGACGTCGCGGACGATCTGCCGGATCGCCCGCAGGAGCTCCCGCGCGAGCATCCCGCCGGACTCCGGCGTCCCGGTCCCGGGCGCCATGCCGGGATCGACGACGTCGATGTCCACGGACAGGTAGATCGCGTCGGGACCGTCGAGCGCCTCGGCGATCGCGTCGGCGATCACGGCCTCCGCGCCGCGCTCCTCGAGCTCGACCATCGTGTGCCAGCGGAACCCCTGCTCGCGCATCCAGCCGAACGTGTCCTTGTCCGGCCAGTAGCCGCGCAGCCCCACCTGCACGAAGTTGGCGCCCGCGACCCAGCCCTCCTCGACCAGGCGACGCATCGGCTCGCCGTGCCCGATCAGCGACCCCCACTGCTCGGCGCCTGCGTCGGCGTGCGCGTCGAAGTGGACGATGCCGATCGAGCGCGGGTGCTGCACGCGCGCGACGGCCGCGGCCGACGGGTACGTGATCGAGTGGTCGCCCCCGAGGACGATCGGCAGGACGCCGGCGCTCGCGACGCGGTGGACCTTCTCGTGGATCACGCGGAGCGAGC
>DATBLY010000060.1:0-8073 GCA_036555125.1 Actinomycetota bacterium | reverse complement strand
TGACCAGGACGCCGCGGGCTCCGCCCGCGGCGATCCGCTCCCGGCCGATCACGACGGGGGCCGCGGCGGCGCGGTTCGTCGTGAACAGCCCCGCCGCGGTGGTCCCGGGCGCGCCCACCAGCAACGCGAGGTCGGGCCGGCCGGACGGCTTGAGGCCCGCCGCGACCCCGGCCGCCAGGAACCCCCTCGGGCGGGTGACGCTCACGGGTAGACCCCCGCGGTCGGGAGCCCGATCGTCTCGTCGAGTCCGAGCAGCACGTTCAGGTTCTGGATCGCCTGGCCGGCCGCGCCCTTGACCAGGTTGTCGATCGCGCCGACGACGATCGCGGTGCCGGTCCGGGGGTCCGCCACCGGCTGGAGCTCGACGATGTTCGACGCCCGGACGCGCTTCGAGTCGGCCATCGCACCCGGGGGCAGCACGCGGACGAACGGCCGGCCCGCGTACGCGGACGCGAGGGACGCGACCAGGTCCTCCGTCGTCGCGCCCTCGGCGAGCGGCGCGTACGCGGTGGTGACGACGCCGCGGACCGTGGGCACGAGGTGCGGGACGAACGAGACGGCGACCGTGAACCCCGTCGCCAGCTCGAGACCGCGTTCCATCTCGGGCGTGTGCTGATGCCCCGGGAAGCGGTACGGACGGATGCTCTCCTCGGTGGCCGCGAACGACAGGGCCTCGGTCGCCCCCCGTCCCGCCCCGGAGAGCCCCGTCTTCCCGTCGACGAGGACCGGCCCGGGATCGACGAGCCCCGCGGAGAGCAGGGGGGCGAGCCCGAGGATCACGGCGGTCGGGTAGCACCCCGGGTTCGCCACCAGATCGGCGCCGGCGATCTCGGCGGCGAAGAGCTCGGGGAGGCCGTACGCCGCCTTGCCCGTCCACATCGGCGACGGGTGCTCGAACCCGTACCAGTCCGGGTACGCCGTGGCCGGGAGCCGGAAGTCGCCGGCCAGGTCGATCACGCGGACCCCGGCATCGAGCAGCGCGGGCGCCACGGTCGCGCTCGCGCCGTGCGGGAGCGCACAGAAGACCACGTCGAACGCGTCGGCGGCCGGATCGACATCGAGCGAGCGCAGGACGCGCCCGGCGGACGGCACGCCGGCGAGATGCGGGTGCACGGCCTCGAGCGTCTTGCCCGCCGACCCCCTCGCGCCCAGGTAGGTGAGCTCGACCGTCGGATGGCCGCTCAACAACCGCACCAGCTCGCCGCCGGTGAACCCGGAGGCGCCCAGGACGGCGACCCGCGTCTGCGGCGGTCGGGGGGATGGTTGCATGCTCGGCCCAGACACCGGATAACTATGCATCTCGATGCATGGAACCGTCAACCGGTTCGCCGGTAGCAGGACGAGCGCTCGAACGCCGGGCGATCGCGGTCTCAGGTCACCCGGTCGAGGCGGACGTCGGCCAACATCGCCTCCGCGCGCTCGACCGCGCCGATCAGCCAGGCGCCCTCCTGCGGGCCGCGTGGATCCTCGCTCGGATACAGGTACTGGTTCAGCGCCTCCTCGGCGCCGATCTGCATCCCCTTGGTCGCCAGGAAGTCGGCGATCGCGAACTCCCACGTGAGGAGCGCGGATCCGTCGTCGTACGCGTGCACCGTGTAGGTGAGGAAGCGGTTCGGCGAGGCGGAGTAGACCTCGCCGGCCGCCGACCCGATGGTCCGCTCCTCGCGCCGTCGGAACCCGAGCCGCAGGAGCGCCTCCTGGAAGTCCACGGGCCGAGCCTAGCGCAGCCCCGGAACCGCCTCGCCGCCGGGATCGGGTGACGCGGCCGCCGGGTCGGCGACGCGCACGATCGAGAGCCGCTCCGCGGACCCCCGACCGATCGGCTCGTCGGCGAGCGCGGCCTGGGCTCGGGCGCGGGCGATCGAGCCGCGCGCCCTCCCGACGTGCGACCGGAACTCGTCGGCGCCGTTCGCGAGCATCGTCGCCGCCCGCGCCACCTTGTTCTCGACGACCGACTCGATCGCGTCGAGCATGGCTCCGACCTCCGAGAGGCTGGCCCGGACGTCCGCGGTCCCGCCGTAGCGCTGCACCAGCGCGTAGAGGAAGAGCACGATGGGCAGCGCGGACCCGTACGGCACGACGATCACGCCGTTCGCGTACGCGTCGGCGTGCGCGCGCTTGAGGACGGCATAGGCGGCGTCGGGCACCGCGGCGACCGCGAGCGGCGCCGTCACCGCGGGGTCGAGGTACTGGGCAACCTCCTTCGCTCGCGATGCGACCGCGCGCTCGACCGCGCGCGCGAGCGCGTCACGCGCCTCCGGCGGCGCGTCCTCGAGCGCCTCGAGCTCGGCGGCCGCCGTCCACTTCGAGTCGATCGGCAACCGGCGTCCGTCCGGCAGCAGCAGGCCGAACTCGACCACCCGGCCGCCGACCCGGAAGTCCGTGACGAGCATCCCGGGGGGCAGCTCGGCGAGCCGCTCCCGCAGGACGTTCTCCCCGGCCCGGCCCCGCGCGCCGCCGCCGGCGAGGACCGTCGCGAGCCGACGGATCGTCTCGCGGGCCTCGACGTCGGCCCGCACCCGGTCCGCCTCGCGGACGTTCATCGTCTCCAGGGCCCGGCGGGCGCCGTCCAGCTGGGCCCGCACCTGTTCGTTGGCCAGGTCGCGGGCGGCGGCCATGTCGGCCAGCCGCCGCAGCTCCGCCGCCTGCAGGTCCAAGCGCGACGAGAGGCCGGGGTCGGGCGCGAGGCTGCGCCGGCGTGCGACGGCGACCACGGCCGCCCCGATCGCGACCCCGACGACGGCCGCGACGAGCGCGACCCCGACCATGTGCAGATCCATCGATCCACCCTTCCCCGGAAGGTGGATCGACCGTAGCGGCCGCCTCCGACACGGACGCCGCGCGACCTCGCAGACGCGCCGGGTCGGCTGCGCAGGTGCCATGATGCCGAACCATGGCCGCGGAGGGGATCGACACGGCGAAGGTCCGGAGCCTGTACGAGCGCGAGCTCGAGACGTTCCGGCGCGAGCGGCCGCGGTCGACGGCGCTCCGCGAGCGCGCGCGGCGCTCGATGCCGAACGGGGTGCCGATGGCGTGGATGGTCAGCGACAACGACGTGCCCGTCTTCGTGACCGAGGGCAAGGGCTCGCACTTCCGCGACGTCGACGGCCACGACTACCTCGATACGAACATCGCGGACACCTCGATGTTCTGCGGCTACGCGCCGCCTCAGGTCGTGGACGCGGTGACCCGTCGTGTCGCAACCGGCACGCAGTTCCTGCTGCCCTCCGAGGACTCGATCTGGGTCGCCGAGGAGCTCGCCCGCCGCTACGGGCTCCCCCGCTGGCAGTTCACGCTCTCGGCGTCGCAGGCGAACACGGAGGCGATCCGCGTCGCTCGCGCTGCGACCGGCCGCGAGAAGGTCCTGCTCTTCGACGGGCACTACCACGGGCACTTCGACGAGGCGACCGTCACGCTCGACTCCGGGGAGGCCGCGCCCTTCGGGCGCGGCCTCCCCCACGACGTCACCGACCGGGTCCGCGTCGTGCCGTTCAACGACCTCGACGCGGTCCGCGCCGCGCTCGCCCCGCGGGACGTCGCGATCGTCCTGACGGAACCGGCGCTCACGAACAACCTGGGGCTGCAGCTCCCGGTCGACGGGTTCCACGAGGGCCTGCGGGCCGAGGCGCGTGCCGCGGGCACGGTCCTCGCCTACGACGAGACCCACACGCACATCGTCGGGCCGGGCGGGTGCACGGCGCGCTGGGGCCTGGAGCCCGACGTCGTGACGCTCGGCAAGTCGATCGCCGGCGGCATCCCGCTCGGCGCGTACGGGATGGTCGAGGCCCTCGCCGGCGAGCTCGAGCTCGAGGGGACCGGGCATCATGCGAGCGAGATCGCCACCGGAGGGACCCTCTTCGGGAACCCGCTCTCCATGGCCGCCGCCCGCGCGACGCTCGGCTCGATCCTCTCCGACGAGGCGTACGCGCACACCGCGCGCCTGGGGACCCGTCTGGCCGACGGGATCCAGGCGGCGATCGACGCCGCCGCCCTGCCCTGGGTCGCGCATCGCTTCGGCCCGCGGTCCGGCACGACGTTCGCCCCGGCGTTGCCGCGGGACGCGGAGACGTCCCGCCGGTCGTGGGACGATCGCCTGACCCGGACGCTGCGACTGTGGCTCGGCAACCGCGGCGTGTGGGAGGCGATCGCCGGCGCGGGGCCGACGATGTCCGTGCCGGCCGACGACGACGATGTCGACCGCTACGTGGATGCCTACGCGGGGCTGCTGGCCGCGCTCACGGACCGCGGCTCGTCGGGGTAGCCTTGCGAGGTCGCCGACCGCGCGTGGTCGGCTCCGCGAAGGAGGATCGATGCTTCGACGCCTGACGGTCGCCGCGATCGCGCTCGTGGGGGTGGTGGCCACGGCCGGCCCGGCGGTCGCCCAGACCAGCGGCGGGCCCGAGGATCCCGTGGTGGTCTTCACCGGGACCCTGACGGTCGGGCCCGATCAGACCGTGAGCGACGCGATCATCTTCGACGGCGACGCCACGATCGCGGGACACGTCACCGGCAACGTCATCGCGTTCCACGGGGACGTCCTCGTGACGGGGACCGTGGACGAGAACGTGATCGCGGTGACCGGACGCGTGACCCTCGGCGCGGGAGCCCACGTCGAGCAGGACGTGGTCTCGCGGCTGCGCCCGGTGATCGACCCGAGCGCCACCTACGGCGGCACGGTCCGCCGGCCGAGCTGGAACACCGACTGGGGCGACGTCCGGCTCTTCGGACGGATCGCGATCTGGGTCGCCGCCACCGTCTCCTCCTTCCTGCTGGGGCTCTTCCTGATCCTGTTCGCCCCGCGCGCGGCCGACGCCGTGGCACGCAGCGGGATCGCGCGAACGGGACCGTCCTTCGGGTGGGGCGCGCTCGCGTTCTTCGCGATCCCGATCGCGGCCGCGATCCTGCTGGCGACGCTCGTCGGGCTGCCGCTCGGCCTCGGGGTCATCCTCGCGCTGGCCCTGCTGTACTGGATCGGCTACACGGCCGCCGCCTTCGTCCTGGGTCGGCGCGTCGGCGGCGATGCCCGGTCCCGGATCCTCGCGTTCACGATCGGCTGGGCGATCCTGCGTGCCCTGGCGATCGTCCCGGTCCTCGCCGGGCTCTCGTGGTTCGCCGCCACGATCTTCGGGCTCGGCGCCCTGATCCTGGCCGCGCGGCCGTCGGAAGCGCCCGCCGCGGCCGGCGCGCCCCCCGTCGCCACCACCGGCGGGGCGATCCCGCCGCCGCCCCCCGTCCCCCCGGAAGGATGAGCGAGCCGGCACGGGTCACGCCGCACCCGATCCCGGTGCTCCGGGTGTCGGGGTCGGTCCACGACGTCGGCGGCGCGATCGGGGAGGCGTGTGCCGACGTGATCCGACGCGCGGTCGCGTTCGATGACGAGATCCCCCCCGGGCGCACGCGCCAGGAGCAGCTCGCGCTCGCCGACCGGTACCGCGCGCTCACGGCCGAGGCGATGCCGTGGGCGACCGCGGAGGTCGACGCGGCCGCGGAGGCAGCGGACGTCGATCCGCTCGCGCTGTTCGCCTGCCACGTCGAGGAGATCTGGTACGAGCCACGCGGCAGCGGGGGTCCGGCGATCGAGGGGCGCTGCTCGGACCTCGTCGCCACGGCGCCCGCCACCGCCGACGGGCACACGTGGGTCGCTCACAACAACGACATGCACGCGGCCTACGGCGAGGACCTGATCGCGATCGAACGACGGGTCGAGGACGATCCCGCCGTGCTGACGATCGGCAACGGCATCTGGATCAGCGTCGGGTGGAACGACGCCGGCCTCTCCCTCACCGGCAACGAGCTCTCGCCGAACGACGAGCGCGTGGGGGTCCCGCGCGAGCTGCAGGTGCGCGCGATGCTGCGCGACCGCTCGCTCGACGCGATGGTCGGCACGGCGCTGCGACACGATCGCGCGTCGTCGTACAACAACGTCCTCGCCGCCGCGGACGGCCGGGTGGTCAACGTCGAGGGGTCGGCCACGGCGGCCGAGCTGACGGAGCCCGACGACGGTGGCCGGCTCGTGCACACGAACCACTACGTGTGCGACTCGATGCTGGGGTACGAGGGCGATCCCGCCTACGCGGAGCGCTCCGCGATCCGCTACCGGCGGGCGTGGGAGCTCCTGTCCGCGGCGGCCCCCGGGTCCGTCGACGCGCCGATGCTCCGGACGATCCTGTCCGACCACGAGCACGCGCCCGACTCGATCTGCCGCCACGCGCACGAGGCCCGCACGTCGGTGACGTGCTTCTGGTGCATCGCGGACGTGACGGAGGGGCGCGTGCTGTTCGGTCGCGGCAACCCCTGCGACTCGATCGAGCAGGAGTTCGCGTTCGAGGGATACGCCGCGGGCTGACCGGCTCAGGTGCCGGTGGCGTCGAGCGCGCGACGGACCCGGTCGATCGTCGCGGGATCCCCCCGCTCCTCCGCGAGCTCCAGGACCGAGCGGCCCTCGTCGTTGCGGGCGGCCGGGTCGGCCCCCGCCTCGAGCAGCAACCCGACCGTCCGAGCGTCGCCGTTGTGCGCCGCCCCGTGGAGCGGGGTCCACCCGCCGCCCTGACGGGCATCGGGATCGGCGCGGGCGCGGAGCAGGAGCTCCACCACGTCGGCGTTGCGGCTGGCC
Organism: Actinomycetota bacterium; assembly: GCA_036555125.1. Classification (GTDB taxonomy): domain Bacteria; phylum Actinomycetota; class UBA4738; order UBA4738; family HRBIN12; genus DATBLY01. The sequence continues at coordinate 1,460 of DATBLY010000060.1, read as the reverse complement.
GCGGCCGAGTGCAGCGCCGTTCCCGTCATCCAGCCCCGGCCGCGGGCCTCGACCTCGGCGCCGCGCTCGAGCAACAGGGCCGCCGTGGGACCGTCGCCGAAGAAGGCGGCGAAGTGCAGAGGCGTGAAGCCGTCCGCCGAGTACGACGTGACCAGCGCGGGATCCGCGTCCAGCAGCGCCCCCAGGCGGTCCACCTCGCCGAACGCCGCCGCCTCGAACCCGTCTGCCGGCACCCCGAGCCCTCGGATCGCGTTCACGATCGCGGGCTCGCCCCGGTATCGGGCCCGCATCAGCGCCGACACACCTTCGGGGTCGCGCGCGCCGGCGAGGGCCGGGTCCTCCGCGAGGAGGAAGCGCACGCGGTCACCGTCGCCGAGATCGATCGCGTCGAACAGGTCGTCGCTGCTTGCCATCGCCACACCCCCGTGGCAGGATTCATTTGCTTAGGCTAAGCAAATACACTACGACGGATGAGCTCGTCAAGGCCCACTTCCCCAGCGCGAGAGGTGGAGGCGGTCGCGGACCGGTTGCACTCGGCCGCCATCCACCTGTTGCGCCGCCTGCGCGCCGAGGACGACGAGCTCGGGATCTCCCCTCCCCGCCTGTCCGCGCTCTCCGTCGTCGTGTTCGCGGGCCCCCTGCAGATCGGGGGGCTCGCGGCGGCGGAAGGCGTGGCCGCGCCGACGATGACGCGGCTCGTGGACGGGCTCGAGCGCGACGGCCTCGTGACCCGTGGACCCGACCCCGTCGACGGGCGCGTGGTCGTGGTGCGAGCGACCAGGAAGGGGAACCGCATGCTCCAGCGCGGTCGGGCGCAACGCGTGGAGACCCTCGCGCGCGGGCTCCGGAACCTGTCGCCGACCGAGCTCGACGCCCTCGCGCGAGGCGTCGACGCCCTGGAACGGATGCTCGCGAGCGGGGCCTGAGCGGCCGGCTCCGGAGGGGCGGACGCCCGCGCTCAGTCGGTCGTGCCCGCGACGACGTCGCCGGCGCGCATCACGAGCGTCGGCGACAACACCCGTTCGATCTCCTCGATCGGGTTGCCCTCGTACAGGACCAGGTCCGCCTCGGCCCCTTCCTGGACCCGCCCGGCCATCGTGAGCCCGAGCAGCTCGGCGCCGTTCGCGGTGGCAGCCTGCAAGGCCCGCAGCGGCGTCATCCCCCACTGGACCATCGACACGATCTCGCGCGGCGCGCTCCCGTGTGGGTTGAACGGCGTGCCCGCGTCGGTCCCGCAGACGTGGCGGACGCCCTCGCGGAGGGCACGACGCATCCCCGCGCGCGACATCTCCATCGTGTCGAGCGCCTTCTTGACCGCGTACCCGGGCACCTCGTCCGGGTGTTCCGTGATCCCGCGGAGCGCGCAGAGCGTGGGCGAGCGGAACGTCCCGCGCTCCTTCATCTCGCGCGCGACCTCGGTCGTCACGTCGTTGCAGTGCTCGATCGAATCGACGCCCGCC
>DATBLY010000145.1:0-9293 GCA_036555125.1 Actinomycetota bacterium | reverse complement strand
CCGCGGGAGTGACCGCGCGGCGCTGCTCATCGTCGGCTCCTACGCTCCCCCGGCGATCGCCTGGGTCGCGATGCCGGTGTCGCTGAACAGCTCCTCGTTCAGGGCGTCCCAGCCGCCGATCTCGTCGACGGTCCACAGGTCCTCGATCTCCGGGAACCCGTTCGCGGGGTCGCCCGCCTTCGCCTCGGCGAGGTCCGTCGACCGCAGGAACCCGACCGAGTGATAGAGGTCGTTCACCTCGGGCGTGTGCAGGTAGTCGATGAACGCCTCGGCGATCTCGCGGACGCAGTGCTCGTCCGCGTACGTGTCGACCAGGGCGACCGGGTTCTCGATCAGGACCGACGACGGCGGGTACACGGCCTCGTCCTCGAGGCCCGCGTCCTGGGCGGTCATGACCTCGTTCTCGTAGGTAATCGCCACCGTGCCGTTGCCGGCCTCGAAGTTCTGGATCGAGTCGCGCGCGCTCTTGTCGAACGTGATCACGTTGGCCAGGAAGCCGTTCAGGAGCTCGGTCGCACCGGCCGTGTCGTCCTTCGTCACGCCGGCGTAGCCGCGCAGGGCGGAGCCCCAGGCCGACACGATGTTCCAGCGGGCGCCTCCGCTCTGGGCGGGGTCGGGCGTCAGGATCTCGGTGCCGGACGCGGTCAGATCGTCCCAGTCCGCGTAGCCCTCGGGGTTGCCGGGCCGGACGTCGAACACGACGACCGACGTCGAGACCATGCCCTCGTCGGGCGCTGCGGTCCAGTCGTGCGTGATCAGGCCCGCGTCGGCGATCACGTCGACGTCGGGCGCCAGGGAAAGGGCGACGATGTCGGCCGGGTAGCCGTTGATCACGTTCTGGGCCTGGGTGGTGCTGCCGGCGTACGACTCGTTGAAGATCACGACCTGGCCGTCGTGCTCTTCCTTCCACTTCGACGTGAACGCCGGGATGATCTTCCCGTACACCTCGCGCGGCGTGCTGTACGCGGCGAAGTTGATCACGGGCTGCTCGGCGGGCGTGCATCCGGACGACGCTCCCGCTCCGCCGTCGGCACCCGCCGCGGCTTCGCTCCCCCCCGACGAGCTGCACGAGCTCGCCAGGAGGATCAGGGCCAGCAGCCCGACGAGGGCCAGGTCGTACCATCGTTGCCACCGCAGAGACATCCGATCTCCTCTCGATCGATCGCACGGCGAAGCCGCCGGCGTTCGTCTGGATCGGTCTCCGGTGGTCCGGTCAACCGGTGCTCGACACACGACCCGAGGGACACGTCTGCCCGTCGAAGGATCGTGGGGTCGCGCGCCGTCTCCGGTGTATCCGGTCGAGCGGCTCGCGTCCCTAATCGATAGCGCCGAGCGATCGGAGTGTCAAGCCTCCGCCGCATCCCACGTGGGCGTCGCAACGTGATCGCCACAACCCTCCCCGAAGGTCTCATGCGGCATCCGACCGAAGGTCCTATCGACCTCCCCACGGGCCGCTGCTAGACTCCCGCCTGCAGCTGACCAGACGACTGGAGGCCGCGACGGGATCGTGCGTCGCGGCCTTTTCGCGTCTCATGGAACCGAGGAGCGGAGATGGCGAAGGCTCAGACGGACGCCGACCTGATCGAGATCGACGGCGAGTTCTGCGTTCCCGTCGAGGCGTACGAACGGCGCCACATCCTCACGCCGATCGGCTACGTCGAGCGGAGCCCCTGGTACATCGTCCGCAAGGTCCTGCTGTTCGTCCCGGCGATCTTCCTGTTCATCCTGGCGATCCAGCTGATGAAGGCGGGGGCCGGCGAGGTCGGCCCGACGATCCAGGGCCAGTTCCCCTTCGCGAACGGGGTCTCGACGCTCGGCGCCGGCTGGCTCGGGGCCTACTTCGTCCTATCGGGATCGCCCGTGGCCGCGACGGCGATCAGTCTGTTCGGAGCCGGGACGCTCACGAAGCTGCAGACCTTCACGATGCTGTCGGGCTCCCGATTGGGCGCGTCCTTCATCGTGCTGATGACCGGCTTCCTGTACGCGATGAAGGACAAGGGACGCAACCGTGGCGAGCCGATCGGGATGGGCATCCAGGCGCTCACGATGACGGCGATCGTCTACCTGCCGGGCATGCTGATCGGCTACGCGATCCTGCGTGCCGGCGCGCTCGACGGCGTGAACTGGCACGCCTCCGGCAAGCTCGAGGCCCTCTTCGGGAGGGTCTGGGGGCCGATCGTCGACTTCGTCCAGGCGCACGTCCACGGCGGCTGGCTGTTCCTCGTGGGGCTCGGCACGATCCTGCTCTCGTTCAAGATCCTCGACCACGTCCTGCCGCAGGTGGACGGCGACACGACGATGCGCAAGCGCTCGGCGTGGCTGAAGCACCCGTGGACGATGTTCGGGCTCGGATGCCTCGTGGCCACCCTGACCCTGTCGGTCTCGGTGGCGCTCACCGTGCTCGTGCCGCTCGCGGTCAAGGGATACGTCAAGCGAGACGAGGCGCTCCCCTACATCATGGGCGCGAACATCACGACGCTCGCCGACACGCTCGTGGTGGCGATGCTGCAGCCCACGCCGGTCGCCGCGCAGATCGTGCTGGCCGAGGCGATCGGGGTCACGGTCGTCTCGCTCCTGGTCCTGGCGCTGATCTACGGGCCGGTGAAGCGCTCGGTCCTGCGCCTGGACGACTGGCTGGTGGCCAGCAACCGGCGGCTCGCGCTCTTCGTCGGCACGTTGTTCTTGCTCCCCGTCGCGCTCCTGCTGTCGGGGCTGCTCGTCGGGACGCCGAACGCGTGACCGAACGGCCCCACGCGGCGACCGGTCTAGAGCGGACGGGCCCCGCGACGGGGACCTCCCGGCTGATGGACGGGCCCGAAGGGGCATGGGAACCTTCCCCCGACCGGCCGACGCCGCCGGCACCGTCGAGGAGCGCCCGTGCAGGTCGACCCGTACGTCACCCTCGCCGCCCTGATCGTGGGATTCACGGTCGGGCTGACCGGCATGGGGGGCGGGGCGCTGATGACGCCGATCCTGGTCCTGCTCTTCGGGATCCAGCCCACCGCGGCGATCTCGAGCGACCTCGTCGCGGCGATGGTGATGAAGCCGATCGGCGGCGGCGTCCACATCCGCCGCAAGACGGTGCGATGGGAGCTGGTCCGGTGGCTCTGCATCGGGTCGGTGCCGGCGGCCGCGTCGGGCGTGTTCATCATCCGGTCGCTCGGCGACGACGCGGGCGTCCAGGACACGATCAAGCTGTGGCTCGGCGCGATGCTGATCCTCGCCGCCGTCGCGATGGTGCTGAAGTCCTGGCTCCAGGGTCGAAGGACGGCCGCGATGCGGGCGGCGGGGATCGACCCGCTCGTCCGGCCACCGCTCCACGTCCGGAAGGTCGTCACGATCCTGATCGGCGCCGTCGGCGGGCTGCTCGTCGGACTGACGTCGGTCGGCTCGGGCTCGATCATCATCATCTCGCTGATGCTCCTGTACCCGACGCTCCGCGGCGCGGAGCTCGTCGGGACGGACCTGGTTCAGGCGATCCCGCTCGTCGCCGCCGCGGCCGTGACCCACATCCTGTTCGGGAGCTTCGAGCTGGCGCTGACGACGTCGATCCTGCTCGGCAGCATCCCCGGCGTCTACGTCGGTGCGAGGATGTCCGCGAAGGCGCCGGACGGCGTGATCCGTCCTGCGCTGGTGTTCGTGCTCCTGGCGTCGGGGTTGAAGCTGATGGGGATGTCGACGGAGATGCTCGGGGTCGTCCTCCTGGTGTTCGCGCTGATCGCGCTCCCCGTGTGGGGAGCGATCGATGCGGCCGGCCATCCCGATGCCCAGTGGCAGGCCGCCGGGTTCAGCCGCCGGACCTGGATCCGGTTGCAGGCGCTCGGGGCGCTGTTCGTGGTCGGGTTCCTCGCCGCCGTGGCCTACTTCGCGAGGACCCGCCCGGCGCTCGAGGCCGTCGCCGCGGACCGCGCCCCCGGATAGATCGACATGGCTGAGGAGCGCACGTCGGACGCCCCCACCCCCGACGTCACCGACCCCGCGGGGACGGCCGAACCGGCGCCCGCGGACGTCGACGCGGCGCTCGCCGCCCTCACGCCCGAGGAGCGGGAGGTCCTCGCGAAGGTCGCCGACATCGTCCGCAGGATCCGGTTCGGGACGGTCGTGTTGGTGATCCAGGACGGCAAGGTCGTGCAGATCGAGATGGCCGAGAAGTTCCGGCTCCGATGACGATGGCCGAGGCGCTGCGAGATCCCATCGAGCCCCCGCCGGGGGCCGGGACGGCGATCCCGAAGCTCAGCGTCCGGAACCTCGTGAAGGTCCGCCGCTCGAGCGCGGGCTCGATCACGACGGCGGTCGACCGCGTGAGCTTCGACGTCCATCGCGGCGAGTTCGTCTGCCTCTTGGGTCCCTCGGGCTGCGGGAAGACGACGATCCTGAACATCCTCGCGGGGCTTGACCGACCCGACGAGGGAACCGCGCTGCTCGACGGCCGTGCCATCGCGGGCCCCGGACCCGATCGCGCCGTCCTGTTCCAGGAGCCGGCGCTGTTCCCGTGGCTCTCGGTGGCGGGCAACGTCGAGCTGGCGCTCCGTCTCGTGGGCGTTCCCGCGGAGGAGCGCCGGCGCCGGGCCAGGGGATGGCTCGAGGCGGTCGGGCTGGGACGGCACGCCGACGAGCAGCCGCACGAGCTCTCGGCGGGGATGCGGCAGCGGGCGGCGCTCGCCCGCGCACTCGCGACCGATCCAGACGTGCTCCTGTGCGACGAGCCGTTCGGCGCGCTGGACGCCCAGGCCCGCGAGCTCCTCCAGGACGAGCTCCAGCGGATGTGGGTCCAGGGCGAGGGCGCGAAGACCTTCGTCTTCGTCACGCACAACGTGCGCGAGGCCGCCCTGCTGGCGGACCGGGTGCTCGTGATGTCGGCCGCCCCCGGACGCCTCGTCGAGGAGCAGCGGATCTTCGCCCCCCGCCCGCGCCGGCTCGACGATCCCCTCGTCTCACGGGTCGTCTCCGACATCCACGAGCTCTTGATGTCCGAGGTCGGGAAGGGAGCGGCGTCGTGAGACGGCTCGCCCGCGAGCTCGGGCCGCCGCTCGCCGGCGTGGCCGGCCTGCTCGTGGTCTGGGCGGTCGTCTCGGCCTTCGCGGGCGAGGACGTCCTCCCCTCGCCGGCGGCCGTCTGGTCGGCCTTCGTCCGCGGCGTCTCCGACGGGACGATCCCCGAGGCGGCCGCCAAGACGCTGATCCGGCTCGCGTTCTCGTTCGTCACCGCGATCGTGATCGGCACGGCGCTCGGGTTCGGTCTCGCGCTGAACGAGTTCGCCCGGCGCAGCATCCGGCCCCTCGTCGTCGCGCTCCAGATCGCGCCCTCGATCGCCTGGCTGCCGCTCGCCGTGATCTGGTTCGGCGCGACGGAGCGTGCGGTCGTGTTCGTGACGATCGTCGGGGCGTTCCCCTCGGTCACGCTCGCGACGATCGCCTCGTTCCGACAGGTCCCGCCGCTGTTGAAGCGCGCGGGCCGGACGCTCGGGGCCCACGGATGGGAGCTGTACCGCTCGGTGATCTTCCCGGCCGCGCTGCCCGGCTACGTCGCCGGGCTGCAGCAGGCCTGGGGGTTCGCCTGGAAGGCCCTGATGGCCGCGGAGCTCCTGCTGTCGGCGGTACGCGCCACGGGGCTCGGGCACCTGCTGGCCCGGACCCCGCAGGACGTCCCGGCGCTGCTCGCCGCCCTCGGCGTGATCGTGCTGATCGGCGTGGCCGTCGACTACCTGGTGTTCACGCTGCTCGACCGGCGGATCCGGGGCCGGCGCGGGCTGCTCGTGTCCGGCTAACGGCCGCGATCAGCCGCCCGCGTACACGTCGATGAACCGGCGGTAGTTCGCGGCGATCGTCGTGGCGGCAGCCCCGCGGTCGCTCGCCCCGTCCACGAAGGCTTTCAGCGGGTCCCACCAGATCGAGCGCCCGATCGCGAACCCGGCGTACCCGGGCACCCCGGCCGCGGCGCGCAGCCACCGGTCCACCGCGGCATCGTCGGCGCCGCGGCCGAGGACCACGCACGCCACGCGATCGCGACCGGCGACGCGGCACTGCGCCACGGTCTCCTCGCAGTCCTCCCGCCGGTCCAGGCCCTCGATCTTCCAGACGTCCGGCTCGATCCCGGCCTCCTGCAGCTCGGCGATCGCCACGCGCATCAGCTGTGGCCGGAGCTCCGTGTCGAACCGGGCCAGGTCGCCGCCGACCGTCTCCAGCTGGTGCGGCTCGGCGGGCACCAGCAGCTCGAACAGGAACTTCCGGTCCCGATGGTGGAGCCACTCCGACAGCTCCTTCAGCCGCGCCGCCTGGCGCGCGTTCGTCGCTCCGTCGCCCTCCGGGTTGAACCGCACCAGCACCTTGCAGAAGGTCGGGTCGAAGTCCTCGATGTGGACGCCGAAGTCCGCGCCGTACTCGAAGTCGAACTCGTCCTGACCCGAGCGCTCCGCCGGCATCGCGAGCACCATGCCGCCGGCCTTCGCCTCGCGGGCGATCGCGGCGCCGAACTGCTCGTCGACCAGGACGCCGGCGGCGGTGCGATCCACGCCCCCCTCGAGCGCGGCGAGGAACCCCTCGAAGATCACGCGCTTCGCGTCGGCGATCCGCGCCGCCTCCTCGGCCGACGGCGCACCCTCGACCCCGAAGAACTTCTTCTGGAACGACCCCCGATGGTCGAACGCCAGGACGTACAGCGCACCGTCGTACCCGAGATCCATCACCGCTCCTCCTCCCGTGCGAGCTCGCGGTCCCGGTCGATCGCCTCGGCCGTGCGCGTCAGTCCGGCCGACACGAGCTGCGCCAACAGCACCACGACACCGGCCGTCACCCCGACACGGACCGCGAGACTCGCGATCAGCCCGCGACAGGTCGAGACCAGCGCGACGGACTCGTGCGACGGGCAGGACCCGTTCGCGAACGCCCGGGCCCCCAGCGCGACGCCGAGCCCGACGGCCACGGCGGCCGCCACGGCGGTGGCGAGCGGCAGCCGGGGAACGAGAGCGGCGCGCAGGGTTCAGTCCTGTTCGAACGGGTCGACGGGCGTCATCAGCTCGACCTCGACGGGCGCGGCGGCCCTCGCGAACAGCTTCCCATCCAGCGGCGAGCCGCACACGAACGCGTAGTGCATCGGGACGGCGACCCGCGGCGCGATCGAGCGCGCCAGCCCGGCGGCCTCCTCCCAGTCCATCGTGTAGGTCCCGCCGATCGGCAGGAACGTCACGTCGGCCTTCACCGCGTCGAGCTCGGGTGCGTGGTCGGTGTCGCCGGCGTGGTAGTAGGAGTGCCCCCCGAGCTCCACGAGGTAGCCGACCCAGTTGCAGGAGCGCGGGTGCTTCTCGAGGCGCTCCTCGACCACGTTGTAGGCGGGAACGGTCGCGATCCGCACGCCCGCCACCTCGTGCGTCTCGCCGGGGGCGACCGGCGTCACGTCGCCCGAGAGCTCGGCGGCCACGTCGTGCGGCGCGACGAGCTTCGTCCCGGAACGCGACAGCCGTGCGATCTCGTCGGGCTGGAAGTGGTCGAAGTGCGCGTGCGTGATCAGGATCAGATCGGCCGGCGACGCGTCCTCGGGCGTGCCCCACGGGTCGATGTAGACCGTCCGCTCGCCGTCCGACCAGCGGAACGCCGCCTGCCGGTACCACGTGAAGCGCTCGAGCACGGGGTCCTCCTCGGGCCGAAGGGGCTGCCTGTAGTCTGGCACGCCGTGGCCGACCGCGGTTCCGACACCGCCTCCCAGGGAGCCTTCCGCGCGAGCGTCTCGCTCCTGCGGCGCAACCGCGCGTTCCGCCGGCTGTTCTTCGCGTCGGTGATCTCACTCGGCGGCGACTGGTTCCTGTTCGTGGCGATCGGCGGCCTGATCCTGGACGCGACCGGGAACGCGACGAGCGTCGGCATCGCGATCCTGTGCCAGGAGCTGGCGTTCTTCCTGGCGTCGCCGTTCGCGGGGGCGCTCGCGGACCGGCTGGATCGACGGAAGCTGATGATCGGCTGCGACCTGGCCCGCGCGGCGATCTGCGTCGGGTTCCTGGCCGTCAGCGCGGAGACGATCTGGCTCGCGTACCTGCTGCTGGCGGTCCTGTCGGTGTTCGCCGCCCCGTTCGACCCGGCCTCCTCGGCCGCGATCCCGAACGTCGTGACGCCGGAGGACCTGCCGATCGCGAACGCGCTCGGCGGATCGCTGTGGGGCACGATGCTCGCGATCGGCGCGGCCCTCGGCGGCGTCGTGGCCACGCTGTGGGGAGCCGATACGGCGTTCCTGCTCGACGCGGCGTCGTTCGTGCTCTCGGCGATCCTGCTCTCGGGGATCCGGGTCTCCTTCTCCGAGGCCGAGACGACCGAGGGTCGCGAGCATCCGGGCGTCGTCGAGGCCACGCGGGAGACGATCCGCTACGCGCGGCGCGATCACCGCGTGCTGTCGCTCGTCGGCGTCAAGGGCGGCTTCGGCCTGGCGGCGGGCGTCCTGGCGCTGATCCCGGTCTTCGGCAAGCAGGTGTTCGATGCGGGGGACATCGGGTTCGGGCTGCTGATGGCCGCGCGCGGCGTCGGGGCGCTGATCGGCCCGTTCATCGGGCACCGGCTGTCCGGGCGCGACCACGAGCGGTTGCTCCCGGCGATCGGCCTGTCGCTCGCGCTGTTCGGCGTGTCCTACATCGCGCTCGGGCTCGCACCGACCCTGCTGATCGCGGCCGGCACGATCCTGATGGCCCATCTGGGCGGCGGCTCGACCTGGGTCCTGTCCACCTACGGGCTGCAGCGCATCGTTCCCGACCGGATCCGCGGCCGGATCTTCGCGTTCGACTTCGCGCTCGTGACCCTCTCGCTCGCGCTCTCGAGCCTGGTCGCGGCGATCCTCGCCGACCACCTGGGCGCCCGGAGCTCGGCCTTCATCCTGGGCGGCGTCGCGCTGGCGTGGGCCGCGACGTGGTGGTTCCTGTCGCGCGGCGTCCGCCGCACCCCGATCTTCGAGGGCTGCGGCGAGGCGCCCGAGGAGGAGCTGCTACCTCACTCCCACGCGGACTGAGCTCACTCGTCGGGCCGCTCGGGCGTCGGCGGCGTCGGCTCCTCGGCGGGCGCGGCCTCGGCGGACGGCGGCGCGCTCTCGGCCGGGGCGGGCGCGTTCCCGCTCGCCCCACCTCCCGCGATCGGCGTCGCGGCGGGCGGCGGGGCGGCGGGCGGCGTCGCCGCGGGGCCGCCACCGTCGCCGAACGTCACACCGGGCGCCTCGCCCCCGAAGCTGACCCGCGGCACGCCCGCGTCGCCGCGGAGCGCCTCGTCCACCTCGAAGTACTGCTCCTCGCGGAACTTGAACATGTTCGCGATCACCGAGGA
>DATBLY010000144.1:0-13103 GCA_036555125.1 Actinomycetota bacterium | reverse complement strand
GTCGACTTCCTCGACTGGCTCCTGCAGCTGAACTTCGTGTTCCTCGGGTACCGGGAGTATCAGCTCTCCGAAGGACCTGACGGCCGCACGATCCAGACGCTCGCGGGATCGGGCCTCGGGATCCTCTCCGACGTCAAGCGGTCCACGTTCGCCGAGCCCACGCCGCTCGACACCCTCGAACCGCAGATCCGCCGCCGGATCGAGGACGGCGATCTGCTGGTCTTCTCGAAGACCAACGCCTACTCCTCCGTGCACCGTCGCGCGCGGATGGACTACATCGGCGTGCGGATCGTCAACGCCGAGGGCGAGATCGTGGGCGAGGCCCGCCTGCTCGGGTTGTTCACGAGCAAGGCGTACATGGAGCCGGCGACGAAGACCCCGCTGCTCCACCACAAGTTCGAGCAGATCGTCCAGGCCGAGGACCTGATCCCCGGCGGACACGATCACAAGGCGGCCGTCACCCTGTTCGAGTCGTTCCCGAAGGACGAGCTGTTCCAGGCGACGACGAGCGAGCTGCGACGGCTGCTGGTCGGTCTCCTGCAGCTCGAGCGGCACGGCGGGATCCGGGTGCTGGTGCGGCGCGACCTGTACGGGCGGAGCGTGTCGGTGATCGTGGCGCTGCCGCGCGATCGCTTCAACGCGACGCTCCGCAAGCGGCTGCAGCAGCTCTTCGTGGAGCGGTTCCACGGTGAGACGGTCGATTACCACCTCTCGCTCGGCGAGACGCAGTCGGCGCGCATCTTCTTCACGGTGCACGTGCCCGCAGGGATCCAGATCCCCGAGGTCCCGTACGAGGAGCTCGAGGCCGAGGTGGAGCGCCTCTCGCGCACGTGGGAGGACGACCTGCGGGACGCGCTCGTCGAGCGCGTCGGATCCGAGCTCGGCCTCGCGCTCGCGGATCGCTACTCGGGTCGGTTCCCCGACTACTACAAGTCCACGTTCGAGCACGACTGGTCGCTCGTCGTCGACGACGTGCTGAAGCTCGAGGAGCTCGAGCGCTCGGCCGTGGGCTTCGTCGTCGGGATCTCGAACCAGGAGGTCGGCGAGCGTCTCACGCGGGTCAAGCTCTACAAGACGGGTGGGAAGGTCGACCTGTCGGCCTTCATGCCCATCCTCGAGGCGCTCGGCCTTCGTGTGGTGGAGGAGCTGCCGACCGGCATCCTGGGCGAGGGACGGATCTACATCCACGACTTCGGGGTCCTGGACTCCCGCGGGGCGGTCCTCGACCTCGACGAGAGCGCCACCCGGGTCGAGGCCTGCATCGCGGCCGTGTGGCAGGGCCACGCCGAGTCGGACTCGCTGAACCGCCTCGTGGTCGTCGGCGGGCTCGGCTGGGAGCAGGTCGGGATCCTGCGGGCGATCCGGAAGTACCGCCAGCGGATCTCGACCCGGTTCACCGAGGCCTACCGCAACGACGCGCTCGCCGAGCATCCGGCGATCGCCCGGATGCTCGTCGAGCTCTTCGAGGCGCGGTTCGACCCGGTCCGCGACGCCCCCGACGAGGAGCTCGAGGCGATCCGGGCGGGCATCGTGGAGGCGCTCACGCGGGTCACGTCGCTCGACCAGGACCAGATCCTGCGGCACATGCTGGGCACGATCCGCGCGATCGTCCGCACGAACGCCTACCTGCCCGACCGCAGCTACCTGGCCTTCAAGCTGCGGTCGGCCGACGTGCCGGAGATGGTCAAGCCGTTCCCGCTCTACGAGATCTTCGTCTACTCGGCCGAGCTCGAGGCGATCCACCTGCGGGCCGGTCTCGTCTCCCGAGGCGGGATCCGGTGGTCGGACCGACTGGAGGACTACCGCACGGAAGTGCTCGGGCTCATGAAGGCACAGAAGGTGAAGAACGCCGTGATCGTGCCGGACGGCTCGAAGGGGGGGTTCATCCTGAAGCGCCCGGCCGGGACGCCCGAGGAGCTGAGGGCGGAGGTGACCCGCCAGTACCGGGCGTTCATGCGCGGCCTGTTGGACCTCACCGACAACTACGCCGCGGGGGGGATCGTCCACCCCGACGGGGTGCGCGTGCTGGACGGCGACGACGCCTATCTCGTGGTCGCCGCGGACAAGGGGACCGCGACCTTCTCCGACACGGCGAACGCGATCGCCGAGGAGTACGGCTTCTGGTTGGGCGATGCGTTCGCGTCGGGCGGGAGCGCGGGCTACGACCACAAGAAGCTCGGGATCACGGCCCGCGGCGCCTGGGAGTCGGTGAAGCGGCATTTCCGTGAGCTCGGGGTCGACGTGATGACCGCGCCGTTCACCGCGGTGGGGGTCGGCGACATGTCGGGCGACGTGTTCGGCAACGGGATGCTCCTGTCGCCGACGGTCCGGCTCGTGGCCGCCTTCGATCACCGGCACGTGTTCGTGGACCCCGACCCCGACCCCGCCGTCTCGTTCGCCGAGCGTCGCCGGCTGTTCGGGCTCCCGGGTTCGTCCTGGAACGACTACGACCGCGCCGCGCTCTCGCCGGGCGGCGAGGTATTCGACCGGTCGGCCAAGAGCGTCGCCCCGTCGGCGGCCGCGCGCGCGGCGCTCGGCATCGCGCCGGACGCGCCCGCGGAGATGATGCCCAACGAGCTGATCCGGGCCATCCTGCAGTCGCCGGTGGACCTGCTGTGGAACGGCGGGATCGGCACGTACGTGAAGGCGTCGCGCGAGTCGAACACGGACGTGGGAGACCGGGCGAACGACGCCGTCCGGGTCACGGGGAAGGAGGTGCGCGCCCGGGTCGTGGGTGAGGGCGGGAACCTCGGGTTCACGCAGCGAGGGCGGATCGAGTACGCGCAAGCCGGTGGGCGGATCAACACCGACTTCATCGACAACTCCGCGGGCGTCGACACCTCCGACCACGAGGTCAACTGGAAGATCCTGCTGGGCCTCGCGATCGATCGCGGCGAGCTGACGATGGCCGAGCGCGACGAGCTCCTGCAGGCGTGCGCCGACGACGTCGTCGAGCACGTGCTCTACGACAACTACCTGCAGGCGCAGATCCTCTCCCAGGAGATGGAGCGCTCATCCGAACGCCTCGAGGCCTACGAAGACCTGATGGAGCTCCTGGAGGGCGAGGGGGAGCTGGAGCGCGAGGTCGAGTTCCTGCCGACGGCCGAGGAGATGGCCGAGCGCCGGGCGAAAGGCGAGGGGCTGACCCGTCCCGAGCTCGCGGTCCTGCTCGCGTACGCGAAGCGCTCGATCTTCGCGGGGTTGCTCGAGTCCGATCTCCCGGATTCCGACTACCTGGTGTCGGACCTGCGCGCGTACTTCCCGGCCCGGATGCAGGAGCGATTCGCCGAGCTGATCCTCGAGCATCCGCTGCGGCGGGAGCTGGTGGCCACGATCGTCGCGAACGACGTCGTGAACTCGATGGGCGTGACCTTCGTGTCGCGGATGATGACCGAGACGGGCTCGCCGCTCGCGATCGTGGTCCGCGCGTACCGGATCGCGCGGGACGTGACGGGGGCCGTGGACCGGTGGGAATCGATCGAGGCCCTCGACGGCTCGATCGATCCCGGCGTGCAGGCCGAGCTGATGTCTGGCGTCGATTGGCTGGTGGAGACGGCGTCCCGGTGGTACCTCGTCCAGGCGAGCAACCAGCGTCTGTCGGAGGCCGTCGGGGACCAGCGCGCGGCCTTCGCCGAGCTCTCGTCCGTGATCGACCGGATCGGGACCGACGCGTGGCGCGAGGAACACGAACACCGCGCGAAGCACCTCGTCGCCGCCGGCGTCCCCGAGGAGATCGCGCGCCGCCATGCGTTCCAGGGCGAGCTCGTGCACGGACCCGACATCATCACCGTGGCCCACGCGACCGGGCGATCGGTCCTCGAGGCCGCGCGCGCCTTCTTCGTGGTGGGGGAGCGCGTCGGCCTCGACTGGCTCGAGACGCAGCTGGAGTCGCTCCCGGTCGGCACGCAGTGGCAGCGGTGGGCGGCGCGAGCGCTCGAGGACGACCTCTACCTGGTGCGGCGTCACCTGGTGGAGAAGGTGATCGTCGACTCGGGGGGGAGCGATGTCGACACGGCCGTGGACGACTTCTTCGCCCGGCGGGCCGAGGCCGTGACCCGGCTCGAGGCGTTCTCGCGGAGCCTCGCGGTGGACGGCGTCACCGACCTGGCCCAGTTCACCGTCGCGCTGCGTCAGATCCGAACGCTGCTGAGCTGAACGGCGCCGGCGGATCGCCGGTCAGTTGTGCAGGTAGACCGTGATCCAGTACCGGCCGTTCGTGAACAGGACGCCGATCGCGGCGTGACGCATCCGCGCGTCGAGCAGATGCCCGCGGGTGTCGGCTTGGTTCAACCAGGCCCGGACGTTGGCCTCGAGCGTCCGGCCGCGGGCGAGCTCCTCGGCCCAGAGCGACGCGCCGTAGGGCTCGACGATGTCGTCCATGTTCTCGGTCCGGAAGACGCGGCGCTGGGCGATCATCTGGCGCGTGTGGGCCATCGCGCGACGCGACAGGTCACGGTTGATCCGGAGCCGGGGGACCTGCGCGTCCGAACGAGCGTCGTTCATCAGCCCGAGCACCTCGCGCCGCCAGGCGAGCGGCCCGGCGTCGGCCGCATGCCCCGGCGGACGGGCCACGACGAGCCCGGCACCGAGGCAGACGATCAGGGCGGCGCCGATCCCGGCTCGGACGATCCTCCCGCCGACGCTCCGCCTCACCATGCCCAGAGCGTAGCCGGGCGCGGCCCGAAGGGTCCACCGGTGCGCTACGTCCTTCGGGCCGGTTGCCTCGCCGGTCGACCTAGGGCCGTCGCCGAGGTGGGTCAGTTGTGCAGGTCGAGCGTGATCCAGAGCCAGCCGTGCATCTTGACCACCCCGATGCCGACCCAGCGGAGCCGGGGATCGACCAGGTGGTGCCGGTGGGACGGGCTGGCCATCATCAGGGCGAGGACCCGAGCGAGCGTCCGAGCGACCCCGACGTTCTCACCCCACAAGGTGGCGCCGAAGGGTTCGATGATGCTCGCCAGGTCCGGGGTGTGGAACAGCTCGGCGCGGCGGCCCATCGAGCGCGAGTGCTCCCAGGACTCCGGGGAGAGGCGGTGGTTCAGCTGGAGCGCGGCGAGGTCACGCGAGGCCCGCATCTCGTTGATCAACGCGAGCATCCGGATCCGGTAGCGATCGGCACGGGTCCGCGCCGGACCGGCTTCGGCGGCCGTCGCCGCCGGCGCGAGCGTCGCCAGCAGCACGGATAACAGGACGAACGCGATCGCTGCCCGCGCAGTGGGTCGCCCCGGCCTCTGCATGGACATGGACCCTACCCAGGGGTCGGGGCGGGGGGCAAGTCCGGGCCGCCATTTGTCCGACAAGCGGTCAGAGCGGTGCGTCGTCCGCGTCGCACGACGTCGGCGCGGTCGAGGCCATCGCCGCGAGCCAGTGCGAGAGGAACGGCGCGATCAGCTTGGCCATCTCGTCTTCGTGTGCCGGCTGGACGTGGACCCCGTCGGGGTTCAGCACGACGTCCTCGACGAACCGGTCCCAGTCGGCGATGGTCGCGTTCGTCGCACCGGCGACCGCGCCGGCGATCACGTCGTTGTTCTCGCCCGGGATCGTCTCCTCGGGTCCGTGCGTGTTCTGCCAGATCACGACGGGGACGTCCCGGAGGGCCTCGAGGATCGCGGCGGCGTTCTCGGCGAGGGCGTCCGGCGCCGCGTCGTTCGTCCCGAGCTCCACGACGACGACGTCGGGCAGGGCCGCGGCGGCGAGGGGGGCGATCGCCACGCCCGACGCCGAGCCGCGACCGATCTCGGCATCGAACGTCAGCTCCCATCCCGGGAGCGCCTCCTCGATCCACGGCTGGGCTCCGAGCGCGATCGAGTCACCGATGAACCACGCCGATGGCGGCGACGCGACCGGCTCGCGCCGCAGCGCCAGCCACCGCTCGAGCCGGCCGGCGGTCCGGACGAAGAGGCGTGCCGGGTCGCCCGGCGCGGCGAGGACCTGCACGTCGCCCGCCGAGCCGATCGGGCGGACGCCCGGGGGCAGGGCCGGCAGCTCGACGGCGTACCGCCCGCCGACGAACCGCCGGCCGCCGTACTCCGATGCGCCGCCGCGAACGATCATCGGAGGCACCGTCGACGTCTCACACGCGTAGGCCAAGAGCTCGTCGGCCGGGATGCAGCCCCCGTTCGGGGCGCGGAACGTGACGATCGCGGTCCCCGTGCCCGAGACGTCGCACCCCTCGGCCCCCGCGATCGTGCCGGCCACGCCCGGCACGTCGACCGTTCGGCCACCGCACGCCACCGCGATCACGCAGAGCACGACCGCCGCCCCCGCCGCGATGGGTCGCCGGGCCATCGCGTTCAGATCCGCTCGATCTGGCGGGGCGCCATGCGCGGCCCGAACCGGGGAGCCGCGATCCCCGAGGCCTCGAGCAAGCGCTGCACCCGCCCGCGGTGTCCCCGGTAAGGCTCCAGCAGCTCAAGCATCCGGGCGTCGTCGGCTCGCGGCTCGCCCGCGAGCGCCCAGGCGACCAGGTTCGGCAGGTGGTAGTCGCCGACCGACACCGCATCGGGGTCGCCGAGCGCCAGCCGGGCCACCTCGGCGACGGTCCATGGGCCGATCCCGGGGATCACGCGCAGCCGGGCGCCCAAGGCATGCGGAGCGGCGTCGGCGAGCGGTTCGAGCCGCGCCGCCTCGTGGCAGATCCTGCCGATCAGCTCGGCGCGCCGTCGCTCGACCCCGAAGGGATGGAACGCGGACGAGCCGAGCGTCGCAACGCGCCGGGGGTCGGGCGGGAGGCGGAGCCCGTCGAACGGCCCGGGGGCCGGATCGCCGGTCGCCCACGTGAGGCGCGCGTAGGCCCTGCGGGCCTCGTGTCCCGTGACCTTCTGCTCGAGGATGGCCGGGATCAGGGTCTGGACGACGTCGCCCGTCCGAGTGAGCCGCACCCCCGGGCGGCGGCGCCAGACCTCCTCGAGCGCCGGGTGCATGGGGACGAAGCCCGCGTCGTCGTCGAGGGCGCCGACCAGGCCGGGCGCCGCCTCCAGGGCCAGCCCCGCCCCCGGTCCCCAGGCCTCGGCGTCGACGATCCGGGGGTCGCTCGAGACGAGGTGCAGGGTGGCGGGCCCGTCCGTCGTGCGCACGGCACGGACCGCCTCTCGGCCCCGGATCCGGGTCGTGGGGTCGCGGTGCCCACGACGGAGCGGGAACAGCGTGGCGGCCAGGTCGATGGGATGGGGGGCCTCGATCCTGCGGGTCCGACCGACATGGAGCTGGTCGCCTGGCATCGCGCGCAGGCTAGCAGCGTAGGATGGTGGGCATGCCGGACAGCTTCGGGAAGCGTCAGCGTCGCGAGAGCAAGGAGCGCAAGGCCGCCGCGCGGGCCGAGCGCAAGCAGGCGCGCCGCGCGAACCCCGAGGCGTACCGCGGGTGGGAGGACGTGCCGGGCGCGGACGTGCCGGCGCCGGCCCGGGTGGAGGAGGCTCCCCGAGGGGCCGAGCCCGAGCCCGCCGGGGACGAGGCCGAGCCGGCCGGCTAGCGGTCCCGCGGCCCCGGGACGGTCCGGATCGACGGGAAGTACGGCGGGGCCGGGGGCGCCGCCGGGCGACCGAACAGCGGCATCAGCTCGTCCACCGGCAGGACCTCCACCGCGTACGCGTCGAGCAATCGGGCCTGCAGGGCGTCGGGGTCGGTCGCGGCGCGGCGCGTGCGCCGTCCGTCCGGAACCTCGATGCCACCCGCGTGCTCGTCGCACAGCGGATACAGGCGTCCGCCGAAGGCGTGGACGACCGCCGGCACCCCCGGACCCGGCTCGACCCAGGCGCAGATGACGCAGACCAGGCGCAGGCGCTCCGGGTAGGCGAACCGGGCGCGCCACCCCCGTTCGTGCTCGATCGTGCGCCCCCACAACGAGACCCGGCCGAGCACCGGAGCCGGCGGCCACGCCGGGCGCGTGCGCGCGACCAGCTCGAGCGTCGCGCTCGCGTAGATCCCGCAGCGGCAGTCGACGTCCGGCGCCTCGTGGCGTCGGCGACGACCCGTGAGGATCCGGGGAACGCTGCAGCGGGCTTCGTACGACCGACGCCACGGCCACGGGTCCGCGCCCGAGCCCGCCGGCCACAGGACCGGACCCTCGTCCTCCGACAGGTTCCACACCCGCCAGCCGACGATGGGCTCGCCCTCGTGCCCCTGGTCCATGGTTCGATGTTCCTACGGATCGAGCGATCGGGGGAGCGCGGATCGCCATCGGGTTGACGCCCTCAGCGCGCGGTCGGAGATGATGCCGCGGATGACGCCGCCCGCGCCTCGTCCGCTCGACGAACGTCTGCTGGACGTGCGGACCCCCGCCGAGCTCGCCGTCGCCTCCGACGGACGCGTGGCGTTCGCGCTGCACGCCACCGTCGCCGACGAGGGCACGTTCGTGCCGAGCGAGCTCTGGATGCTCGGCGGCGACGATCGTCCGGTGCGGCTGACGGGGGATGGGGTCTGGAGCGACCGGACGCCGGTCTGGTCCCCGGGCGGGGACCGGCTCGCGTTCCTGTCCGACCGGATCACGCCCGGCCATCAGCTCCCCTACACGATGGTTCCAGGGGCCGAACCGGTGCTCGCGGCCACGTTCGAGGGCTCCGCAGAGGCGCTCGCTTGGTCCGGCGATGGCGGACGGCTCCTGGTCCACGTGGCCGACCCGGGCTGCTACGGGCTCGACTGGTCGGCGCGCGCGGTGACGGGCGCGCATCCGGACAGTGACCCGATCGTCCGGAGCTCGGCCGGCGCCTGGCGCCGGCTGTTCCTCGTCGAGCTCGCGTCGGGCGCCGCGACCGAGGTGGGGCCCTCGGGGCGGAGCGTGTGGGAGTTCGACTGGGATGGCGGCGACGTCGTGGTGGCGATCACCGCCGAGGATCCCTCGGGGTCCGGCTGGTACCGGTCCGCGCTCCAGCGGCTCGACCTGGCCGAGCGGACCGCGCAGGTCCTCCACGAGCCGAGCTGGGCGCTCGAGGGGCTCGCGCTCTCGCCCGACGCGCGACGGGTCGCGGTGGTGGAGGGGTACGCGAGCGACCCCGGCCTGCTGAGCGGCAGCCTGATGATCGTCGCCCTCGACGGCTCCGGCGCGACCGACCCGTGGCCGGACCTCCAGACGGTGGGCCGCGCCGAGTGGTGCGACGACGGGTCCCTCTGGTACGCGCGCTGCGACGGGACGGGGACCGCGTGCGGCCGGGTCTGGCTGGACGGTCGCCGCGAGGAGGCGTGGCGGGGCGAGGCGTTCATCGGCGACGAGGTGACGAAGCCGGCGTGCACGGTCCTGGAGGCGACGCGGAGCGACGTCCTCGCCACGCACCAGGCCCACGGACGCCCGCCGGAGCTCGCGCGCTTCGACCCCGCGGCGGGCGACTGGGTCCGCCTGACGGGGTTCAACGACGGGATCGTCGGGGATGCGGTGCTCCCGGACGCCCGCACGATCCGCTGGGCCGCCCCCGACGGCGTGGAGATCGAAGGGATCGTGATGACGCCGACGGGCGCGACGGGCCCGCTCCCGCTCCTGGTGCTCGTGCACGGGGGCCCGACCTGGAACTGGGGCGCGTTCTTCTCGGACTCGGAGCCGAACGCCGTCCTGTTGGCCGACGCGGGCTACGCCTGCCTCCTGCCGAACCCGCGGGGCAGCATCGGACGGGGCCACGCGTTCGCACGGGCCGTGATCGGCGATCCCGGCGGCGTCGACTTCCGCGACGTCATGGCGGGCGTCGACCACTGCGTCGCCGAGGGGATCGCCGACCCGGATCGCCTGGGGATCTCGGGGCTCTCGTACGGTGGCTTCATGGCCGCTTGGGCCGTGACGCGGACGGACCGGTTCAAGGCGGCGGTCGCGATGTCCGTCGTGTCGGACAACGCGTCGTTCTTCACGACCTCCGAGGTCTGGGGGTACCTGCGCATCATCCTCGAGGGCGACCCGGACGAGCGGCCCGAGCTGTACGCGGACCGGTCGCCGGTGACCCACGCGAGCCGCTGCCGCACCCCGACGCTCGTGATCCAGGGGGAGCGGGACCGGTGCACGCCGCTCGGGCAGGGCGAGGAGCTGTACGGGGCGCTCGCGGCCGCCGGCGCGGAGACCCGGTTGATCGTCTACCCGCGTGAGGGGCACGTCTGCGTGGAGCGCGCGCACGCGCTCGACGCGATCCGCCAGACGCAGGCGTGGTTCGATCGCTTCCTGATGCCGGACGGGGAGGCGAACGCCGGATGATGGGCGAGGTCGAAGCGGTCGTCGTCGAGGCGAAGGCGTTCGACCTGCACGGGGTCCGGTACCGGGACGTGACGGTCCGCTATCCCGACGGCGGCGTCGAGGACGCGCGGCTGGGTCCCGAGGGCGCTCCCGACGACCTGGCCGCCGGCGAGGCCGTGCTGGTCACGCGCGTGGCCAACATGGTCGTGTCGATCCGCCGCCCCTAGTTCCCGCTCCCTCAGGCCCCGACAACCGGTTCGATGCGTCCGCTCCGCACGTCATGACCTAACCGGAGACCTCGACGTCGGAGGGAGGAACGGGTTCGCGCGGATCGTCGTGACGTCGTCGCGGACGCTCTCCTCGACGTCGGAGAACGGCATGAAGTCGATGTCGCGCGCGCTCCGTCCCGTGTCGGCCCCGAGGTTGGCCCACGCGTCCTCGTTCGTGAACGTCAGCATTCCTTAGGCGAAAGGCCTCTTCTCCGCTGTCACGGAGAGCTAGTCAAGAGCGAACGGCGCCAGGAAGCGCGACAATCGATCGACAAACTCGAGCGAAGATCCGGAGGAGCCGGTGTCGAGATCACGAACACAACCGAGGAGATCACGTTCCTCGGCGTCCCGGGCCAGCCGGACTTCGCGCGCCTGGAGATGACGATCTACCCGTCGGGACGGGTGCCCGAGCTGAAGTCCCTGAAGGAGTACTTCTTCGCGTGGCGCGACGTCGTGGTCTCCTACGAGCGGTTCATCGACGTCGTGTTCGAGCACATGATGCGCCGCTTCGGGCCGGCGCGCCTGCGCCTGGTGCCCACGACGAAGCTCCGCGGCGGGATCAGCTCCCGCCTGGTCGTGGACAGCGACTGGAGCGTCCGCGGTGGCGAGGAGTCGTTCCGGGACGAAGGCTGGGGGAGCTCGCGCTCGGGCTGAGGGCTGACGGATGTGAGGCGTGGCTACCGCGGCGGCACGCCGAGCCGTGCAGCGTCGCCGCGATCAGGAGGACGTGAGGGCCTCCAGGACCCGGGCGAGCGTCGCGTTGGCCGCCTGCAGATCGGCCCCTCCGACGCGGCCGCCCAGGTCCTCGGCCCACGCGACCTGCCGTCCCCGGATCTCGCGGAGCGCCGCGCGTCCCGCGGGGGTGATCCGCAGCAGCTGGGCGCGTCGATGGCTCGGGTTCGGCTCGTAGGCGGCCAGTCCGTCCTCGACCAGCACGTCCGCGATGCGTTGGACGCTCTGTCGCGCGAGCCACCACGCGCGGGCGACCTGCGCCACGGTGAGCGGGGCGTCGTCGATCGCGGCGAGGACCCGCCACCGCGCGCTCGTCTGCCCCGACGGCTCGGCCATCTGATCCCCGAGCGCGAGCAGCAGGCCGTTCAGGCGGAACACGTGCACGACGAGCTCGCTGACGGCGTCTCCGGCCGGGGAGCGCACGGGCCGCCGACGATTGACAGGATGCTGTCGTTTCGGTATCGTGGTTGACATGACAGTATTCTGTCATATGGATCCGGGCCCGTCACGGGTCCCCGCGAGGGGAGGCGACGTTGAACGATCAGGAGCTCCGTCCGTTCAGGATCGAGGTCCCGCAGGCGGACCTCGACGACCTCCGGGACCGCCTCGCCAGGACGCGATGGCCGGATGAGCTTCCCGGCGTCGGGGACAGCTACGGCGTGCCGCTCGCCTACGTCCAGCGCCTGGCCGAGACCTGGCGCACCGGGTACGACTGGCGGCCGTGGGAGGCGCGGCTGAACACGTACCCGCAGTTCACGACCACGATCGACGGGCAGAACGTCCACGCCCTGCACGTGCGGTCACCCGAGCCCGACGCGTTCCCGTTGATCCTCACGCACGGCTGGCCGGGATCGATCGTCGAGTTCCTGGACGTGATCGAGCCACTGAGCGCCGCGGGGTACGACCTGGTGATCCCGTCGCTGCCGGGGTACGGGTTCTCGGGGCCCACGGGGGAGATCGGTTGGAGCCGCTACCGCATCGCCGCGGCCTGGGCCGAGCTGATGCGACGTCTCGGGTACGAGCGCTACGGCGCGGTCGGCAACGACGCCGGTTCCATGATCAACCCCGAGCTCGGACGGATCGATCCGGAGCACATGGTCGGGAGCCACGTCACGCAGGTCTTCTCGTTCCCGTCGGGCGATCCCGCCGAGATGGCCGACCTGACGGAGGAGGAGCAGCAGCAGCTCGGGACGCTCCAGTGGTTCTACGAGCACAAGTTCTCGTTCAACCAGGTGATGTCCCAGCAGCCGCAGACCTTGGCGTACGCGCTGGCCGACTCCCCGGTCGCCCTGCTCGCGTGGAACGCGCAGCTCTTCGGCGAGGACCTCGATGACGACTTCGTCCTGACGAACGTGACCCTCTACTGGTTGACCGGGACGGGCGGGTCCGCGGCTCGGCTGTACTTCGAGGATGCCCACGCGGAGCACCCCACGGAGCCGACGACGATGCCAACGGCCGTGGCGGCGTTCGGCGGCGACTTCAGCGGGATCCGGCGGTTCGCCGACCGGGACCACCGCAACATCGTGCGCTGGACGACGTTCGACCATGGCGGGCACTTCGCCGCCCACAAGGCGCCCGACCTGCTGGCGGGCGACGTCCAGGCGTTCTTCGACCCGCTCCGGTGAGGCGCGTGCGCGGGGGAGCGGAATCGCCGGATCCGGTCGAGGCCATCCTGATCGCCCGACCCTGGCGCACGAGCGCTCGGTGCCCGCGCTCGGTGCCCCCGACGAGGTGCCCCCTGTCAAGTTCCACCTGATGCCTGACGCTTGGTATCCGGCTGATCCTTGACGTGCAGGGCGTCGGCCCTGACCTTACGGACGCGACCTGTCCTGATCCGCGCCACCGTCTTGATCAGGTGGTTCTTGCTCCAGACCTGGATCGTGGTGTCGTCGACGAAGACATCGACGAGCTCGGCCTTGAACGCGTTGCCGACCGAGAACATCTGGTGGTCGACC
>DATBLY010000011.1:0-3151 GCA_036555125.1 Actinomycetota bacterium | reverse complement strand
CGGGTCGTCGCGGTCACGGAGCGACCGATCGAGCCGCTCGACCACGTCCACGAACCACGCCCGATCGTCGAGATCGAGGGCTTCGACCTCCTGCACGAGGCCGGCGGTCGCCTCGTGCGCGCGCGTGAGCCTGCGGCGTCCCTCGTCCGTGATCGCCGCTACGCGGACGCCGGCGTCGATCGTGAGCAGGTCCACGAGGCCCGCGAGCACGAGGCGCGCGACGAGTCGACTGGCCGACTGGCGGCTGACGCCGAGGTTCCTGGCCAGCGCCGCCGCGTGAGCGTTCCGATCGTGCCCGATGAGGTCGAGCAGCTCGAACTGCGCTCCGGAGATCCCGGATCCGTCGAGGGACCGATCGATCCGTCCGTCCAAGCGATGGTGGAGCCGTCGGGTCGCACGCACGATGTGTCGACCGGACGCCCAGCCCTCGGTGCCGGGGATGGATGGTCCCGCGTGTGTCGCCTTGGTCACGGGTGACGGTGTACCGCTCGGTTCCGACATGGGCGCGTCGCCACCGGCTGCGCTCGACGGCTGGGGGGGTGATACCGATCCGTTCCTCGAACCTCGGACCGGCGTCAACGGCGTCAACGGCGTCAACAGGGTGACGTCCGCCGATCCCTCGGGCCCCGGTTGACGTCAACAGGCTGACCGATCCTCGTCAGCCTGTTGACGCGATCCGGCGTCCAGAGGTGGCCGGGATGTAAGGCTGTTGACGTGGGGCCCGCGGCGGTCAGGGCCGGTGCTTCGACCGGCCTCACCAGAGGGAGGGCTTGGCCACCATCAGCACGACGATCAGCACCACGACCAGCGTCACGCCGATCCCCAGCACGGTGGATCGTCGGGCCACGGCCGCGTACTCGGTCGCCGTCGCGGCGTCGCCCCCGGCGCCGTCGCCCCCGGCGCCGTCGCCGGCCGCCTCCAACCGCTCGGCCAGCGCCACCTGCCGTCGGAGTACCGGCGCGTAGACGGTGATGCCGCTCACGGCCACCCCGGCGTACAGGACCAGCGCCACGAGCAGCCACGACGTGTCGAGCAGGTCCAACTCGAGCAGCCACACGAGGATCAGCCCGGTCACCAGCTGGGCGATGTACGCGGGGTTCGCGAGGCGCCGGTCCAGCTGCTGGATCAGCCGCAGCGAGAACGTCCTGCCGGCTCCGCCGGCCCGCTCGCCGACGGCCGCGATCAGGCCGTACGTGAGGTTGGTGCCGAGCCCGAGGATGGCCCCCAGGACGTGCAGCACCAGCACGATCGAGATCCAGTCGCCCCGGTCCACGCTCGGAGCGTATCGGACGACCCCTGCCATACTGAGCGGGCCCCTCATGCGCTTCCACCGCGTCCTCCTCATCGTCAACCCCGTCGCGCGGACGGTGTCCAAGCCCACGCTCGCGGTGATCGAGAAGGCCCTGTCGGCGGACTTCCGGCTGGAGGTCACGGAGACGAAGGAGCGCAACCACGCGTACGAGATCGCCCAGCAGGCCGTGGCCGACGGGGTCGACCTCACGGTCGTGTTCTCGGGCGATGGGACGATCAACGAGGTAGTGAACGCGCTCGCCGGGTCCGAGACCGCGCTCGGCGTCCTCCCCGGTGGGGCGACGAACATCCTGGTCCGCGCGCTCGACCTGCCGACGGATCCCGTCGAGGCGACCGGCGTCCTGATCGGCAAGGCCCTCGACGACGAGGCGTTCAAGCTGAACCTCGGCCGCGCGGACGGCCGGTACTTCGCCGTTAACTGCGGCGCCGGCGTCGACGCGGCCGCGATGCAGCGCCTGGACGAGAAGTTCCCGAACACGAAGGCGAAGTTCGACCGGGCCGCGTTCCGCGCCGTCGCCTGGGAGCTGATGATCGGCTACGCGGGCAAGCGTCCCGACCTCGAGGTCCGGATCGACGGCGGCGAGCCGACACCGTCGCTCTCGGTGATGGTGGGCCGCACGGATCCGTACACCTACTACAAGGGCCGCGGCCTGCGGATGACGCCCGAGGCGTCGCTCGAGTCGGGGCTCGACGTCCTGTCCGTCCGCAAGCTGAACCGGCGCAGCATCCCGAGGATCGCGTGGCAGGTGTTCGGCTCGGCGCGCCACGTCACCGGACGCGACATCGACTACGCGCACGACGCCTCGCACGTGCTGGTCACCGCGGCGGAGCCGTTCCCGGCGCAGGTGGACGGCGATTCCCTCGGCGACCACCGGCGGCTCGAGATCGAGCTCGCCCGCGAGGCGCTGTGGGTCGTGGCGTAGGCGGCGGTCAGACCGTCGTCGGATCCGACGGCGTCGGTGGAGTCTGGATCCCGCACTCCCACTTCGCGAGGCCCGCCCATCGCCCCGCGCGCTCCGGCTCGTCGGCGAACCGGATCCGGGTGCAGGGCGCGCACCCGATCGAGGAGTAGCCCAGGTCGTACAGCGGGTTGTGCGGGAGGTCGTGCTCGCGCAGGTAGCCCCAGACCTGGGCCCGGCTCCAGGCCGCCATCGGGTTGATCTTGACGATGAAGCGCTCGGGCTCGAGCTCGTACTGCTCCACGAACGGCGCGTTCGCTCGCGTCGGCGAGGAGTCCCGGCGGAAGGCCGTGATCCACGCGTCCATCCCCCGCAGGGCCTCGAACATCGGACGCACCTTGTTCAGCTCGCAGCACAGCTCCGGGTCGCGTTCGAACAGGCGCGGCCCGAACTCCTGCGCTTGCCGCTCCACCGTGTACTCGCCGACCAGGTCGACCACGTTCAGCCCGAGGAGCTCGGTCAGGCGTTCCTTGAACGCGAGCGTCTCCGCGAACTGGTAGCCCGTCTCGAGGAACAGCACCGGCACGTCGGGGCGGATCCGGGTGGCGAGGTGCATCGCGATCGTGCCCTCGGCCTGGAAGGCGGACGCCAGGGCGATCCGCTCGAACCCGGCCTCGACCAGCGCCCACTCGAGGATCGCCCGGGGATGGGCATCCTCGAACGCGAGGTTGAGCGCGACGAGTTCGTCGGCGGGGAGGAGTGTCTGCATCGAAGGGGCTCTGCGCCGCTCGTCCGCTTGATCGTCCGGCGCGGGCGGGAGTCTACCCCAGGGGCGTTTCGTATGCTGACGGCCTCCCGGGGGGTCCTGCCTCGGGGGCGACCCCGACCGAAAGGCTGACCCGACGATGTCCGACGAACACGCGATCGCCCCCCACGGCGGC
>DATBLY010000001.1:0-7954 GCA_036555125.1 Actinomycetota bacterium | reverse complement strand
AAGCGCTTCATCACCTGCAGCCCCTTCGGCGTGTGCGCGACCTCCGGATGGAACTGGACCGCGTAGAGGCCGCGCTCGGGATCCTCCATCGATGCGATCGGGATCGCGTCCGTGTGCGAGGTCACGCGGAACCCCTCGGGGGCCCGCACCACGGCGTCGCCGTGGGACATCCAGACGAGCTCTTCGGCCGCGAGGTCCTGTAGCAGGACGCCGGGCGCGTCCACGAGCAGCGAGGTGCCGCCGTACTCCCGCCGGCCGGTCGCGGCGACCTCGCCCCCGAGGGCGCGCGCCATCAGCTGGTGCCCGTAGCAGATCCCGAGGACCGGAACGCCGAGGTCGAGGATCCGGGGGTCGATCGCGGGCGCGCCCTCCTCGTAGACCGACGCCGGCCCACCCGAGAGGATCAGCCCGGCGGGGCGCATCCGCCTGAGCTCCCCGATCGGCGCGTCGTGCGCGACGATCTCGGAGTAGACGTGGCACTCCCGGACCCGACGCGCGATCAGCTGCGCGTACTGCGCCCCGAGATCCAGGACCAGGACGGGACGGGGATGGTCCCGGTCGCCGTCCCCCGCGCCGGTCACGGCCTCAGTGGCCCATCCCGACGCGCTGCTGGGTCTGGTAGGTCTTGCCCTCGGTCTTGATCGTCGGCGCGATCACCAGCTCGGCCTTCTGGAACTCCTTGACGTTCGCGTAGCCGGTGGTGGCCATGCTCGTGGCGAGGGCCCCGAAGAGGTTGAACGTGCCGTCGTTCTCGTGGGCGGGGCCGACCAGGATCTCCTCGAGCGACGCGACCTGCTGGGTCTTCACGCGCGCGCCACGCGGGAGCGTCGGATGGAACGTGGCCATGCCCCAGTGGTAGCCGCGGCCCGGCGCCTCGTACGCGCGGGTGAGCGGAGAGCCGATCATCACCGCATCGGCGCCGCACGCGATCGCCTTCGCGATGTCGCCGCCGGTCCGCATGCCGCCGTCCGCGATCACGTGGACGTACCGGCCGGTCTCGTGCTGGTGCTCGCGCCGGGCGGCGGCGGCATCGGCGATCGCCGTCGCCTGCGGCACGCCGACGCCGAGGACCCCGCGCGTGGTGCACGCGTTCCCGGGCCCGACGCCGACCAGCACCCCGACGGCGCCGGTGCGCATCAGGTGCAACGCCGTCGAGTACGAGGCGCAACCGCCCACGATCACCGGGATGTCGAAGGCGGGGACGAACTCCTTCAGGTTGAGCGGCTCCGACCGGCTCGAGACGTGCTCGCCCGAGACCACCGTGCCCTGGATCACCAGGACGTCGAGCTCCGCCTCGAGCACCAGCTTCGCGTAGCGCTCCACCCGCGCCGGCGTGAGCGACGCGCACGCCGTGACGCCGCCCTCCTTGATCTCGCGGATCCGGCGGCCGATCAGCTCCTCCTTGAGCGGCTCCAGGTACAGCTCCTGCATCCGGCGGGTGGCCTTCTCGTCCGGCAGCGAGGCGATCTCCTCGTAGACCGGCGTGGGGTCCTCGTAGCGGGTCCACAGGCCCTCGAGGTTGAGGCAGGCGAGGCCGCCCAAGCGCCCGACCTCGACCGCGGTCGCCGGCGAGACGCTCGCGTCCATCGCCGACGCCATCATCGGGAGCGGGAACGTGTACGCGTCGATCTCCCAGCTGATGTCGACGTCGTCGGGGTCGCGCGTGCGCCGCGACGGCACGATCGCGACCTCGTCGAAGCCGTACGCCCGCCGCGCGGTCTTCCCGATCCCGATCTCGAACTCCATGCGCCTACCCCCGCTCGCCCGCCGCCGGCCCCGGGAACGCGAGACGCCCACCCGTTGCCGGATGGGCGTCGCGAACCTGCATGGGGTCAGCGTAACAGGTCGCTCAGGCCTCCTTGGCGACGTGTCCGGTCTCGGTGACGCGGAGGTCGGTCATGCCCGAGTGGACCCGGTCGCCCTCGATCATCACCGTCGCGTCCTCGAGGTGACCGAGCTCGACGAGCGTGTCCAGCACGTGGACGAGCGACTCCTCCGGCGACTCCCCCAGGGTGTCGATCACGAGCTCCGGGTGCTCGGGGGCCTCGTACGGGTCGTCGACACCCGTGAACCCGGTGATCTCCCCGGCGAGGGCCTTCTTGTAGAGCCCCTTCGGGTCGCGGTTCGCGGCGATCTCGTCGACGGTCGCGTGGACGTACACCTCGACGAACCGATCCGAGCCGATCATCGCGCGAGCCTCGTCGCGCGTCGCCTTGTACGGCGAGATCGGGCAACAGATCGTCGCGACGCCGTTGCGCGTGAGGAGGTTCGCGACGTAGGCGATCCGCAGGATGTTCGTGTCGCGGTCCTCCTTCGAGAACCCCAAGCCCTTCGAGAGGTTCTTCCGGACCTCGTCGCCGTCGAGGATCTCGGTCTGCATGCCCCGCGCCTGGAACTCGTGGTACAGCATCTCGGCGATCGTCGACTTGCCGGCCCCGGACAGGCCGGTGAACCACACGGTGAACCCCGCTCGCGTCACAGGAAGCTCCTTCCGGCGGCGCCCTCGAGCGGCGGGGCGCCGTACAGGTCCAGGATCGTCGGTCCCACGTCCACCAGGTTCAGCCCGCCGACGCGGCCGCTCCGCTGACCCGGCGCGCCCGACATCACGAGGACGCCGTCGCGATCGTGGTTGGCCCCGTCCGGGCCGGTGTCGTTCTCGTACGTGTAGAGGCTCGGGTTGCCGACCGAGCCAACCGACCTCCAGGCGAGATCCCCGAAGTACACGATCAGGTCCGGCGCGACGCCGCGCACGTCGGGGTAGACGTCCTGCGGCTTGAGGACCTTCGTCCCGAGCGGCTCCCCGTCGGGGCCGAGCTGCGCTTCGAGCTTCGCGATCAGCTCGTCGCGGACCTCCTCGTAGCGCGCCGGCTCGATCACGCCCTGCGGCTCCCGTCCCTTGACGTTGAGGAAGCACCGGCCGTAGTAGCCGCCGTCGCCCCAGACCATCGTCCTGGTCCAGTCGATCGTCACGTCCTTGATCGGCGTGGGTCCGGACGGCCGCTCCGCGAGCGTCAGGTACCCCTCCTGGATCAGCCAGTCGTTGAAGCACAGGCCGCCCATCATCGGCCGGGCCCCGTGGTCGGACATCAGCATCGTGACGGCGTCCTCGGGGATCAGCTCCAGGAGCGACCCGATCTCGCGATCCAGGAAGCGGTAGTACTCGCGGAAGATGCCCTCGTACCTGTTCCCGGGCTCGTAGAGCGGGTGGACCGGATCCACGTACTGCCAGAACACGTGGTGCAGCCGGTCGGGCGCGATGTCGCACACCATGAAGAAGTCCCAGGGCTTCTCCTTGATCAGCCGCCGCGCGACCTGGAACCGGCGCTCCGTCATCCGGAAGACCTGATCCAGGGTCACGTCGAACCCGGCCTCGCGGAAGTTCGGGATGTCGAAGATGTAGTTGCCCGGACCACCCAGCTCGTCGTCGATCTCGCCCTCGAGCTCCTGCGGGTACGCCCATCGCTCGGCCGACGGCGGCGTCAGGAAGCAGCCGACCCGCCACCCCGGGAACTCCTTCGGCGGCGGGAACGACGGCGGCACGCCGATCAGGCAGGAGCGCTTGCCCATCGCGCCGAGCACGTCCCAGACGGCGGGCGCCGCGATCGAGCCGGCGTGCGCGATCGACAGGCCGTCGTACGACGTGTCCTTGCGGTTGCGGAACCCGTAGATCCCGAGCTCGCCGGGGGTCTTGCTGGTGAGGGCGCACGCCCAGGCGGGCACGGTGATCGGCGGGGTGATGCTCGCGAGGTCCCCGTACATCCCGCCGTCCATCAGGGAGCGGATGTTCGGCACCTCGTCGGCCAGGTCGCGGAACAGGAGCTGCGGGGTCGCGCAGTCGAGGCCGATCACGGCGACCCGGGGTCCTTGCTGCATCGGGAACGATCCTTCTGTCGGTCGGGTCCGCGGGTCCCGGGGCGCGCTCGCGCCGCGGGGCGATCCGGCGGTTCGCGTATCCTACCAACCGCCCGAAACCCCCCACCAACCTGCGGAGATGGCGATCGCGTGAAGGTGCTCCGGACGTCCCTGTATGCCGGGGCGGCGGTCTGGGCGGCATCCGGGCTGGCCCTCGCGATCGCCCCTCACTACCTGATCCACGAGCTCTTCCGGAACCCCTTCATCCGCGACTGGGCGCTGATCCGGACCCTGGGCGTCGTGGCGATCGGCATGGCCATGCTGATGGTCCTCGTCGCGCAACGGCTCGAGGATGTCTGGTGGTGGGCATGGGCGTTCATCGTGACGACCGCGGGCATCGCGACCGTGAACGGCCTCCACGCCGCGTTCGGGGATCGCTCCGGCCGGGCGCAGACGATGTTCTGGCTGATCGCCGCCGTGAACGCCGTGCTGTGTGCCGGGTTGATCCTCGGGATGGGCCGCACGGCCCAGGAGAAGCCGTTCGCCTGAGCGGGTCGCTCCCGGCGCGAGCCGCCCCGTCAGGTCCGCGCGCGCCGGGCCGCGTCGATCCGAGCCCCCGCCAGGCGCGTCGCGGCGGCCTCTGGGGTGACCCCCTCGTCCCGGGCCATCTCGAGGACGCGTTCCAGCGTCACGCCGATCCCGGCGAGCCTCGCCGCCATCTCGTCGGGCGACCAGCCCAGCCGCTCGTAGCCGACCAGGTGCAGCACGCCCCCGGCGTTCACCACGAAGTCGGGGGCGTAGAGGATCCCGCGCGCCGCGATCCGGTCTGCGTCCTCGGGATCCGCGAGCTGGTTGTTCGCCGCGCCCGCCACGATCGCGGCGCGCAGGCGCGGGATCGTCTCGGGGTTCAGGACCCCGCCCGTCGCGCACGGCGCGAAGACGTCACACGCCACGCCGACGACGTCGTCCGGGGCGGTCACCGACGCCCCGACCTCGGCCGCGACACCGGCGGCGCGCGCCTCATCGACGTCGGCGATCGTGAGCGACGCGCCCGCGTCGGCGAGCAGGCGGGCGAGCGGCCCGCCGACGGCGCCGGCACCCTGGATCGCCAGGGTGCGGCCCGCGAGGTCCGGGGAGCCGAAGACGTGGGCGACGGCGGCCCGGATGCCGTGGAACACGCCCACGGCCGTGTCCGGGGCCGAGGTTCCCGAGCCGCCCGCGGCGACGCTCCGCCCCATCACGTGCGCGCAGCGCTCGCCGACGACGTCCATGTCGCGCTCGGTGGTGTTCATGTCGCACGCCGTGACGTAGCTGCCACCGAGCGAGCCCACGAGGTCCGCGTACCGCTCGAGGAGGACCCGGCGCGCCTCGCCGTGCGGGACGGCCGGCACGGCCAGCACCGACTTGCCGCCCCCGAACTCGATCCCGGCCAGCGCGTTCTTCCACGTCATCGCCGATGACAGGCGCAGCACGTCGCGCAGCGCCTCGTCGGGCGCCCGATAGGCCTTCATCCGGGTGCCGCCGAACCCGGGGCCGAGCGCCGTCGAGTGCACACCCACGAACAGCCAGGTCTCGGTCTGCGCGTCGAACCGGGAGGCCACGAACTCACCGTCCCAGCCGCGCAGGAGCTCCTCGAACATCGCGCGAAGTCTAGTGAGAGACTCGGAGCATGAGGGCCGACGCCGATCGAGAGCGGCCGACGACCGGTCGGCCACCGACGCGCCTGTGGAAGGCGCTGCGGCCCGTCGTCCTGGCACTGGCCGCGCTGCTGGCGGCGCTCGGCATCCCGATCGTCCTGCGCGACCCGAGCCGACAGGGCCACCGGACGGCCGAGGTCGCCCCCCGCGACGACGACCCGGGCGAGCCGGCTAGCCCCCGTCCGCGGCGCGCTCGATCGCGGTGACGCCGACGGCCCACGCCGCGTCCACGTCGGCGTCCGGGGGGAACCGCCCGTTCAGCTCGAGCATCACGAGGCCGTGCGCCATCGCCCAGGCGGCCCGCGCGAGCGCACGCGATCCGGTCGCCTCCAGGAGCGGCGCCGCGGCCCGGGCCTCGAGCCCCTCCGGCAGCCGCTCGCGTTGCAGCGGTCGCTCGTTCATCAGCCGGTACAGGTGCGGGCGCTCGTGCGCGAACGCGCGGTACGTGGCCGCGACGGCCCGCACGGGGCGGCGCCGATCCCGACGCACGGCTCGCTCGAACCGCTCGGCGACGTCCCGGAACCCGAGGGCGATCAGCTCGAGCTCCACGGCCTCCTTGTCCGGGAAGTGCTTGTAGAGGGAAGACGCCTTGATCCCGAGCGCCGCCGCGAGCCGTCGCATGGTGAGGGCCGAGCCGCCCTCCCGCTCGAGGATCGTCAGCGCGGCCTCGACGATCTGCCGCCGGCGCTCGGTCGGGGCGACGCCGTTCGGGACCGGTCGATGCCGGTCGATCGTGCTCGGCGTGGTCACGAGGCCCTGCGGGCGGTCACGCGCTCGGCGAGCGCCCGGTTCATCGCCTCGAAACCCCGCCGCGTCGCGGGCAGGATCGTCCGACGCATCACCGGCAGCAGCACCCCGCGGAACCGCTCGGACTGGATGAACCGGGTGCGCCGTCCGCCCTCGAGGGGCTCCAGCTCGAAGCGGTGGGCCCCGTCGAACAGGTGCGGCACGCCCAGCACGCCGAGCCACGCGAAGGCCCGGCCCGCGACGTGCTCGGTGACGGCCGGGTGCATCGTGATCCCGCGAGCCCCCGGCGGCTGCAACCGGACGGCCAGCCGGTCCCCGACCGCCGAGCCACCCTCGATCGACGTGAGGAACGGGTTCCACCGCGGGTACGACGCGAAGTCCATCAGCACGTCCCAGACGTCGGCCGGTGCCGCATCGATGTCGATCTCGGCCCGCAGCTCGTTCGTCATCCTCTCCTCCTTCGCTCCGCGCCGACCTCCCCTGGCCAGCGCCCTCGGTCTTCGGTGGCTAACATCGTTAGCCAGCAGAGAGGACGATAGGCGAACAGCGTTAGCCTGTCAACCCCAGACCGGCGTGCCCACCCGAACACGGGACGGGGCGGGCCGAAGGCCCGCCCCGTCCCACAGCCGGTCCGCCGGGACTAGTGCATGTGCCCGTGGCCGCCCGCGGCGGCAGCGGGCTCCTCCTCCTCGGGCTTCTCGACCACGGCGCTCTCGGTCGTGAGGACCAGCGCGGCGATCGAGGCGGCGTTCTGCAGCGCCGAGCGCGTGACCTTGGCGGGGTCGATGATCCCGGCCTTCACCATGTTCACCCACTCGCCCGTCGCGGCGTCGAACCCCCTGCCCTTGCCGTCGCCCTCGGCGCGGATCTGCTGCACGATCACCGCGCCCTCGTAGCCGGCGTTCTGGGCGATCCGCCGGGCCGGCTCGGCGAGCGCGGCCGCGACGATCGACGCGCCCGTGGCCTCGTCGCCGTCCAGGTCGAGCTTCTCGAGGGCCTTCTCCGCGCGGATCAGCGTCACGCCGCCGCCGGGGACGATGCCCTCCTCGACCGCGGCGCGCGTCGCGGAGACGGCGTCCTCGATCCGATGCTTCTTCTCCTTCAGCTCGACCTCGGTGGCCGCGCCGACCTTGATCACCGCGACGCCGCCGGAGAGCTTAGCCAGCCGCTCCTGCAGCTTCTCGCGGTCCCAGTCGGAGTCGGTCTTCTCGATCTCGGCCTTGATCTGGTTGATCCGGCCCTTCACCTCGTCGTCGGACCCCCCGCCCTCCACGATCGTCGTCTCGTCCTTCGTCACGACGATCTTGCGCGCGGTGCCGAGCAGGTCGAGCGTCGCGTTCTCGAGCTTCAGGCCGACCTCCTCGGAGATCACCTGGCCGCCCGTGAGGATCGCGATGTCCTGCAGCATCGCCTTGCGGCGGTCGCCGAAGCCGGGGGCCTTCACGGCGACCGAGCGGAACGTGCCGCGCACCTTGTTCACGACGAGCGTCGCGAGCGCCTCGCCCTCGACGTCCTCGGCCACGATCACGAGCGGCTTGCCGCCCTGCATCACCTTCTCGAGCACGGGCACGAGCTCCTGCACGCTCGAGACCTTCTTGTTCACGAGCAGCACGCACGGGTCCTCGAGCACCGCCTCCTGGCGGTCGGGGTCGGAGATG
>DATBLY010000188.1:0-20290 GCA_036555125.1 Actinomycetota bacterium | reverse complement strand
GAAGTGCGGCGGCACGATCGCCTACGGGGGCACGACGGAGCGGTTCGGCGTCCGGCCGCACCTGGCGGCCTACGCGAAGGCGATCGGCGGCGGCGCGACGATCGGCGCGTTCGGCGGCGAGGCGCGGTTCATGGAATGGGTGACGAAGGGTGCCGCCCAGCAGGGCACGTTCAACGGGAACCCGCTCTCGGCGGCGGCCGGTCTGGCTGCGCTCACGAAGGTCCTCACGCGCGACGCCTACGTCGAGCTCGGTCGCATGGGCACGATGCTGGCGGAGGGTTGTCAGCGGGCGATGGACGAGAACGACATCCCCGGCCACACGATGGACCTCGGCGCGAAGGGCTGCGTCTCCTACCGCCGGGAGCCCCTCACGAACTACCGGGACTTCCTGGAGACCGAGCCGGAGTTCTTCTACGCGAGCTTCTCGTGGATGATCAACCGCGGGATCTTCATGACCCCCGGTGACGAAGAGCAGTGGACGATCTCGGTCCAGCACACGGAGGACGACATCCGCACGTACGTGGATGCGTTCGGGGAGTTCTGCGGGGAGCTCGCCGGGTAGCGGCGCGCTCCCGAGGCTCGACGGTTCCCCGAGCGGGGCCGGCCTCCAGGCCGGCCCCGCGTCGCGCGCGGCACCAGGGAGGACGGGCGATGCAGAACATGCACCGGTACACCGAGGAGACGGAGGCGCTGTCCCGGGCGATCCAGGACCACGTCCGCCGCCGGATCGCCACGCCGCCGCCGCTCGACGGCCCGGCCACGGCCGAGGCGCTGCGCGCCGCGGCCGGCGACACGGTCACGCCGGACGGGATCGGTGGCCTGGAGGCGCTCCGGATCTGGACGGACGTGCTCGCACCGGCCACGATCTCGACCGACCACCCGGCGTTCCTCGCCTTCGTGCCGGGCGCGCCGAGCCGCGCCAGCGTCCTGTTCGACCTGGTGATCTCGGCGTCGTCCGCCTACGCGGGGAGCTGGCTCGAGGGGGCCGGCGCCGTCTGGGCCGAGAACCAGGCCCTGCGGTGGATCGCCGACCTGGCGGGGCTCCCGCCGGAGGCCGGAGGCTGCTTCGTCTCGGGCGGCACGAACGGCAACCTCTCCGCGCTGATCGCGGCACGGCACGCGATGGCCGCGCGGACGGGGCGCCCTCCGCGGTGGAAGGTCGCCGCCGCGGACACCGTCCATTCCTCGGTCGCGTCGGCGGCATCCGTGATGGACGTGGAGGTGATCTCGGTCCCGCACGACGAACGGGGGCGCCTGACCGGGGAGCGTCTGGCGGCTCGTCTGGGTGAGGTCGACGTTGAGGGGCTGTTCGCCGTGGTCGCGAGCGCCGGATCCACGAACGCCGGCGTCGTCGACGACCTGGTCGGGGTGGCCGCGGTCTGCGCCGAGCGGGAGGTCTGGTTCCACGTGGACGGCGCCTACGGGGGGGCGGGCCTCGTCGCACCGTCCGTGCGGGACCGGTTCGCCGGGGTCGAGCACGCCGACTCGTTCATCGTCGACCCCCACAAGTGGTTGTTCGCGCCGTTCGACGCCTGCGCGCTGCTCTACCGCGACCCGGCCCTCGCGCGCGCGGCGCACCGACAGGAGGCGTCCTACCTGGACTCGCTGAACGCGACGCCGGAGTGGAACGCCAGCGACTACGCGCACCACCTGACCCGGCGGGGCCGCGGCCTCCCCCTCTGGTTCTCGCTGGCCACGTACGGCACGGATGCCTACCGCGACGCGGTCGAACGGGTGCTCACCGTGACCCGGGAGAGCGCCGACGAGATCCGGCGCCGGGACGAGCTGGAGCTGATGATGGAGCCGGAGCTCTCGGTCCTGCTCTTCCGCCGGCGCGGGTGGTCGCCCGAGGACTACGAGGCGTGGTGGCCGCGCCTCCTGGAACGGCAGATCGGGTTCGTGCAGCCGACCACGTGGGCCGGCGAGAAGGTGGCCCGCCTGTGTTTCGTGAACCCGCTCACGACCGTCGGCCACGTGCGCGCGATCCTCGACACGATGGCCTGAACGACGACGGCCCCGGCGCGGGCACCGGGGCCGTCGCAACGTCCGATCGACGGATCAGCCCGAGATCGGCGATCCCCCGCGGATCTCGCGGCCGATCGCCTCGAGGCGCGCGATCCGCTCCTCGGTCGGCGGGTGCGTCGAGAACAGGTTCGCGAACCCGCGGCCCTTCAAGGAGGCCATCGGGTTCATGATGAACAGGTGCGCTTCCGCCGGGCTGACGCTCGCGGGAGGGGGCACCCGCTGGACGCCCACCTCGAGCTTGCGGAGCGCGCTCGCGAGGGCCTCGGGGTCGTGCGAGAGGTACGCCCCCGACTCGTCCGCCTGATACTCACGGGACCGCGAGACCGCCATCTGGATCACCGCCGCCGCGATCGGCGCGAGGATCCACGCGAACAGCAGGCCGAGGCCGCCGCCGCCGCGATCGTCGTTGCCCCCGAAGAAGAACGCGAACCGCGCCAGGAACGTGATGCTCATGCCGATCGCCGCCGCGATCGAGGAGATCAGGATGTCCCGGTTCGCGACGTGGGACAGCTCGTGCGCGAGGACCCCGCGAAGCTCCCGCTCGTCGAGGATCTGCAGGATCCCGGCCGTGACCGAGACCGCTGCGTGCTCCGGGTTCCGCCCGGTCGCGAAGGCGTTGGGCTGGGTCATCGCCGAGACGTAGATCGCCGGCATCGGCATGCTCCGCGCCTGGGTGAGCTCGCGGACGATCCGGTAGAGCGCGGGCTGCTCCTGCTCCGTGACCGGCTTGGAGCGCGTCGTCGCGATCGCGATCTTGTCCGAGTACCAGTACATCGCGAAGTTGAACACGAGCGCGAACCCGAGCGCCCAGATCGCTCCCGTCGTTCCGCCGATCCACGCGCCGATCAACACGAACAGGCCGCCCAGGGCGGCGATCAGGATCCAGGTCTTGACCCGATTGATCCCGGGTTGCACGGTCGTTCCCTCCTTCGGGCCCGCACGAGCGCGGCACCCTTCCGATGCTCTCACAGGGCGTTCGTTCCGCCGTCAGGCCAGGTTCGTCCCTGCGCCTGAGGGAAGGCTGAGCGACGGCTCAGCCTCCGACGAGGGTCGAGATGCCTGCCGCGTCCGCGAACGGGGTCGGGAAGACGAACAGCGCCACGATCGCGATCATCGCGATGGCCACCACGGCGGTGACCAGGGCGGGCGACCGCAGCCGCGACTCGTCGACCGCCGGCTCGAAGATCATCTGCCGCGGGACGGCGAAGTAGTAATAGATGCTCACCACCGAGTTCACGAGCATGATCACCGCGAGCGAGACCCCGAGCGACCCTCCGCGGTCGATCGCGACCCGGAAGATGAGGATCTTCGCCCAGAACCCGCCCGTCGGGGGCACGCCCGCCAGCGAGATCATGAAGGTCGTCATCCCGACCGCGAGCAGCGGCGCCGTCCGGATCAGGCCCGCGAAGTCCTTGATCAGCAGCAACGGGTGGCGGCGGCTGACCGCCGTCGCCACCGCGAACGCACCGAGGTTCATCACCCCGTAGATCAGGATGTAGGTGACGGCCGCGGCGAACGCGTCCTTGTTCGTCACGGCGTCGTTCGTGACCAGGGCGAACGGCAGCAGCATGTACCCGGCCTGCGCGATCCCCGAGTACGCCAGCAGCCGGACGACCTGGTTCTGCTGCAGGGCGACCAGGTTCCCGACGGTCATCGTGGCGATCGACAGGAACGCGAAGATCGGGACCCAGAACTCCCACTGACCGATGAACGCGACGAACATCAGCTGCAGCAGCCCCGCGAAGCCCGCGGCCTTCGAGGCCACGGCCAGGAACGCCGCCACCGGGACGGGCGCGCCCTCGTAGGTGTCGGGGGCCCAGAACTGGAACGGGAACGCGGAGACCTTGAACGCGAACCCGACGACGACGAACAGGATCGCGGCGAGCGCGAGCGTCTCCTGCTCGGGTGGAAGGCCCGTGAGCTTCGACGCGATCGCGGACAGGCCGGTCTCGCCGCCCGTGACCCCGTAGATCAGGCTCATGCCGAAGAGCATCACGGCGGTCGACAGGACGCCGATCAGGAAGAACTTGAGGCCCCCCTCGTTCCCGAGCGGATCGGACTTGCGGAACGCCGCCATCAGGAACCCCGGCGCCGAGACCAGCTCGAGGGAGATGAACAGCATCAGCAGGTCGCGTGAGGCCGGCATCAACATGCAGCCGAGGAACGACGTCAGCAGGAGGAAGTAGTACTCGCCCTGGTAGAAACCGCCCTCGCGGAAGTAGCGCAGCGAGATCGCGAGCACGACGATCGCGACCGTCAGGAAGAACAGCTGGAACAGCACCGCGAAGTTGTCGACCACGAACGTCCCGCCGAACGTCGAGCGTGGGGTGCTCCCGATCAGCGTGAGCTCGGCGATCAGCGTGGCGACGACGCCCACGAAGGACAGCGGCATCGCGA
The DNA here is from genome assembly GCA_036555125.1 of Actinomycetota bacterium. Taxonomy (GTDB): domain Bacteria; phylum Actinomycetota; class UBA4738; order UBA4738; family HRBIN12; genus DATBLY01. Next base: position 15,868 of record DATBLY010000188.1, on the reverse strand, counting down.
GCCACTTCCGGTTCGCGGGGAGGAAGACGTCCACGATCAATACCACGACGATCGTGCCCGAGAGGATCAGCTCGGGCAGGATCGCGTGGTAATCGATCGCGCTCATCGGCCGCTCCTGGGGGCGCCGGTCACGCCCCGAACAACCCCATCAGGCTGGCGACCGCGTTGTCCGTGACCCCGAAGACCAGACGAGGGAACAGGCCCAGCACGAGGATCCCGACGAGCAGCGGGAGCCACGCGAGCCATTCGACCGTCAGGATGTCGCTGAACGAGTGCTCCCGCCAGTTCTCGGGCATCACCCCGAGGTTCACGCGCTGGAGCATCCACAGGAAGTAGCCCGCGGTGAGGATCGTCCCGATCCCGCCGGCGATCATGAACGCACGGAACAGGGCGACGTTCAGCCCCGCGCCCGGCTCGAACGACGACAGGAGCGCCATCACCTCCCCCCAGAACCCGGCGAGGCCGGGGAGGCCGAGCGACGCGATCGCGACGAACGCGAAGACCCCGGCGAGCTTCGGCATCCTCTGTCCCATCCCGCCGCCGATCACCGCGATCTCGCGGGTGTGGTAGCGGTCGTAGATCGACCCGACGCAGAAGAAGAGCATGCCCGTGATCACGCCGTGCGCGACCATCCCGAAGATCGCCGCCTGGATCCCGATCTCGGTGAGCGTGGCGATCCCGAGCATCACGAACCCCATGTGCCCGACGGATGAGAAGGCGATCAGGCGTTTCAGGTCCTTCTGGGCGAGGCACGCGAGCGCCGCGTAGACGATCGCGATCGCCGCCAACCCCCCGATCCACGGCGCGTAGGCCTGCGCGCCCTCGGGCAGCACCGGCAGCGCGATCCGGATGAAGCCGTACGTGCCCATCTTCAGCATGATCCCGGCCAGCAGGACCGAGCCGATCGTGGGAGCCTCCGTATGGGCATCGGGGAGCCACGTGTGGAACGGCCACATCGGCACCTTCACGGCGAATCCCAGCGCCACCGCCCCGAACACGATCAGCTGGAAGGTGTGGCTGAACCCGCCGGCCGAGCCGAACTCGGTGAGCCGGACCAGGTCGAACGTGTGCGGCTCGGGTCCCTGGAAGTACATCGCCAGGAATCCCAGGAGCATGATCACCGACCCGAACAGCGTGTAGAGGAAGAACTTGATCGCCGCGTACTCTCGGTTCGAGGAGCCCCAGATCCCGATCAGGAAGTACATCGGGACCAGCACCATCTCCCAGAAGACGAAGAACAGGATCAGGTCGAACGCGATGAAGGTCCCCGCCATCCCCGTCTCGAGCAGGAGCATCAGGGCGATGAAGGCCTTCGTGCGGCCGGGCTCGGGGACGTACTTCCACGTGTAGATCGCGCACAGGAACGACAGCACGAAGGTCAGCACGTACAGCGGCATCGAGATGCCGTCGATCGCGACGTGGTACCGCGCGCCGATCGCGGGGATCCACGGCACGTCCAGCGTGAACTGGAGCCCTCCGTGCCCGTAGTCGAAGGTGACGGCGATCGCGATCGCCAGGACGAGGGCGGCCCCGGTGACGGCGATCCCCAGGCCGCGCGTCAGCCGATCCTTCTCCGGGGGGATGAACAGGATCACCAGCGCCCCCACGACGGGCAGCAGCGTGGTGATCGTGATCGCCGACTCCTGCCAGTTCATCGGTGCCTCACGCTCCCTCTCATGCGATCCTCACGAAGACGATGGTCAGGGCGATCACGCCCACGAACAGGGCCACGGCGTACCACTGCACGTTGCCGGTCTGGATGAACCGCAGCACGCCGCTGAACCCGCGGGTCACCTGGCCGGCCCCGTTCACCGCGCCGTCGATGACCGTGCGGTCGAACCAGCCGATCGCGGAGGCGGCGCGGCGCGTGACCCGCGCGGCGCCGTTCACGACGCCGTCCAGCACGTGCTGGTTGAACCAGTACACCCCGGCCGAGACCGTGTCCCGGATCGGGTGGACGATGCCCTTCAGGTAGACGTCATCGAGGTAGTACTTGTTGACGAGGATCCGCGAGAACCCGCCCATCTCGAGGGTGGGATCCGGGTCGCGGTAGCGGCGGTAGACGAACCAGCCGACGACCACCCCCAGGACGGCGGCCGCGATCGAGAGGCCGGCGACCCACGGGACGAGCTCGACGGCCTCCGGATGCTCGAGGAAGACCCAGTCGAAGAAGACGGCCCCGGCAGGACCGGCTCCCAGGAACCCCACGGCGAGCGTCGCGCCGGCGAGGGCCACGAGCGGTCCCGTCATGCTGGCGGGCGACTCGTGCGGGTGTGCGTCGCTCCGGAGCTCGCCGAAGAACGTCATCAACACCATCCGCGTCGTGTAGAACGCGGTGATCACCGCGGCGACCAGCAGGAGCGTGAACACGACCTCGTGACCCTCCGACGCGGCGACCAGGAGCTCGTCCTTCGACCAGAAGCCGGCGAGCGGCGGGAGCCCGGCCAGGGCCGCCGACCCGATCACGAACGTCCAGAAGGTGACCGGCATGGTCCGCCGGAGACCCCCCATATCTCGCATGTCGTTGGAGTGCACGGCGTGGATCACCGATCCCGCCCCCAGGAAGAGCAAGGCCTTGAAGAACGCGTGCGTGAACAGATGGAAGAAGGCGGCGTTGCGCCCGGCTTCCCCCACCGACATCAGGATCACCATGTAGGCCAGCTGTGAGATCGTCGAGTAGGCCAGCACCTTCTTGATGTCGAACTGGACCAGCGCCAGCAACGCGGCGCCGAACATCGTGATCCCCCCGACGATGCCCACCACCTGCAGGACCATCGGATCCGCGGCCAGGAAGACCTGGTACATCCGTCCGACCAGGTAGACGCCCGCGGCCACCATCGTCGCGGCGTGGATCAGGGCCGAGACCGGCGTCGGACCGGCCATCGCGTCCGGGAGCCACACATGCAGGGGGAACTGCGCGGACTTGCCGATCGTGCCCCCGAACAGCAGGAGGGCCGCGGCCGACACGAGGGACGCGGACACGCCCGGACCGCCCACGAGCTCGGAGATCTCGTGGATGTTCGACGTGGTGAAGCCCGTCGCGAAGATCAGCGCGAAGATCCCGAACATGAACGGCACGTCGCCGACCCGCGTCGTCAGGAACGCCTTGATCGCCGCGTCCGAGTTCTCCTTCTCCTCGTACCAATGACCGATCAAGAGGTACGAACAGACGCCCATGATCTCCCAGCCCACCAGGAGCTGGATCAGGTTGTCGGCGATGACGACGTTCAGCATCGCCCCGGTGAACAACGAGAGGACGACGTAGAACCAGGTGAACCGGACGTCGCCGTGCATGTACCCGAGGGAGTAGACGTGGACACAGAGCGAGACCGCGGTGACGACGACCAGCATCACGGCCGTCAGTCCGTCCACGTACTGACCGAGCTCGATCTCGAACGAGCCCACCGAGAACCAGCTGACGCTGCTCGCGTAGATCCCGCCGCCCTGCACGAAGTGCCACAGGACGGCGAGCGACATCACGAATCCGGCTCCCACCGCGAGGATCCCGAACCCGCTCCCCTTGCCTGGGACCCGCTTGCCGAAGAACAGGATCAGCGCGGCGGAGATGAACGGCAGCAGGGCGATGACCCACGTGTAGCGGATGATCCCGCTCGCGGCGGCGTCGGCGGTCTCGGCTACCACTTCAGCAGGTTCACCTCATCCACGTTGATCGTCGCCCGGTTGCGGAAGATCAGGATCACGATCGCCAGCCCGATCCCGACCTCGGCCGCGGCCACGGCGATCACGAACAGCGCGAACACCTGACCCGTGATGTCGCCGAGCTGGGCGGCGAACGCCACCAGGTTCACGTTGACGGCGTTCAACATCAGCTCGATCGCCATCAGGACCATGACCGCGTTACGGCGGGCGAGGACCCCGTACACGCCGGCGGAGAACAGGAAGGCCGAGAAGATGAGGATCAGCGGCAGCCTGATCACGCGGCATCGTCCTTGCGCGCCAGCACGACGGCGCCGATCAGCGCGGCCAAGAGCAGGAACGAGATCGCCTCGAAGGGCAGGATGTAGGAGCGGAACATCGCCGAACCGACCTGCTCGGTCGTGGCCTGGACCGGTTCGAACGCCCATGCGTCCCCGCGAACGTCGAACGCATCCTGGATCATGAAGACCAGCCCGGCGAAGATGCCGAGCCCGACGAGCGCGCCCAACCACCGTCGCTGGTTGTCGAGCGTGTCACGGCCGATCGGCGCCTTCGTCAGCATCAGGCCGAACAGGAACAGGATCACGATCGCGCCCACGTAGATCAGGATCTGGACCCACGCCACGAACTCGGCCCCCAGGACCAGGTAGACACCGCCGACCGACAGCAACGACAGGACCAGGTACAGCGCCGCGTGCACGACGTTGCGCGCGGTCACGACGGCGATCGCCGACGCCGAGCCCACGACGGCGAGGACGATGAACGCGTACTCCTGGGCCGACACGGGCTAGGCGCCCTCCCCGACGGCGGCCGGCCGGGCCTGAACCTCGGCCTCGACGGGCTCCGCGCCGGCCTCGAGCGGAGGCGGCGGAAGGACCTTGTAGGTCCACTCCTCGAGCCGCTCCTTCTCGTGCGTCATCAGGTCGATCCGGTACTCGCCGTACTCGAACTCGGGGCTCCAGAACAGGGCATCGAACGGACAGACCTCCACACAGATCCCGCAGTACATGCACAGGGCATAGTCGATCGCGAACCGGTCGAGCACCTTCACGGAGCGAGCGCGCCCACCGCCCGCCGGCTCGTGCGACTCCTTATGGGCGTCGATGTAGATGCACCAGTCGGGACACTCGCGCGAGCACTTGTAGCAGACGGTGCAGTTCGCTTCCTTCAGCGCGATCACGCCGCGGGTCCGGGCCGGGAGGTCGGGCTTGACGTGGGGGTACTGCTGGGTCACCGCCGGGTGCAGCATCGTCTTCAGCGTGACCCCGAGCCCCTTCAGCAGCCCCTGGCCGATGCCGGCCTCAGGCGCGTCGCCCCGCCCTTCGTCGTCCGACGCCACGATCCCCCCTCCCCTCGTCCCCGTCCGTCCCCTACTTCACCGCGACCTTGACGACCGCCACGACCATGATCTGCAGGAGCGCCAGCGGGATCAGGACGAGCCACGAGAACCGCTGCAGCTGATCCTCACGCAGACGCGGGTAGGTGGCCCGCAACCAGATCACGACGAACGAGAGGGCCGCGATCTTGCCCAGCATCATCAGGGGCCCGGGGATCGGGATCCCCGGGAGCGGCTGATACCCGCCCAGGTACAGGACCGACGCGACGCCGGCCAGGGCCACGATCCCGCCGTACTCCGCCAGCAGGAAGAACGCGAACTTGAGCCCCGTGTACTCGGTGTAGGCGCCGAAGATGATCTCGGAGTCGGCGATGGGCATGTCGAACGGCGGACGGGTGAGCTCCGCCAGCGTCGCCATCATGAAGATCAGGAACCCGATGAACTGCGGGATCACGAACCAGTAGTCACCTTGCGCCTCGACGATCCCGACCAGCGAGAGCGTGCCCGCCTGCATCACCACGGCCGCGGCGGCGAGCACCAACGGCAGCTCGTAGGCGATCAGCTGGGCCGCGGCACGGAGCGCGCCGATCAGGGAGAACTTGTTCGCCGAAGACCATCCGGCCATGAGGACGCCGATCACCGAGACCGAGGACATCGCCAGCACGAAGAAGATGCCGATGTCGAGGTTCACCGCCCAGACGGAGTCGCTGAACGGGAGCACGACGAGGATCGCGATGTACGGGATCATCGCGACCGCCGGTGCCAGCGAGAAGACGCTCCGATCGGCGGCGGCGGGGATCACGTCCTCCTTCTGGACGAACTTGACGCCGTCGGCGACGAGCTGAGCCCATCCGTGGAACACCCCGGCCTCCATCGGGCCGAGGCGCGCCTGCATGTGCGCGAGGACCTTGTGCTCGACGTACCCGATCGCGAGCGGCACGACCAGGAAGAAGGCCATCACGAAGATCGTCTTGACGATCACGACGATCCAGACGTTGTCGAACCACTGCTCGACGATGGATGCGCCGGCCTGGGCGATCACTCCTCCTCTTCCTCCTCGCCCTCGACGGCGCCCGGCCACGGCTTCGCCTCGCGGGACATCAGGGGGAAGTCCTTGCGGAGCGGGTGGCCCTCGAAGGGCTCGGAGAGGAGCAGCCTGACGGGCTGGGGATGTCCATCGAATCGGATCCCGAACATCTCCAGGGTCTCGCGCTCGTGCCAATCGGACGTCGGGTAGAGGTCCGAGACCGTGGGGCAGACCGGATCCTCGTGCGGGAGGACGACCTTCACACGGACGTTGTGGTGGTGCAGGGTCGAGAAGAGGTGGGTCACGACCTCGAACCCGCGCTCCGGGCCGAAGTCCACCCCGGCGGTGAAGTCGCAGTAGTCGCAGGCGAACTCCGGCTCGTCCCGCAGGGTGCGACAGACGTCGCGGTAGCGCTCGGTCGAGACGGTCGCGACGGCGTGCCCGTGCTGCTCGACGACGTCGACGATATCGTCGCCGAAGCGCGCCCGCAGGCGCGCGGCGACCTCGTCAGGCGCGAGCCGGTGCGGCGTCCCTGCCACTGAACTTCTCCTGGATGTCCTCGTCCTTGATCTTCTGCTGCAGCAGCACGATGCCGTGCAGGAGCGCCTCCGGCCTGGGCGGACAACCGGGGACGTAGACGTCGACCGGCACGATCTGGTCGACGCCCTTCGTGACCGAGTACGAGTCCCAGTACGGGCCGCCGCAGTTCGAGCACGATCCGAACGAGATCACGTACTTCGGATCGGGGATCTGGTCGTACACACGCTTCAGGGCCGGGGCCATCTTGTCGGTCAGCGTCCCGGCCACGACCAACAGGTCGGCCTGGCGCGGCCCGTGCGCGAACGGGATCACGCCGAGCCGGATGAAGTCGTGCTTGGCGGTGGACGTCGCGATCAGCTCGATCGCGCAGCAGGCGAGGCCGAAGTTCATGACCCACAGCGAGTAGCGTCGGCCCCAGTTCAGGAGGAACTTCACCGGCTGGATCCGCGGCAGCGGCGTCCGCTCGGTGATCAGGCCCACGTCAGCACGCCCTTCTTCCAGGCGTAGAGCAGCCCGACCGCGAGGATGCCGATGAAGATGCCCATCTCGACCACGGCCGTGTACCCGAGCGACTCGAACACGCGCGCCCACGGGAACAGGAACACGCTCTCCACGTCGAAGATCACGAACAGGAACCCGTAGACGTAGTAGCGGACCTGGCTCTGCGACCAGCCCTCGCCTACGGGGTCGATGCCGCATTCATAGGTGGTGAGCTTGGCCGGGAGCGGGCGGTGGGGAGCGATCAGCCGGGCGGCCCCGAAGGCCACGGCCACGAGCGCGGCCCCAGCGATCACGACCGCGAGCACGACGCCGTAGGACTGGTAGTAGCTAGTCACGCTTGTGAACGCTTTCCCGAGCGCGGATCCTAGCAGGATCACTCATGCCGGATCCCCAGCTCCGCAGCGCGCCGCCAGGAACCGCGCGAGCTGCTGGAACGCATGGCGTGCGACCCCGTCCGGGAGCGCCTCGGTCAGGCGGATCGCCCGCCCGACCTCGTCGGTCACGGCCTGGCGGGCGGCCTCCACCGAGCCGCCGCTCTGCACGATCTGCAGCGCCCGATCGAGGAGCGCCCCGTCGGGCGGACCGTGCGAGAGGATCCGCGCGAGCTCGCTCCGCTGGGGATCGTGCGCCAACGCGTGCAGGACGGGGAGCGTGTAGACGCCCTCCTTGAGGTCCTGGCCCGGCTCCTTGCCCAGCTCGAGCTGCGTCGCGGTGATGTCCATGATGTCGTCCGAGAGCTGGAAGGCCATGCCGAGGGCCTGGCCGAAGGCCTCCAGGACGTCGGTCTGATCCGGCGTCGCATCCGAGAGCATCCCTCCGAGCCGGCACGAGGTCCCGATCAACGAGGCCGTCTTGCGACGGATGATCTCGAGGTAGGCCTCCTGCGACTGCTCCACCTTCCCGGATCCGTCCACCTCGCGGATCTGCCCGTCACACAGCACGGCGATCGTCCGCGCGAGCAGCCGACAGACGTCAGTCCCGAGCTCGGTGGAGATCTCCGAGGCGCGGGCGAACAGGAAGTCGCCGGTCAGGATCGCGACGGTGTTGTCCCAGCGCATGTTCGCCGACGGCGCTCCCCGTCGGCGGTCGGCCTCGTCGATCACGTCGTCGTGGTACAGGGTGGCCAGGTGCACCAGCTCGATCGCGACCGAGCCGGGGATCAGGCGCGGGTCGGCCGGGTCGCCGAACGTCCCAGCCAGCAGCACCAGCATCGCGCGGAACCGCTTGCCCCCCGCCGCGATCAGGTACGACGACGTCTCGGAGAGCAGGCCCGACGCCTCGACACGCACGGCCTTCTCGAGCGCTTCCTCCACCTGGTCGAGACGACCCCGGATGTCGGCCTCGAGGACGGGGTCCGGCGCCTCCAGCCCCGGGAGCACGCGGCGGCTCATCGCGTCACCACCGCAGCACCGACGCCTCGCGGAGGATGTCGGAGAGGAGACCGGGGAAGATCCCGAGCGCCAGGGTCAGGAACGCGGGGATCGCGATCGCGACGCGTGGCATCAGGGACGGGTCGCGATCGTGCTCGCCCTGCGGCTCCTGCATGTACATCAGGACGATCAGGCGCAGGTAGAAGAACGCGGCCACGACGCTCGACGCCACCCCGATCAACGCGAGGGGCCAGTAGCCGGCGCCGATCGCCGCCCCGAACACACCGGCCTTGGCGATGAAGCCGACCGTCGGCGGGATCCCTGCGAGCGAGAGCAGGAAGAGCGTCATCAGGCCCGCGAGCAGCGGAGAACGCCGCGCCAACCCGGCGTAGGACGCGAACGACGTCTGCTCCTCCCCCCGGGCGGACACGAGCATCACGATCCCGAACGCCCCGAGCGTCATGATCGAGTACGCGATCAGGTAGAACAGGGCCGCACGGATGCCGGTCTGGTCGGCGGCGGTGAGACCCGTGAGGATGAAGCCGGCGTGCGCGATGCTCGAGTAGGCCAGCATCCGCTTCACGTCCGATTGCGCGATCGCGAGCACGCTCCCCACGATCATCGAGGCCGCGGCGAGGACCCACACGACCGGGGTCCAATCCCACGTGATCGGCTGGAACGCGACGTCGAGGACCCGGATCAACGCCATGAACGCCGCGACCTTCGTCGCCGCCGACATGTAGGCCGTGACCGGGGTGGGCGCGCCCTGGTACACGTCCGGGGTCCACATGTGGAACGGCACCGAGGACACCTTGAACGCGAACGCGACCGCCAGGAACGCGAAGGCCAGCAGGACGATCGCGAGGTCCCCGGTCGTGCCGGTGAGCGCGTTCGCGATCCCCCGGATCTTCGTGGTCCCCGTCGCGCCGTAGGCCATCGCGACACCGTAGAGGAAGAAGGCCGACGAGAACGCCCCCAGCAGGAAGTACTTCATCGCCGCCTCGCTGGAGCCGCGACGGCCCGTGATCCCGGTGAGCACGTACAGCGAGAGCGACAGGATCTCCAGGGCGAGGAACGTGACGATCAGGTCGTTCGCCGCCGTGATCAGCGTCATCCCCGCGGTCGCGAAGAGCAGGAGCGGATAGAACTCACCGCGCGCCTCGTCCCCGGATCGTGCGAAGTAGTGCGTGCCGTAGACGAGGGCGAACGCGGCGATCGCCACGAGCAGGACCCGGGCGAGCACGGAGAACCGGTCGACGGAGACCATGCCCTGCAGCACGGTGTCGGTGCCCTCGTGATTCCAGAGCAGGACCGAGACCGCCGCGGTCCCGGCCAGCCCGATCGACGCCACCAGGACGTGCACCCGCCGGTCGGAGGGCCGGGCGAACGCCTCGTAGAGGAGACCGACGATCGCGGTGGCGCACAGGACGAGCTCCGGCAGGATCGGGACCAGGTCGATCTCGGGGGTCCGGATCACGTGGAGCCCTCCTCGTCGCCCGGCTGGACGGGGAGCGCGATCGCGGCCTGGCCGAGGTCCGTCTCGCGATCGGCCGGCGCGACGTGCTGCACGACGGCGGCGGTCGTGGGATCGATGCGGTCGGTGAGGATCTTCGGATACACGCCGAAGACCAGCAGGAGCGCGAGCACGGGCGCGAGGACGACCGCCTCGCGGAGGCTCACGTCAGGTAGATGGCGATGGTCCTCGTCACGGACCGGCCCGTAGGCCATCCGCTGGTAGGACCACAGGAGGTAGATCGCCGCCAGGACGACCGCGACGGCGGCGAGCGACCCGAACCAAGGGCTCACGAGGAAGGAGCCGGCGATCACCAGGAACTCGCCGACGAAGTTGTTCAGCCCGGGGAGTCCCACGGAGGCCAGCACCGCGAACAGGAACGCGCCCGTGAGCCACGGCATGATCGCGGCGAGCCCGCCCATCCGCCCCAGGTCGCGCGTGTGGGTGCGTTCGTAGACCATCCCGACGAGCAGGAACAACGCTCCCGTCGAGAGGCCGTGGTTGACCATCTGCAGGACCGCACCGGTGGCGGCCTGGTCCGTGAACGCGAAGATCCCAAGGACGACGAACCCGAGGTGCGAGACGGAGGAGTAGGCGACGAGCCGCTTGATGTCGGTCTGGATCAGCGCCACGACCGCGCCGTAGATGATCCCGATCACGGCGAGGATCGCGACGAACGTAGCGAAGTAGCGCGAGGCCTCGGGGAACAGGGCCAGGTTGAAGCGGATCAGGCCGTAGGCCCCCACCTTCAGCAGGACGCCCGCCAGCAGGACCGACCCCGCCGTGGGCGCCTCGGTGTGGGCGTCCGGCAGCCAGGTGTGCAGCGGGAAGACCGGGACCTTGACGGCGAAGGCGACGAAGAACGCGAGGAAGAGCCACCGCGCGGTGGCGGGCGCGAGCGTCCCGGCAACGCCTGTCAGCTCGCGGAGGTCGAACGTCCCGGCGCCGAGCGACGCGGCACGCGAGTACAGGAACAGCGTCCCGACGAGCAGGAACGCGGAGCCGGCCATCGTGTACAGGAAGAACTTGACCGCGGCGTAGACCCGCCGCTCGCCCCCCCAGCCGCCGATCAGGAAGTACATCGGGACGAGGATCGCCTCGAAGAAGACGAAGAACAGCAGCAGGTCGAGCGCCACGAACGATCCCACGACCGCGATCTCGAGGATCAGCATCGAGAGGAAGTACCGGCGGACGTTCCGGTCGATCGACCACGAGACGAGGACCGAGATCGGCATCAGGAACGTGGTGAGCAACACCATCCACAGGCTCACGCCGTCGATCCCCACCAGGTACTGCAGCCCGAGGTCCTTCACCCAGGTGGCCTGCTCGACCATCTGGAATCCGGGCACCTGCGCGTCGAACCGGCCGAGGACGGCGAGCGAGGCGACGAACGTGGCGACCGTCGTGACCAGCGCCACGACCCGGGCACCGTCGTCCGAGAGGGTCCGCCAGGTCGACAGGATCGCGACGCCCACCGCCGGGAGGAAGGTGACGATCGTCAGCAGGTGATCCGTCATATCCGGAACCCCAGGTAGACCAGGACGCCCACCGCCCCGGCGAACAGGAACAGCGCATAGGTCCGGACGAAGCCCGTCTGGATGCGTCTCCCGACGCCCGCGAGCCCGCGGACCGACCCGCCGACCCCGTTCACGGCGCCGTCGATCACCCGCTCGTCGACCGCCCGGGCGGAGAAGGCGGCGACCGCCTTGCCGGGCTGGATCACCACCGTGTCGTACGCGCGATCGACGTACCAGCCGTTCGCGAACAGCCGCGGGATCGACCCAAGGCGCTCGCGCAGCGCGAGCCAGTCGACCCGGCCCGAGCCGTACAGGAGCCAGGCGACCGCGAGCCCCGTGAGCGAGATCACCAGGGCGATGACGAACAGCGCGGGCTTCGTGAGACCGGTGGCCCCCTCGGGGACGACGCCATGCACGGGCTCCAGCAGCTGCTCCAGCCGGCCCTCCGTGGACGTGCTGAGGTAGCCGGCGAAGACCGTGCCGATCCCGAGGAGCACGAGCGGGATCCACATCACCGGGGGCGACTCGTGCGCGTGCTCGGCCTCCTCGCTGCGGGGATGCCCGAAGAACGTCAGGAACAGGAGCCGGCCGATGTAGAAGGCGGAGAGCAACGCGCCGACGGCGCCCAGCACGTAGACCCAGACGCGGCCCTGGGCGTTCGCCACCTCGAGGATCAGGTCCTTCGCGAAGAAGCCGGACAACGGAGGCAGCCCCGCCAGCGCGAGCGCGCCGATCGTGAACGTGATCCCGGTGATCGGCATGCGCCGGATCAGGCCCCCCATGCGCTGCATGTCCGTCTCCCCGTGCATCCCGTGCATCACGGAGCCGGCCCCGAGGAACATCAGAGCCTTGTAGAACGCGTGCGCCACCAGCATGAACATCGCGAGCGAGTAGGCGCGCATCCCGGCCGCCATGAACATGTAGCCCAGCTGGCTGATCGTGGAGTAGGCGAGCACCCGCTTGATGTCGTCTTGCCCGATCGCACAGGTCGCGGCGAAGAGCGCCGTGAACAGCCCGACGAACAGGACGACCGTGAGCGCCGTTCCCGAGAGCTCGAACAGCACGTGCGAGCGCACCACCAGGTAGACCCCGGCGGTCACCATCGTCGCCGCGTGGATCAGGGCCGACACGGGTGACGGGCCCGCCATCGCGTCGGGGAGCCACACGTGCAGCGGAACCTGGGCGGACTTGCCGATCGCGCCCGCGAAGAGCAGGAGCGCGATCGCCGTCGCCGTGCCCTTCGTGATCGTGCTCCCGGCGCTCCCGAAGATCGCGGTGAAGTCGAGGGTCCCGAACTTCACCGCCAGGAGCGCGAGGCCGACCAGCATGAACGTGTCGCCGATCCGCGTCGTGATGAACGCCTTCTTCGCGGCGTTCGCGTTCTCGGTCTCCTCGAACCAGAAGCCGATCAGCAGGAACGAGCACAGGCCCACGCCCTCCCAGCCGAGGTACAGGAGCAGGTAGTTCTGGGCCAGGACCAGCGTCAGCATGAAGAACACGAACAGGTTCAGGTAGGCGAAGAACCGTCCGTACCGCGGATCGCCGGCCATGTAGCCGACCGAGTAGACGTGGATCAACGCCCCGATCCCGGTGACCACCAGGACCATCACCATCGACAGAGCGTCGACCCGCAGGTCCACGCCGACCGAGAAGGACCCGACGTGGATCCACTCGAAGAGGTGCCGGATGTACAGGCGCTCGTCGCCCGGTGCCTGGACCAGACTCGTCGCGATCATCGCGGCGAGCACGAAGGAGGCGGCGACCAGGACCGACGCGATCACGCCGGCGCTGCGCCCGAGCCGCTTGCCCACGAACAGGTTCAGCGCGGCGCCGGTGAGCGGCAGGAGAGGGACCAGCCAGATCAGCTTCATCGCTGAGGTCGGCTCCGCGATCGGCGAGAGCTCGCCTACCACCGGAGCTCCTTCAGCTCGTCGACGTTGACCGTCTGCCGCCTGCGGTAGACCGCCACGATGATCGCGAGCCCGACGACCACCTCCGCGGCGGCCACCACCATCGAGAAGAAGGCCAGGACCTGACCGTCGAGGTTCCCATGCATCCGGGAGAAGGCCACGAGGGCCAGGTTCGCCGCGTTCAGCTGGAGTTCGACGGACATGAACATCACGAGCGCGTTGCGTCGCACCAGGACGCCGACGCTGCCGATCGCGAACAGGATGGCCGACAGGACCAGGAAGTAGGCGATCGGGGTGCTCATGGCACCGGCTCCACCTCGGTGGGAGCGCCGGCGGGATCCGGGCTCCCGAGGGGTCCGTCCGCCGCCGCGGCCGCGGCCTCCGCCTGGGTGATCGCGCGGGCCTTGCGGTGGGCGAGGATCATCGCGGCGATCGCGGCGAGGATCAGCAGGATCGAGGTCACCTCGAACGGGAAGAAGTAGTCGCGGAACAGCACGCGCGCCAGCGCCTGCGCGTTGCCTTCGGCATTCACCGCTTCGAAACCGTCCGGGGCGAGGGTGGAGAACCCGATGCCGGCGCGGATCGCCAGCGTCACCTCGAGCACGAACGCCGCCCCGAACGCGATCGCGAGCCAGCGCTGCCCGAGCAGCCGTTCGCGGAGGTCCTCGGTCCGGTCGACCCCGAGCAGCATGATCACGAACAGGAACAGGACCATGATCGCGCCCGCGTACACGACGATCTGCACGGCGAACAGGAACGGCGCGTCGAGGATCAGGTAGAAGACCGCGAGGCAGAAGAAGTTCACGATCAGGAAGAGCGCGGCGTGGATCGCGTTGCGCATCATCAGCATCGCGATGCCGCTCGCGACCGAGATCGGCGCGAACACCCAGAAGACCAGCAGGTCGGTGGACACCTATCGACCCTCCCGGTCGACGGGGTCCGTCCCCAGCTGGGGCGGCGCCTCCAGCAGGCGCTCCTTCGTCCAGATCGCGTCCTCACGCGTCGTGAACGCCATCTCGTAGTAGCTGGTCAGGGTCAGGGCTCGCGTCGGGCAGGCCTCGACGCAGAGGCCGCACATGATGCAGCGGAGGTAGTTGATCTGGTAGTCCTTCGCGTACCGCTCGCCGGGCGAGACGGGAGCCTCCGGATCGTTGTCCGCGCCCTCGACCCAGATCGCGTCGGCCGGGCAGGCGAACGCGCAGAGCTCGCACCCGATGCACTTCTCGAGCCCGTTCTCGTGCGTGTTCAGGCGGTGGCGCCCGATGTGCGAGCGCTCGGGCGGCGGCACGATCTCGCTCGGGTACTGCTCGGTGTCGTCCCGGCGGAACGTCTGCTTCCAGACGGTCCCCATCCCCTTCGCGATCGCCGAGGCGGCGTCCACGAACGTCCGGGAGGGCTCGCGCGGCTCGCGCTCGCTCACACCGGCACCTCCTCGTCGGCCCGCTCGGGGTCGGACGGCTGGGCGCGCCGGGGCGCGACGAGCGGCGCCAGCAGCGAGAGGAGCAGCACGACCCCCAGGATCGCGGCGGCGCCCACCAGGATCGCGCGTCGGCCGAAGTGGTCCGGGAGGACCACGACCGCGCCGGTGATCATCACCCAGACGAGCCCGAACGGGATCAGGACCTTCCAGCCGAACGCCATCAGCCGGTCGTAGCGCATCCGCGGCAGCGTCCCGCGGACCAGGATGTAGACGTAGATGATCCCGGTGACCTTCACCAGGAACCAGACGATCGGCCACAGGCCGTGCAGGAACTCGGGGGCCGGCCCTCGCCACCCCCCCAGGAACAGGGTGGTCGCGATCGCGGCGACCGTGACCGTGTTCACGTACTCGCCCAGGTAGAACATCGCGAACTTGATGCCCGAGTACTCGGTGTGGAACCCGGCGACGAGCTCGGTCTCGGCCTCCGCGAGGTCGAACGGAGGCCGGTTCGTCTCCGCCAGGCCGCACACCAGGTAGGCGACGAACGCCGGGAACTGGGGGATCACGTTCCAGACGCGGTCCTGGGCGTCGACGATCTCGCTCATCCGCAGGTGGCCGGAGTACATCAGCACGGCGACCAGCGCCAGGCCCATCCCGACCTCGTACGACACCATCTGCGCCGACGAGCGGATCGACCCCAGCAGCGGGTAGTTCGAACCGCTGGACCAGCCCGCCAGCACGATCGCGTACACGCCGATCGACGTCATCGCGAGCACCCAGAGGATCCCGATGTTCAGATCGGCGATCTGCAGCGGCACCTCGCGGCCGAAGAGCTCGACCGGCGCGCCGAACGGTACGACGGCGAACGCCAGGAAGGCCGGCAACATCGCGATCACCGGCGCGATCAGGTAGACGCCCCGGTCCGCGTTCGTCGGCGTGATGCCCTCCTTGAAGAAGAGCTTGATGCCGTCGGCGATCGTGATCAGGATCCCTCGCGGCCCCGCGCGCATCGGTCCCTTGCGCGTCTGGAAGTCCGCGATCACCTTCCGCTCCATCCACACGTAGAGCATCACGGCG
>DATBLY010000143.1:0-4638 GCA_036555125.1 Actinomycetota bacterium | reverse complement strand
GGACCGACCGTGTCGGTCGCGCACACGCAGGACGACGTGGACCGGTACGTGGAGGTGTTCGATGCGTTCCTGCGTACGATCACGTGACCGGAACGGCCCGCGGCGCTGACCGCAGGTCAACGCGGGCGGGCTCCCCGCCCGGCGACCGTCGGATACGCTGGCGGGCCGTCGAAGGGAGGGTCCGTTGAGCGTCGGCACCGCGTTCTTCCCGCGCCAGGCCGAGCTGAACCGCAAGCTCGCGTGGGGCGAGTGGTCGGGGTACCACGCCGCCGCCGTCTACTCCGACTTCCACGACATCGAGTACAACGCGATCCGCGAGGCCGCGGCCGTGATCGACGTCTCGCCGCTGTACAAGTACGTCGTGTCTGGGCCCGATGCCGCGCGCCTCCTCGACCGCGTGATGACGCGCGACATCGGCACGCTCGAGCCCGACCAGGTCGTGTACTCCCCCTGGTGCGACGAGGACGGCAAGGTCGTCGACGACGGCACGATCGCGCGGCTCGGCGACGACGGGTTCCGCGTCACCGCGGCCGACGCGTGCGAGCGCTGGTTCCGGCTGAACGCGACCGGCCTCGACGTCCAGGTCGACGACGTGAGCGACACGACCGCGGCGCTCGCGCTGCAGGGCAAGCTCTCCCGCGAGGTGCTGCAGGAGGCGACCGGGGAGGATTGGTCCGACCTGCGCTACTACCGGCGCCGCGCCGCCACGATCGCGGACGTCGAGATCGACGTCTCACGGACCGGCTACACGGGCGACCGCGGCTACGAGCTGTGGATCCCGATCGAGGGCGCGCTCGCCGTGTGGGACCGGTTGTTCGACGTCGGGCAGCGCTACGGCATCCATCCGGCCGGGATCCGCGCCCTGGACGTCTCGCGCGTGGAAGCGGGGCTGATCCTGATCGAGGTCGAGTACACGAGCGCGCGGCACGCGTTCGCCCCCGAGCAGCTCTACTCCCCGTTCGAGCTCGGCCTCGGCCGCCTCGTCGACCTCCGCAAGGAGGCGAACTTCGTCGGCCGCCGGGCGCTGCTCGCGGAGCGCGCGGCGGGCGGTCCCCGACGGCGGCTCGTCGGGCTCGAGCTCGAGTGGGCCGGGATCGAGGGGTTGTTCGCCAAGCACGACCTGCCCCCGGCGGTCTCGCCGATGGTCCATCGCGACCCGGTCCCCGTCTACAGGCAGGGGCGGCAGGTCGGGCGCGCCACCAGCATCGCCTGGGGACCGACGATCAAGAAGATGGTCGGGTTCGGATCGGTGGATCGGCGCTACGAGGAGCCGGGGACGCGCCTGTCGGTCGAGTGGAGCGTCGAGGGCGAGCGAGGCAAGGTCGACGCCACGGTCGTGCGGACCCCGTTCCTCGATCTGGAGCGCAAGCGGACCTGACCGCCTACCCCTGCGCGCGCTGCCGGTCGCGGAGCCAGGCGATGTGCGCGCGGTGCTCGGCCTCGTGCTGCAGCAGGTGGTGCAGCACCCACGCCGGCGACACGTCGTAGCGCTCGCGCGCCCGCGGCGTGTGGAAGTCCTCCACCGTCATCGGCCGCATCCGCCCGAGGAACAGCGTCCGCACGGAAGCGAGCCGGCCCAGGTGCTCGGCCAGCGACTCCCCGCGCACCTCGGTGAGCACGCCCTTCGGGTCGCGGTCCCCGAACGGCAGCACGTCGGACGGCCACGCGGCGCGGTCGCCGAAGATGTCGTCGAGCAGCCAGTCCGCCTCGACCAGGGCCACGTGGTACAGCAGCGTGCCGATCGTGTTGAGCTCGTCGACGACGCGCCGGTCCACCATCTCGTCGTCGACGTCGACCAGCTCCCGCAGGGTGTCGCGCCGGCCGTCCTCCATCGCCGAGAGCCACCGCCCCACCTCCGCGTGATCCGCGATCGGCTCCAGGATCAGGATCTCGCGCTCATCGCCCGTCATCCCCTGCACGCCTCCACGATCCGCATCGCCCCAGCGTAGGCGACTCCACGGAGTTGCCACGTCCGTCTCCCGGGTCGTGCCCGGCGCCTCTGCCAGAATCGAAGGGTCATGGCGCGCCCGACCCCCAGGTCCTGGATCCTCTTCGCGCTGGCCGGAGGGCTGGTGGCGCTCGTCCTCGGCTTCGCGCGCGGCGCGCTGGTCGGATGGGTCGCCGGCCTCGTCGTGGTGGCGATCCTTCTGGTCGTCCTCGCGGTGCGGTCCCGGGCCGACGCGCCCGCGGACCCCAGTCGCCGGCGCTTCCTGCTGCTCACCGGCCTGGGCGGGCTCCTCGCCGTCGCGGGCGGCGGGTTCCTCGGCCGATGGGCGAAGCAGCTGTCGCGACCGGACCCGATGCCGGTCCAGGAGGCGATGGCGCAGGACCTCGGCGCCGACTACATGGAGCTCGTCCGGCGCGCGTACCACCCGGGCCGCTCCGGCGACCTCCAGCTGGTGCTCGCCCCGGGCAACAGCTCGAACTACCCACCGGAGTCGCGGAACCTGGAGCGCTTCTACGTCGCGACGTCGCACGCCTCGGTCTGGATGTACCTCGAGCGGGTGCCGCTGGTGCTCTACGGCCCCGGACGGGTCGCCCCCTCGGACAACGCGGATCGCGTGACGCTCGCCGACCTCGCGCCCACCGCCGCGACGTTCATGGGGTTCGACGGCTGGCCGCCCGACCGGGCCGGACGGCCGCTCCCGGGCCAGCCCGCGGTGGTCCCCGGCGAGGCCACGGCCGCGCCGAAGCTGATCGTGACGTTCGTGATCGACGGCGGCGGGTGGAACGCGCTGCAGCTCTGGCCGGATCGGTGGCCCACCCTGAAGCGGCTGATGGGCGAGGGGGCGAACTACCGCGGCGCGATCACGGGCTCGTTCCCGGCGGTGACGGCGTGCGCGCACGCGACGATCGGCACCGGCACGTTCCCCGACGAGCACGGCATCACGGGCCACAACATCCGCGACGGCAGCAAGGTCCGCAAGGCCTACGGCGAGCCCGGCCGCGCGGACCCGGGCGACATCCTGGTCCCGACGTTCGCCGAGCTCTGGAGCGAGGCGACCGACGGACGCGCCTGGATCGGCCAGATCGGCTACCAGGTGTGGCACATGGGGATGATCGGGGCCGGCCGGCCGGCGCGGCAGGGCCTCGCCGGGCCCGACCCGTCGCTCCCGGTCGGCGTCTACTGGGACGAGCACCAGACGAAGGAGAACGGCACCGGCGCGTGGGCTCCGCACAACCCGGACCTCTTCCGGATGCCCGAGGGCGCGCCGGGCCTCGAGGCCTACGAGGCGCACGCCGCCGAGACCCCGATGCCCCCGTTCACCCCGGACGAGGGCCCGGCCCCCCGGCAGATCGCGTGCTGCTCGCCCCCGGTCGTCCGCTACCAAGGCGACCTGATCGAGGCGACCCTGCGGAACGAGCCGATCGGTCTGAGCGGCGTGACCGACCTGCTGTACATCAACTACAAGGCGCCCGACTACGCCGGGCACGTCTACGGCTTGGCCGCCGAGGAGACCGGCCGGATGATCGAGGAGGTGGACGCGCAGCTCGCCCGCCTGGTCGACACGCTCGACGAGCGCTGGCCCGGCGAGTACCTGCTGTTCGTCACCGCCGATCACGGTCAGTGCCCGCTCCCCGATTCCGTGGACGGCGTTCGGCTCGACCCGATCCAGCTCGGGGATGCGATCGAGCGCGAGTTCGGCGGCGGGCCGTTCGCCGTGGTCCAGAACGTCGTGCCGTCGGAGGTCTACCTGCACGCCGACGTCCTGTGGCAGCACGGGGCGACGGTCGACGACGTCGCCGCCTTCCTGCGGGACTACCGCTACCGCCAGAACATCGGTCCGTACGTGCCCGCGAGCGCGATCGAGCGGGACCTGCTCGACGAGAAGGAGTTCTCGGCGGTGTTCGGCACGCGGTTCCTGGACGCGCTCGCGACGCGTGATCCGGGGGCGTTCGGCGAGACGACGTACGCCGGCGCGGATCCGACCGGCGTCCCTCCGGCCACGGGGTGACCGGTTGCCGCTCGAGCTGACCGCCGACGATCGCGCGACGCTCGACGGCGCGCGCGGCGAGGCCGCCTCCCTGGCGATGCGGATCCTCATCGAGATGGGTGCGATCGCGGACGCGGAGCGCCTGACCGACGTCGCCTCCGCCCACGTCGACAGCTGCCTGTATCACGGGCGTGCGGGCCTGGACTTCGCGTCCCGGCTCCTCGACGGGGGTGCGCGGGTCGTCGTGCCGACGACGCTGAACGTCTCGTCGCTCGACCTGCTCCACCCCGGCCTGGTGCGCCTCGACGCGCGCACGGCGGCGGACGCCCGGCGGCTGATGGACGCCTACGTGGCGATGGGCTGCCGGCCGACGTGGACCTGTGCGCCGTACCAGCTGCCCCAGCGCCCGGCCTTCGGCGAGCACGTGGCGTGGGCCGAGTCGAACGCGATCGTCTTCTGCAACTCGGTGCTCGGCGCTCGCACCGAGCGCTACGGTGACTTCATCGACGTCTGCGCGGCGATCACCGGCCGCGTGCCGCTCGCCGGGCTGCATCGGAACGAGGATCGGCGCGCCACGATCGCGTTCCGGCTCGAAGGCGTCGCCGACGCGCTCCTGCGCTCGGATGCGCTGTACCCGACGCTCGGACACCTCGTGGGGCTCGAGGCCGGCACCGCGGTTCCGGTCGTCGTCGGACTCCCGGCC
>DATBLY010000118.1:0-5908 GCA_036555125.1 Actinomycetota bacterium | reverse complement strand
GGCCGCCACCCGTGACCGACGAACACCGTTCCGCGATCGCTCCGTTGCTCGAGGGGTCCGAGATCCTCACCCGGGGCCGGGCGGACGTCTTCCGCCAGCGCGAACGCACGCGGCGGAGCAAGCTGATCCGGGCGCTCGTCGTGATCGGCGTCGTGGACGCGTGGCTCTGGTACCGCCTGGCGACGAACAACCCGATCCAGCTGCCGAGCCTGCCCGACGACTGGTTCATGTTCCTGCCGGTCCTGCTCCTGATCGCCGCCATCGGGATGATGGTCGCCATGCCGCTGTTCTCGGGGCGGTCGCCGCACATCACCGTGCATCCCGAGCAGGTCGAGATCGGCCTCACCGACATCCGGGGCCTCGACGGTCAGGTGGACGAGGTGGCGCGAACGCTGGACGTGTTCCTGGGCTACGCGACGTTCCGCGACGAGCTGGGCGGCACCCCGCGGCGCGGCGTCCTGTTCGAGGGACCGCCCGGCACCGGCAAGACGTACCTGGCCAAGGCGATGGCCAAGCAGGCCGGCGTGCCGTTCCTGTTCATCTCGGCGCCGGCGTTCCAGTCGATGTGGTTCGGCATGACCGGGTCGAAGATCCGCTCGTACTTCAAGGCGTTGCGCAAGGCCGCCCGCAAGGAGGGGGGAGCGATCGGGTTCATCGAGGAGATCGACGCGATCGGCATGAGCCGCGACGCGCTGGGCATGAGCCCGGCGCCGGGCGGCCTGATGGCCTCGCCATCGACCGGGGCCCTGGCGGCGTCCTCGGTCGCCGACGGTCTGGGTCGCGTCGTCTCCCCGATGATCTCCGGCGGGAACGGCGGCATGGTGAACGAGCTGCTGATCCAGATGCAGTCGTTCGACCAGCCGCCGTGGCGGACGCGGGTGAAGTCCCGCTGGATCTCGTGGATCAACTCGTACCTGCCGCCCGACCGGAAGATGGCGGCGGCGAAGCCCGCGTACAACAACATCTTGCTGATCGCGGCGACGAACCGCGCCGATGCGCTCGATCCGGCGCTCCTTCGGCCGGGGCGGTTCGATCGCCGTCTGTACTTCGACGTGCCGACGAAGCAGGGCCGCCAGGACCTGATCGACTTCTTCATGGATCGCAAGGCGCACGAGCCCGAGCTGGATCTGCCGTCCGAGCGCGAGCGCCTGGCCCACGACACGTTCGGGTACACGCCGGTGATGCTCGAGCACCTCTTCGACGAGGCGCTCCTGGTGGCCCTGCGCGACGGGCGGCGCTCGATGGGCCGCAACGACGTCTACGAGGCGAAGCTGACCGACGAGATCGGGATCAAGCAGCCGGTCGTCTACACCGAGGGCGACCGCGCGGCCGTCGCCACGCACGAGGCCGGCCACGCGACCGTCGCGCATCTCCTCGGGAAGGACCGGCGCCTCGAGGTCCTGTCGATCATCAAGCGGCGCGGCTCGCTCGGGCTGCTCGCGCACGGCGACGAGGAGGAGCGTTTCACGCGTTCGCGCAGCGAGATCGAGTCCAGCATCGCGATCGCGCTCGGCGGCCTGGTCGCCGAGGAGATGTGCCTGGGGGAGAGCGGGACCGGCCCGGCCTCCGACCTCGCCCACGCCACGGCGCTCGCCGCGCAGATGGTCGGGTCGTTCGGGATGGCCGGCTCGCTGATCTCGTTCGACGCCGTCGCCGAGGGCGCGATCAGCCGGACGAACCTGGTCGCGAAGGTGCTCGGCGACGGCGAGGGCAAGCAGCGCGTCGAGGACATCCTGGAGGCCCAGCGGGTCCGCGTGCGCGCCGTGCTCGAGGAGAACCGCGACATCCACGCCGCGCTCCGCGACGCGCTGATCGAGCGCGACGAGCTGGTCGGCGCCGAGATCCTCGAGGTGATCGAGAAGGCGCTCGCGAACCGCAACTGAGCGCCCGCGAGGGAGCCCCCACGGCGGTCCGGGTGCCTCCGCCCCCGCGGCGTCGGTGGCTGGCCGGTTCGACCCCCGAGCCCTTCCCCGCCTACCGTTCGATGCGGGGGCCCCAATCGAGGGTCCGTGCCACGAGCGCCGCAGGCCGTCACCCCGGCCGCACGGCGACGCGGGAGGGAGGAGCGGTGAAGAAGGTCTCGATCGCGCTCGTCGCGATGTGTCTGGCGATCCCGGCGCTGGCGGCGGCCCCCGTCGCCTCGGCTGCGGCCACCGCGGCTCCTGCCGCGGCGGCGCCCGGAGACGCGTACTACCTGTCCCTGGGCGATTCCCTGGCGGCGAGCTACCAGCCCGTCGGTCGGTGGACGCACGGCTACGTGGATCAGCTGCTGAGGCGGCTCCGGCACGAGACGCCCGAGCTGCAGCCGCGGAAGCTGGGGTGCCCCGGGGAGACGGCCGCCTCGATGCGGGACGGTTCCTCGTCGCCGTGCTCGTACCCGCAGGGATCGCAGCTGGATCAGGCCCTCGCCTTCCTGGGGCGGCACGCGGATCGCACGGCCTTGATCACGATCGACATCGGCGCGAACGACGTCGTCGAGGGTTGCCTGGACGACGCGACCGCCTTGATCGACGAGGCCTGCGCCGAGGACGTCCTGGTCACGGTCCGAGCCGATCTGACGGCGATCCTCGGGGCGCTGCGGACGGCGGCCCCGGACGTCCCGATCGTGGGGATGACGTACTACGACCCGTTCCTGGGCTTCTGGATCCTGGGTCCGCGGGGCAGGCACGTCGCCCGCGCGGATCAGGCCATCTTCGAGCTGATGAACGCCAGACTTCAGGAGGCGTTCGACGGCGCGGGCGTCCCCGTCGCCGACGTGGCGGGTGCGTTCGAGATCTCGAACTTCGAGGATCGCGTGCGGCTCCCCGGGTTCGGTCGCGTGCCGGTGAACGTGGCCAGGGCCTGCACGTGGACCTGGATGTGCGCGGCGCCTCCGGCAGGGCCGGACATCCACGCGAACACCGCGGGCTACCGGGTCATCGCGAGGGCGTTCGTGCAGGCCATCCCGGCGTGAAGCGACCGATCGAAGCCCGGGATGACCTCGCGGGCACGTCGGCTCGCTACGCTGCGTGCGTGGACCCGGCCGGCGAGCTCGTCGACGTCGTCGACGAGGACGACCGCGTGATCGACACGGTCACGCGGCGCGAGATCCGCGAGCGGAACCTGCTGCACCGCTGCACCTACGTCCTGGTCCGCGGGACCGACGGCCGCTTCCTGATACATCGGCGCACCGACACGAAGGACGTCTACCCCGGCGCGTACGACGTGTTCGCCGGCGGGGTGCTCGCGAGCGGCGAGACGTACGACGCGTGCGCCGCGCGCGAGCTCGAGGAGGAGCTCGGGATCGCGGGCGTGACGCCGACACCCCTCTTCCGGCACCGCTACTCCGGGCCGAGCGGAGAGGCGTGGGGCGCGGTCTACGAGGTGACCTGGGACGGACCCGTGGTGCATCAGCCGAGCGAGGTGGCGTGGAGCGGCCAGGTCACGCTCGACGAGCTCGACCGGATGCTCGCGATGGAGGAGTTCTGCCCGGACAGCCGCGAGATCTTCGAGCGATGGCGCGCCGGTAGACTCGATCCATGACGCGGTCGGTCATCGTCGCGGGCGCGCGCACCCCCATCGGCAGGTTCCGGGGCTCCCTCGCCGGCTTCGACGCGATGGACCTGGGCGCCATCGCGATCCGGGCGGCGGTGGAGCGATCCGGCGTCGCCCCCGACCAGGTCGAGTACGTGGTCATGGGCCACGTGATCCAGGCCGGGACCGGCCAGATCACCGCCCGCCAGGCCGCGGTCGACGCCGGGATCCCGAAGGAGGTCCCGGCCCTCACCGTCAACAAGGTCTGCCTCTCCGGCACGTCGGCGATCGCGATCGCCGACCAGATGATCCGCGCGGGCGAGCTGGACGTCGTGGTGGCCGGCGGCATGGAGTCGATGACGAACGCGCCGTACCTGATCAAGCAGGCGCGCGACGGCTCGCGGCTGGGCGACGCGCCGCTCGTCGACGCGATGATCCACGACGGCCTGTGGTCGAGCTTCCACGATCACCACATGGGGGCGGGCACCGACATCGTGAGCGAGGAGCTCGGCGTCACGCGCGAGGAGCAGGACCTCTGGGCGGCCCGCTCCCACCACCGGGCCGCGGCGGCCTGGGACGCGGGCCGTCTGGCCGAGGAGGTCGTGCCGGTGGAGGTGCCCCAGCGCAAGGGGGACCCGGTCCGCTTCGAGCGCGACGAGGGGATCCGCCCGCAGACGAGCGTCGACGTGCTGGCGAAGCTCCGGCCCGCGTTCAACCACGACGGGACCGTGACGGCCGGCAACGCGTCGCAGATCTCCGACGGGGCCGCGGCGGTCGTCGTCACCAGCGCGGAGCGCGCCGAGCGGCTCGGGCTGGCGCCGCTCGCCGAGATCGTCGCCTACGGGATGTCGGCCGACCGCTACCCGTCGCTGCACACCGTCCCGGCCCTCGCGATGCAGAAGGCCCTGAAGAAGGCCGACCTCGACGCGCACGACCTGGGTCTCGTCGAGATCAACGAGGCGTTCGCCGCGGTCTCGCTCCACGCGGCGCGGATGCTCGGTGTCGACGAGGAGCTCGTGAACGTCAACGGCGGCGCCGTCGCGTTGGGGCATCCGATCGGGGCGAGCGGCGCCCGGATCGTGCTGACGCTCGCCCTCGAGATGCGCCGGCGGGGCGTGGACCTGGGCGGCGCCGCGATCTGCGGAGGCGGCGGCCAGGGCGACGCGATCGTGATCCGCCGGATCTAGCCTGCGATGGACTACCGGTGAGCGACGCGGGTCGGTACGAGCTCCCGCAGGAGCTCGAGGAGTTCCGTGCCGTCGTCCGGGCGTTCGCCGAGGACGTGATCGGACCTCGCGCCGCGCAGATCGACCACGACGACGAGTGGCCCGAGGACGTCTACGCCGCGCTCGTGAAGCACGACCTGATGGGCGTCGGCTACCCCGAGGATCACGGCGGCTCGGGCGGCGGCGCGCTCGCGTTCGGCGTCCTGATCGAGGAGCTCTCGCGGGTCTCGGCGGGGGTCGCGCTGACCCCGATCGTGTCGAAGCTCGGCGTGATCCCGCTGATGCTCGCCGGCACCGACGAGCAGCGCGCCGCGATGATCGGCGGGATCTGCCGCGGCGAGGTCCTGATGTCGTACGCGCTCACGGAGGCGGGGGCCGGCTCCGACGCCGTCGCGATGACGACGCGCTACGCGCGGACGGACGATGGCTTCACGCTCACCGGCACGAAGCGGTTCATCACCGGCGCCGGCGTCTCCCACGCGTACGTCGTCTTCGCCACGAAGGACCCGTCCCTGCGGTCGAAGGGCGTGTCCGCGTTCCTGGCGATGCGGGACGATCCGGGCGTCTCGTTCGGCAAGCCCGAGGAGAAGATGGGGATCAAGGGCTCGCCGACGCGCGAGGTGATCCTGCAGGACGCGCGGATCCCCGCGGACCGGTTGATCGGGGAGGAGGGCACGGGGTTCGCGACGGCGATGCGCACGCTCGACTTCTCGAGGCCCGTGATCGCGGCGCAGGCCGTGGGGATCGCGCAGGGAGCGCTCGACCTGGCGACGAGCTACGGCGCCGATCGCAAGCAGTTCGACCAGCGGATCGTCGACTTCGAGGGGATCCGCTTCATGCTCGCCGACATGGCGATGAAGCTCGAGGCCGCGCGCGTGCTGACCTATCGCGCGCTCGCGGCGTGCGACGCGGGCGACCCGCGCCTGACGTACCACGCGAGCGTCGCGAAGTGCTTCGCGTCCGACGCGGCGATGGCGATCACGACCGACGCGGTCCAGATCCTCGGCGGCTACGGCTACGTCAGGGAGTACCCCGCCGAGCGGTTCATGCGCGACGCGAAGATCACCCAGATCTACGAGGGGACGAACCAGATCCAGCGGCTCGTGATCGCGCGGGAGCTGCTGAGCGCGTTCGACCAGGCGTAGCCGGCGCGCTGGCCGAGGATTCAG
>DATBLY010000035.1:0-9881 GCA_036555125.1 Actinomycetota bacterium | reverse complement strand
CGCGTTCTCGGGGACGCCGCGGCGGTTGCGCCGCGCCGGATGAGGCTGCTAGAACGAGCCCCTCGGACGTCCATCACCTGGAGGGGAGATCCTCGTGTCCAGGACCGCGAAGGGCTGTCTCGTGCTGGCCGCGGTCGTCGTGATGATCGCGTCGTCGATCGAGGTCGGAGCGCGGGGCCGGACCCCCGAGGGCTCCGTGCGGTCGGGCGGGGGCGTCCAGCGTTCGGCGGACCGAGCGGTGTCGTTCCGCGGGCAGCCCCGGATCGCCGGCGACGGATACAAGGAGTCCGAGGTGCAGTGCACGGCGAGCGCCGGAGCCGCCGTCGACATGCGCCTCGACTGCGACACGGATACGCCGAACAACGAGCCGGACGTCTACGTCGATCCCACGGACCCCCAGCACATGATCGCGAGCTCGAACGACTACGACCAGTGCTGCGACGCGTTCTACACGACGTTCGACGGGGGCGACACGTGGCAGGTCGGCGACATGTCCGCCGAGGGCGCGAACCGAACCGGAAGCGACCCCGTCACGGTGATCGACCCCGTGACCAGGAACGCCGTCCACTCGTCGCTGAACTTCCGCTTCACGAAGGACGGGCAGTCCACCGACGGAGACGTGGTGGTGTCGGTGTCGAAGGACGGCGGGCTCACCTGGGGCAAGCCGATCGAGGTCTACGACGGCGAAGGTGCCGATCTCGACAAGGTTCAGATCTTCAACGACAAGGAGTGGATCACGGTCGACGCGGATCCGTCCTCGCCGTTCTACGGGCGTATGTACCTCACCTGGTCGCGCTTCAAGGCGCGGCACGGCGAGTACACCGAATCCCCGATCTGGGAGTCGCACAGCGACGACGGTGGGATGACGTGGTCGAAGGCCCACGAGATCTCGGGGAGCGGCGCCTTCTGCACCTACCAGGAGGCCGGGCCCGCCAACCAGTGTGACGAGGACCAGGGCTCGGTGCCCGCGGTGGCTCCCGACGGGACGGTCTACGTCGCCTTCGTGAACGAGCAGGACGAGTCGACGTGGGAACGCGACCAGGCGTTCGATGACACGTACGTCGTGGTGAGGTCCACCGACGGAGGGGAGACTTGGTCCGATCCGATCCCCGTGGTCGACCTCGAGGACGGCGCGAAGGACTACCCGAAGAACGTCGACGGCCGCCAGACCCTGAGCGGGTATCAGGTGCGCGTGAACGCGTGGGGGAACATCGACGTCGGGCCGGACGGGACCCTGTACCTCGTGTTCGCGGACAACCGCAACGGCACGCACGACGTCGCGAACCCCGTGACGAACACGGACGTGTTCCTCATGAGCAGCGGTGACGGAGGAACGACGTGGAGCTCGCCGGTCCAGGTCGACACCTCGACATCGGATCAGTGGTTCCCCTGGCTCGATGTGAACCCGGTCGACGGCTCGCTCGGGATCCTCTACCACAGCCGCCGGACGGGCGATCCCGACCTCTACGACACGGTCCTCGCCCAGGGTCACCCGGGGTCGTTCTCGTACACCGTGCTCAACTCCGAGCCGTCGGATCCGACGAACTCCCTCTTCTTCCAAGCGAACGTGGAGGGATGCAAGAAGTGCGCCACCTTCCACGGCGACTACAACCGCGTGGACTACGGCTCGGACGGGGTCGCCAACTGCGTCTGGACGGACATGAGCGTGGTCCTCACGGAGTTCGACGGGGACCCGCTCCCGAAGCCGCGGAACGCCCAGTTCATCTTCTTCCGGCGCGTGTGACCGCAGCGTCGCTCGATCCTCGACCCGGGGGCTCGTGGCTCCCGGGTCGAGGGGACCTCAGACCAGGCTCGAAGGGCAGAGGTCGCTCACGGGGCAGTCCTCGCATCGCGGCTTCTTCGCCTGGCAGATCGACCGCCCGTGATCGATCAGCACGTACGTGAAGTCGAACCACCGCTTCCTCGGGATCCACCGCATGAGGTCCTGCTCGATCTTGTCGGGATCGGACTCGTGGCTGAACCCCAGACGGTTGGCCAGCCGCTTCACGTGCGTGTCGACCGCGATGCCCTCGACCACGCCGAACGCGTTGCCGAGCACGATGTTCGCCGTCTTCCGGGCGACGCCCCGCAGCGTGATCAGGTCCTCCATCGTGCCGGGCACCTCGCCACCGTACGCGTCGACGATCCGCTGGCAGGCCGCGCGGATCGAGGTCGCCTTCTGGTTGAAGAAGCCGGTCGGACGGATGTCCGCCTTCAGCTCGTCCTCGGGGACCTTCAGGTAGTCCGACGCGCTCCGATACTTGCGGAACAGCGTCGCCGTGACCTCGTTCACCTTCTCGTCGGTGCACTGGGCCGACAGGATCGTCGCCACCAGGCACTCCAGGGGGTTCGAGAAGTCGAGCGCGACGTGGGCGTCGGGGTAGGCGGCCGACAGCCGCTTCACGATCGCGGGCGCGCGCGACTCGATCGGATCGGCGCGCGTGAGGCTCGACGTCGGCACCGCGCCACCCTAGCCGCGGCGGCGCGAGACGCCCACCGGCGTCAGGGCCCGATCGGGAGGGGCAGCTCGAAGGCGTCGCCGTCGCCGTGGCGGGACCACTCGCCGCCTCGGCGCACGTGCACCCGCGACGCCCCGTGGACCCGCCACCCCGACCCGTCGCCCATCAGGGCGGTGCGCTCGTCGATCCCGACGAAGACCTCGCCGTCGGCCACGGTGGAGACGATCAGCTCGGTCGCGCCCGGGATCCAGGTGTCGACGATGTCCCAGTGAGGCCCGAAGAGCGTCCGGCGGATGTACCCGAGGCCCGGCTTGAACACCTCTTCGAAGTCCTGAGTGTCGCTGTCGAAGGTGCGCTCGGTCAGGCACGCGACCCCCGCGCTGCACCCCGCGTACGCCATGCCCTCGTCGATGCGCGCATACATCGCGCGGCAGAACGCGCTGTCGCGGAGCACGGTGGCGAGGTACCAGGGGTTGCCGCCGGAGAAGAAGACCATCGAAGCATCGGCGAGCCGATCGACGAGCTCCGGTCGCTCGGCGTCCTCGCGCGCCTTGAGGGGGACGACCTCGACGTCCACGCCCAGTCGCCGGTAGTGCGACAGGCCCATCGAGGCCCATCGATCGAAGACCTCGTCACCCTCCCTGGCCGAGGCCGTGGGCAGGACGAGCACGCGCCCGGCGCCGTTGCCACGCTCCAGCAACCACGCGTCGACCTCGTCGTGCCACTCCTCGAACTCGCCCGCGCCGAGCAGGGCGAAGGAGCGTTCGCTCATCGAGACGCCGCCTCGTCGATCGCCTCCGCGAACGCCGGGGTCGCGCGCTCGACCATCTCGTCGTTCGCAGTGAGCGAGATCCGGAATCGGCCCGGAGCCTCGAACACCGCGCCGGGCAGCACGTAGACGCCCCGCTTCACGAGCAGATCGCAGAAGGCCTCGTCGTCGGCCAGGGGCGACGTGACCAGGACGTAGAACGTCCCTTCCGGCAGCATCGCGTCGTACCCCTGGTGGCGAAGGGCCCCGACCAGCGTGTCGCGCCGCCGCTCCAGGGCGTCGATGTCAGGTCCCAGCCGCTCGAGCTCCGGCACGGCATGCTGCAGCAGCGAGATCGGATAGGCCCATCCGGTCGAGATCTGCGCGACGAGCAGCGGGAGCCGCAGCGCCTCCCGTTCCGGCATGGTGGAGGGCATCGCGATGTAGCCGAGCCGCGAGCCGGGGGCGAGCAGGGTCTTCGCGTACGTGTACAGGAGGAACGAGTACGGGTAGCGCGTGACGGGCGTCGGGAACGTCCGCCCGTCGAACACGATGCGGTTGTACGCCTCGTCCGAGACCAGGAAGACGGGACGCCCGTTGCGGTCGCTCGCCTCGGTCAGCACCCGGGCGAGCGCATCGAGCACCTCCGGCGGGTAGATCCGGCCCGACGGGTTGTGCGGCGAGTTCACGATCACGGCGCGCGTCCGCGGTCCGATCGCGGCGGCGATCGCGTCCAGATCCAGGTCGTACGTGTCCGCCGTCGCGAGGACCCGGACGGGCGCGGCGCCGACGGACAGGATCAGGCTCTCGTAGAAGAACCAGGGCGGGGAGAGGTACACCACCTCATCGCCGGGATCGCACACCGTGCGGAGCACCACCGAGAGCCCGGCGAAGTTGCCGTTGGTCAGGCAGACGTCCTGCGGGTCGAACGCGGTCCCGAACCGTTCGGTCAGGCCCGCGGCCACGGCCTCCGCGGCGGCCGGGAGGTTCATCGTGTACGCGTAGTGCATCGCGTCGACCGGCTCGGCGGCGCGCTGCAGGGTCTCGACGTAGGCCCGCGACGCGACCTCGTGCGGATTGCCGAAGAGGAAGTCGCAGGGGATGTCCTCGGGGAGCGACAGGCTGAAGTCGGCGAACGACCGCAGGCTGTCGGCGATCGCACCGACCTGGGTTGAGACGACCTCCATCACCCCTCCTTCTCGAGGCCGAGCCGGAAGTACTCGTCCGCCATCGCGGCCCGGAAGATGTCCTCCCCGAACGCCTGCACCATGCCGCCGACCTGGCTGTGGTGCTCCTGGATCGCCCGCAGCTTCAGCTCGAGGAGGTCCGGCGCGAGCGGGAAGTCGATCGAGAGCTCCGGCCGCGGGGTGACCGGCGGCGTCCCCGGACGGAAGACGTCGAACCGGTTGTAGACCGGCACCCACGTCTCCGCCCACTCCTGCGTGTACGTCGCGTAGTGCACCTTCGCGCCCGGCGCGCCGACCTCGTCGACCGCACGGGTGGCCCACGCGCTCACCGACATGTGTGCGGCGTGCCCGGTCATGCCATCGGGCCCGAACGTGAGCACCGTGTCGGGCCGCACGTCCGCGACGATCTCCCGCACACGCACGTAGCCCTCGTCCGAGAGCGCGGTATCCATGTCGATGTCGGGAAGGTCGAGCCAGTGGTGCTCGGTCACGCCCAGGACGTCGAACGACCGCATCAGCTCGGCCTCCCGGACCTCGCCCATCGTCTCGGGCGGCCAGACCTCCTCGTCCATCGAGCCGCCCTCTCCGCGGGTCGCGGTGATCACCACGACGCGGCGGCCCTCCCGGACGGCCTGGGCCATCAGCCCCGCGGCGAGGTACGTCTCGTCGTCCGGGTGCGCCCAGACCCCGAGGATCGTGCCGAGGCCCTCCACGGCCTCAGGACCCCACCTGACGGACGAAGTGGTACGCCACCGTGTGCCCGCCGTAGCTGAGCGGGATCATGTCGGTCTCGGCCAGGAACGCCGACCCGTCCTTGCGGATCGCGCGGAACCGGAACGTCACCGGGAACGCGAGCTCCTGGACGCGGTTCCAGTAGTTCCACGAGAAGAGCTCCTGGTCGCCCTCGTGGACGAAGTGCTGCAGGAACCCGGGGGTGTTCGACCAGGACTCGACCGTCAGGCCGAACATCGCCGCGAGCCGTTCGTTGCAGGCCGAGTGGGTCTCGTCGAGCCAGACGTAGACCCCGTCCGGGCTCGCGTCGAAGACCGGGCGGAGGTGCTCCGCCAGCTGCGGGATGCACTCGTCGTGCGAGACCGTCATCTGCCACCTCCTCGGGTCACGCGGATCGGCGGGAGAACGCTACACCGTCGGGCGTGTGCGGGAGCGTGTGACCCGGAGCGGTGCCGTGCCACGATCCGACCTGCGCTCCGGGATCAGGCCTCGAGGCGCCGGATCAGCTCGAGGACCCTCGCCTCGAGCTCGGGGGGCACGGACTCCTGGCCGCATTTCTTGGCGATCAAGAGCTTCAGGTGGCGTTGGAACTCGGTGCGCTCCGTACAGCCGTGGCACTCGGCGAGGTGCCGCTCGATCTGGACCCGGACGGTGAGGTCGAGCTCGCCGTCGATGAACCGTTGCGCCTCGGCGCGCGCCTCGTCGCAGTCACAACCGTGCTCACCCATCGACCAGCCCTCGTTCCTTCGCCGTGTCCCACAACGCGCGCTCCAGCGCTTTCCTTCCCCGGTGCAGACGCGACATCACGGTCCCGATCGGCACGTCCATGATCTCGGCGATCTCCTTGTAGCTGAAGCCCTCGACGTCGGCCAGCAGCACGGCCATCCGGAAGTTCTCCGGGATCGATTCGAGCGCGCGCTTGACGTCCTCGTCGGGCATCCGGTCGAGCACCTCCGACTCGGCCGAGACCTCGACGTTCTGCGCGCCCAGCCGGTCGAACAGGTACCACTCGTCGATATCGTCGGGGCCTTCGACCGTCTGCGGCTCGCGCTGCCTCTTCCGGTACGTGTTGATGAAGCTGTTCGTGAGGATCCGGTAGAGCCACGCCTTCAGGTTCGTTCCCTCCTGGAACCCCGCGAACCCCCGGAAGGCCCGCAGGTACGTCTCCTGGATCAGGTCCTCGGCGTCGGTCGGGTTGCGGGTGAGGCGCATCGCGGCGCCGTAGAGGCTGGGCAGGAGCGGGATCACGTCGCGTTCGAACCGCTCACGCAGCGCCGCTTCGTCGGTCGGTGCCCGTTGGGCCATCGTCCCAGTATCCCGCATCCAGTCCCCGGCGCCGTCGCCCGATACCTGTGGAGGAGCTGTGACGTCGCCCGATGCGGCTGTCATAGCCGCAGGTGGGTGGCAAGATGGACACGCATGCCTGACGACGGCTCGAACAAGAATCCCCAGCGGAACCGCTGGCTGCCGGACGGCTCCGGCGGCTCGAACGTGCCGCGCCCGCGCCTGAGCCCCTGGCTCGTGGTCCCCCTCCTGCTGGTGGGTCTCCTGCTCTTCAACAGCTGGCTCGCGAACGCGAACACCCAGCAGATCACGTACTCGGAGTTCGTCAACGCGGTCGACGACGGGCGGATCGTGACGGACGTGCCCGTGAAGATCTCCGACACGAGCGTGTCGGGAACGATGACGAAGGGCGGGGAAGAGGTCCAGTTCGTCGCGACCCTGCCTCCCAACTTCGACACCGGCCCGCTCACCGACAAGCTGGTCGCGGCGGGGGTCGACGTGCAGGCGGTCCGGCCGAGCGTGTTCGCATCGCTCCTGCTGAACATCCTGCCCTTCCTGCTGGTGATGGTCGTCATCTACTACTTCGTGTTCCGGCGGATGGGCGGCGGGGCGGGCGCCGCGCTGAACATGGGCCGGAACAAGGTCCGCATCTACGACCGCAAGGAGATGAAGACCACCTTCAGCGACGTCGCCGGCGTCGACGAGGCGAAGGAAGAGCTCCGCGAGATCGTCGACTTCCTGAAGAACCCGAAGAAGTACCAGCGCCTCGGCGGCCGGATCCCGAAGGGCGTGCTGCTCTTGGGGCCCCCCGGATGCGGCAAGACGCTGCTCGCGCGCGCGGTCGCCGGCGAGGCGAACGTCCCGTTCTTCTTCATGTCCGGCTCGGAGTTCGTCGAGATGTTCGTCGGGCTCGGCGCCGCCCGCGTCCGCGAGCTCTTCCAGCAGGCGAAGGAGAAGGCCCCGGCCCTTGTGTTCCTGGACGAGATCGACACGATCGGCAAGGGGCGCGCTGGCGCGATGGGCGCCGGGTTCGGGGCGCACGACGAGCGCGAGCAGACCCTGAACCAGCTGCTCGTCGAGATGGACGGGTTCGACGCCAGCAAGGGCGTGATCATCATGGCCGCGACGAACCGGCCGGACGTGCTGGACCCCGCGCTCGTGCGGCCCGGCCGCTTCGACCGGCAGGTCGTGGTGGACCGTCCGGACCTGCACGGCCGCGAGGAGATCCTGCGTGTGCACGCGCGCGGTGTCGCGCTGGACCCGAAGGTCGACCTGAAGATGATCGCCGCGCGCACGCCGGGCTTCACCGGAGCGGACCTCGAGAACGTCGTGAACGAGGCCGCGCTGCTCGCGGCGCGGCGAGAGAAGAACGCCGTGACGTCCGACGAGCTCGAGGAGGCGATCGACCGTGCGTCGATGGGCCTCGAGCGCAAGTCCCGGGTGATGAGCGAGAAGGAGAAGACGCGGGTCGCGTCCCACGAGATGGGGCACGCGCTGGTCGCCCACTTCTGCGAGAACCTCGACCCGGTCCATCGCGTGACGATCATCCCGCGGGGCACCG
Source organism: Actinomycetota bacterium (assembly GCA_036555125.1). Classification (GTDB taxonomy): domain Bacteria; phylum Actinomycetota; class UBA4738; order UBA4738; family HRBIN12; genus DATBLY01. The sequence goes on along the minus strand of DATBLY010000035.1, from coordinate 1,910 downwards.
CCGCGCTCGGCCTGACGATGACGAGGCCGCTCGAGGACCGCTACCTCGCGACCGAACCGGAGCTGCGGGACATGCTGGCGTTCGCGATGGGCGGACGGGTCGCCGAGGAGATCTGCTTCGACGAGGTCTCGACCGGCGCGCAGAACGACCTTGAGAAGGCGACCCAGATCGCGCGTGCGATGGTCTCCGAGTACGGGATGAGCGACAAGGTGGGGCCGCTCTCGCTGGGCCGCGAGGACCAGACGAACCCGTTCGCGGGGCCGAAGATCTCGGGACACACCGCGGAGACGATCGACGAGGAGGTCTCGCGGCTGCTGAACGAGGCGCACGATCGGGCGGAGCAGATCCTGCGCGAGAAGCGGACCCTGCTCGACCAGCTCTCCGGCGTGCTGCTCGCCACCGAGACGATCGACGGCACGGATCTGGAGGCCTACGCGACCGGGACGAAGCCGATCCCGGACCCCGAGACGGCCCGCGAGAACGGCAAGGCCGCGAAGGAGGCCGCCGACGCCGCCATCGCCGACGCCGCCGTCCGCCGCGAGGCGCAGCAGCGGTCGGACGGCGTGCCCGAGGCCGTGCGTTCCAGCATGACCCCACCCCCCACCCCGCCCATGCCGCGGTTCGAGGAGTAGTCCGTCTCGGACCCGTGCTACCCGGGTGAGGACGGTGGACCCGCCACCGTCAGGTCCCACCGGTCGCGCCACCGATCCAGGAACCGGTAGAAGTTCCGTTTCGACCACTTCGCGCGCTCGGCGGGCGCCGTCCCGAACCACATCCGATGCTCGTGCCGTTCGACCGGGACCGGGACCACGACCGCCCGCAAGCCGGCGTCCTTGATCCGGAACGAGAGCTCGATGTCCGCCGTGCGGTACCAGCGGAACTTCTCGTCGAACAGGTCCGACGCGGCCAGGACCTCGCGGCGGAACGCCATCAGGTAGCCCTCGATCGCGTCGACGTCCGGTCCGTCCGACGGCTCGAACTCGCGCAGGTCGGCGGTCACGATGCCGAACGGCCCGCACACCCCGACCGAGGGATCGCCCAGGGCCTCCTCGATCGGCCCGAGGACGTCGCCGGTCACCTCGATCGAGCCATCGGCGACGATCTCGATCCGTCCGGTCGCCCGGCGGAGGCCCGCGTTCATCGCCGCCGCCCAGCCGGTCCCTGGTTCGAGCGCGATCGCCTCGACGTCCTCGCCCCATCGGTCGGCCGGCCCGCCCGTGACGTCCGCGACCACGTAGCGGACCGAGCGTCCCGCGGCATGGGCGCGGAACGCGGCGATCGCGCGGTCCACGTCCTCGGGCCAGCCCTCCACGACCCAGTGCACCGAGGCGTCGGCCTCGGCCGGCTCCCCCAGCCGAGACGGGACGTCGGCGGCAGCCACGCGGGTCGGGCCCTGCGGACGGACGATCGGTTCGAGGGCGAACGCCCCGTCCGGCGCGTCCGTGACGGCCCACCCGGCGTCGGCGATGCGGTCGCGGAGCTCGTCGGCGGCGGCGAAGTCCCTGCGGGCGCGCGCGGCGGCGCGCTCCTCGGCGAGCGCTCGGACGCCCTCGGGCGCCTCGGCGGCGGGCATCGACCTAGGCGGTCGCGGCCTTCGTCGCGGCCCGGAGGCGGCCGGCCATCTGCTGGAGCGTCTTCATCGCGATCACCGGATGCTCCATCATCAGCCCGCGGAAGACCCACTCCGTCAGGCCGAGCAGCTTGAGATCGGTGACCGCGGTCACGGTGGCGGTGCGCGGACCGCCGTCGAGCAGCGCGATCTCGCCGAAGAAGTCCCCGGGGCCGAGCATGGTCTTCTTCACGCCCCCGATCGACACCTCGGCCCTGCCGTCGAGGATGATGAACAGCCCGACCCCCGGTTCGCCCTCACGGGCGATCACGGTGCCGGCCGGGTGCGAGACGTCCTTCGC
>DATBLY010000123.1:0-13119 GCA_036555125.1 Actinomycetota bacterium | reverse complement strand
CATCTCGCAGCGGAACCGGGATGAAGTCGGTTACGACGAGCCGCGCATCATCGAGGAAGCGGCGGACGTGGGAGCGGAGCGTGGAGAGGTTCTCTGGCCCGGCACTCGGGCTGGCTCCCATGGTAACAACCACCAGGTCCGACAACAAGAGCCGGAACGGCCCGAGGTACCCGCCGAGGTACTCGGCCGGGGCGGTCGCCGGCACGACGAGGATCCCCGCGTCCCACGGCACGGGCGGCACGGACGACCCGCTCCCCTCGAGGATCACCGGGCCCTCGCCGAGGCCCGCCGCGAGCTCGGCGGCCTCCCGTAGGTTCGTCGCGTAGGGGGCGCCGGCCAGGCCGCCGCCGGCCCGGCGCGCGCCGACGGTGGTCACCCCGGTCGTGAGCGCGTCCTCGAGGTAGTCCGACGCCGCGTGGTGCCCCTCGCGGACGAGCCCCAGGAGCCGCTCGACGTCCACGGTCCCGGCGGCGGCGACCTGCGGCTCGGGCGGACCGCCACGGCCCATCGCGACGATCACCGGGTCCAGGCCGCGGCGCGCGGCGAGGCGGGCCAGCTCACCCGAGATCGCGGTCTTGCCCGTCCGCTTCCCGGTCCCGATCACCGCGATCGTGGAGGGACCGAGCGGCGGACCGGCGATCGGCGGCTCCAGCCGGAAGTCGCTGCCGAGGTAGGGAATGCCGGCCACGAGCGCCACGGCGACGAGCTCCATGCGCTCGCGGTAGCCGAGCACGGGCTCGTCCGAGAGGTCCAGGACGCCTTGCGGCCGGAACCGGTCGATCGCGGCTCGCAGCGAGGCCATCGCGTCCGCGCCCGACCGCTCGGTCTCGACGCCGAAGTCGGGGGGGGCGGCGGGATCGAGCTTCTCGATCCCGCCGACGAGCAGGGCGCCGACCACCTCGAGGCCGCGCGCGCGCGCGGTCTCGATCCCCCATCGGGTGACCGGGGGGTGGTGTTCGCCGTCCACCAACGCGAGCACGCGCATCTCGGGGTTCGGGACCTCCTCGGTTCGTGGGGCGGGCTACGGCTCGCCGACGGGCACCGTGCGCTCTTGGACCGGGAGCTCGTGCTCACGATGGAACTGCGCGCCCGAGAGCGAGAAGTGGGCCAACACGTGACCGTCGCCGAAGGGGAACTTCCGGTGGATCTTCACCTCGCCGCGGTCGAACTCCAGCACGTTGTAACAGGGTTTCGTGTACCCGCGCACCCGGAGCGAGGAGACGGTCCCGGCGTTCGCGATGTAGAGGTCCTCGAGGCGCCAGACGTACGGCACGTGCTTGTGCCCCGACAGGACCACGTGGACCCCGGCGTGGATCAGGACCTCCAGCAGGTCGCCCGCATCCATCACCGTGCTGCGCTCACGGCCGGTGCCGGGGATCGGCAGCAGGTGGTGATGGACGACGAAGACCTTGAGGTCGGCCGGCTCGGAGAAGCGCTCCCGGATCCACTCGTAGTGACCGCGGCCGATCTTGCCCTCGTCCTGGTCGGGCTCGCTCGAATCCATCCCGACGATCCGGACGCCGTCGACGTCGACCGACCAGTTCCTGGGGCCGATCAGGTCCTCGAAGTGCAGGTAGCCCACGTTGCGCGAGTCGTGGTTGCCCGGCACGGTGTGGATCGGAGCCTCGATGCGCTCGGCGTAGGCGACCCAGCTCTTGTACTCCTGGCGGAAGCCCTCGTTCGTCAGGTCGCCGGACACGACGACCGCGTCGGGGGCTCCCTGGTTCAGCTCGGCGATCACCCGGTTCATCAGGTTCGGAACGAAGTACGGCGATCCCACGTGCGGGTCGGAGATGTGGGCGATCGTGACCACGGTCGCAGTGTAGAGGCTGGGCTCAGCCACCCGGCGACGGTCGCGCGGTGCCGAACCCGGCCCGCATGCCGCCGTCCACGAGCAGCGTCACGCCGTTGACGAAGGACGCCCGGTCGCTCGCGAGGAACACCGCCGCACCCGCCACGTCGTCGGCCCGCCCGATCCGGCCCAGCGGGGGCAGGTCCCAGCCGGCGGGATCGTCCTCGGATCCGTCGGGCTCCCCGGGAGCGCCGAAGTGGCGCATCCCCGGCGCGATGTCCCCCGGTGCGATCGCGTTCGACCGCACCCCGCGGGATCCGCCCTCGATGGCGAGCATCGCCGACAGCATGCCGAGGGCCGCCTTCGACACGGAGTAGACGGCAGCTTCGGCCTGCCCCAGAACCCCTGCATCGGATGAGATATGGATCATCGAACCACCGCGTCGCTCGAGGTGGGGGAACGCGGCCCTCGCGTACAGGAACGGCCCCCGGACGTTCACGGCCATCACCCGGTCGTAGTCCCCGACGGGGGTCTCGAGGAGGCCAGCCGCCACGCCTACCCCGGCGTTGTTCACGAGGACGTCGAGGCCACCGAGGATCCTGACGGCTCGCTCGACGGAGCGCTCGACCTGTTCGGGGTCGGCGGCATCGGCGGGGAGGAATCGCGCACCGCGACCGAGGGATGCCTGCGCGTCCGCGCCCAACCGCTCGTCGCGCCCGGTGACGACGACCCCCGCTCCCTCGTCCAGGAACGCCGCCGCGATCGCGCGGCCGATGCCGGTCGTTCCCCCCGTGATCAGCGCGGCCTTGCCGTCGAGCTCCATGCCCTCGCCCCCTTAGCCGGCGTCGACCTGCACGCCTGCCGCGGCCACCCCGACGCGCAGGACGCGCCAGCCCGGGCCGACCTCGGGGACGATCGCCCCGCCCAGCTCGAAGGCCAGCAGCGACGGACCCGCGCCCGAGACGCACACCGCGACCCCGGCCGCGGTGAGCTCGTCGAAGACCGAGCGCGCCTTCGGCGCCAGCCGCAGACGCGCGCCCTGATGGAGCCGGTCGCGCAGGGCCGACGACAGCAGGTCCGGGCTCGACGTCAGTGCCACGACCGTCGCGGCGGCGTGACCGGCGTTGAAGACCGCGTCCGCCAGGGGGACCGTCTCGGGGAGCGCGGCGCGCGCGTCCGCGGTCGCCAGGCGCGCCTCGGGGACCAGCACGGCGGGCCGGAGCTCGGGATGGGGGTCGAGCCGGATCACGCCGTCGCCGAACGCGATCGTCAACCCGCCGGCGATGGCCGCTGCCGCGTTGTCGGGATGACCCTCGAGCTCCCCGGCCAGCTCGAGCATCTCCTCGGGCTCGAGCCCGAGCCCGAGCAGCCGGTCGGCGAGCGCGATCCCCGACACGCACGCCGCGGCCGACGAGCCGAGCCCTCGCTCGAGCGGGATCCGGTTCAGCCCGTGCATCGCGAGGGGCGGGAGCGGCGCGCCGGCGGCCCGCGCCGCGTGGGCCATCGCCCGCGACACCATGTCGGTCCTATCGGTCGGGAGCTCGTCCGCCCCCTCGCCTTCCCAGGTGACGGTCGGCTCGGCGTCCGGGTCGACCGTGAACTCGTTCCAGACCTCGAGCGCGAGGCCGAAGCAGTCGAACCCCGGGCCGACGTTGGCCGACGTGGCCGGCACGCGGGCGACCAGGCGCACCGGCTACAGCCCCAGCTCGGCCGCGACCGCCCCGGCGTCGGGGGGGACGACCACGGGGTGGGCGGCGCCGGCGATCGCCCACTCCGGGTCCTTCAGCCCGTGCCCGGTGAGGATGCATACGACCGTCGATCCTGCGGCGAGCACCCCGTCGGCATGGAGCTGGAGCAGGCCCGCCACCGAGGCCGCGGACGCCGGCTCGGCGAAGAGCCCCTCGCGGGCCACCCGCCGGTACGCGGCCAGGATCTCGCGATCCGTCACGGCCCGGATCCCGCCCTCCGACTCCGTCGCGGCCGCGACCGCCTTCTCCCACGAGGCGGGGTTGCCGATCCGGATCGCGGTCGCGATCGTCTGCGGGTCCTTCACGGGCTCGCCGCGCACGATCGGAGCGGCCCCCTGTGCCTGGAAGCCGAACAGCTGCGGTGGCTCGCCGATCATCCCGTCACGCAGGTATTCCGAATAGCCGAGCCAGTGGCTCGAGATGTTCCCGGCGTTCCCCACGGGCACGCAGTGCACGTCCGGGGCGCGCCCGAGCGCGTCGCAGATCTCGAACGCCGCGGACTTCTGGCCCTCCAGACGGTACGGGTTGACCGAGTTGACGAGGGTGACCGGGTAGCGCTCGGCGAGGTCCTTCGCCAGGTCCAACGAGGCGTCGAAGTTGCCGTCGACCTCCAGCACGCGCGCCCCATGCACGAGCGTCTGAGCCATCTTGCCGAGGGCCACCTTCCCCTTCGGGACGAGCACGACGCAGGTGATCCCCGCCTTCGCCGCGTAGGCGGCGGCGCTGGCGCTGGTGTTGCCCGTCGACGCGCACACGATCGCCTTGGCGCCGTCCTCGACGGCCTTGCTGATCGCCAAGGTCATGCCGCGGTCCTTGAACGAACCGGTCGGGTTCGCCCCGTCGTACTTCAGCCACACATCGCAACCGGTCTCCGACGACAGCGGCTCCGAGCGCACGAGCGGGGTGCCGCCCTCCCGCAGCGTGATCACGGGGGTGTCCGACGAGACGGGCAGGCGGTCGCGGTACTCCTCGATCACCCCGCGCCATTGGTGCGCGCCGGCGGTCACTCCTCGCCCTCCACCCGGAGCAGGCTCCACACCCGACGCACCACGCGCAGCTCCTGCAGCTCCTGCACCGTCTTCTGGAACGCGCCCTCCTGCGCCCGGTGGGTGATGAACACCAGGGTGGCCTCATCGCCCGAGCCCTCCTGCCACACACGCTCGATCGACACGCCGTTGCGGCCGAAGTGATCCGCGATCTCGGCCAGCACGCCGGGCGCGTCCTCGACGTGCAGGTTCAGGTAGTACTGGCCGTGCGTGTCGTCCATCGGACGGATCCGTCGGTCGAGCACACAGGTGCACCCGATCCCCCGAACGCCGGCGACGCGGTTGCGCGCCGCGGCGGTCAGGTCGCCGACGACGGCCGTCGCGGTGGGGTCGCCCCCCGCCCCGCGGCCGTAGAACATCAGCTGCCCGATCTTCTCGCCCTCCACGAACACCGCGTTGTACGCGTCGCGGACCGAGGCCAGTGGGTGGCTCGCAGGGATCATCGCCGGGTGCACACGCACCGAGACATCACCCTCGTCGAGCTCGGCGATCGCGAGGAGCTTGACCACGTACCCGAGCCTGCGGGCGTCGACGATGTCCTGCGCCTGCACGCGCGCGATGCCCTCGCGGTACACGTCGTCCGCCACGATCCGCGTGTTGAACGCGATCGACGCCAGGATCGCGCACTTCGAGGCCGCGTCGAACCCCTCGACGTCGGCGGTCGGGTCGGCCTCGGCGTACCCGAGCCGCTGCGCCTCGGCGAGCGCCTCGTCGAACGCCCAGCCGTGGTCCGACATCTGGGTCAGGATGAAGTTCGTCGTGCCGTTCACGATCCCGATCAACCGGGACACGCGCTCGCCCACGAGCGATTCCTTGAGCGGACGGATCAGCGGGATCCCGCCGCCGACGGCCGCCTCGAAGAACAGGTCGGTTCCGGCCGCGTCGGAGGCCTCGAAGAGCTCCTGCCCGTGGTTCGCCAGCAGCTCCTTGTTGCCCGAGACCACCGCCTTGCCGTTCGCGAACGCGCGCAGGATCAGCGACCGTGCCGGCTCGATCCCGCCGAGCAACTCGCACACGACGTCGACCTCCGGGTCGTCGACGATGCCCACGCCGTCGGTGGTGAAGCGCGACCGGTCGAGCGGGAGGTCGCGGTCGCGATCCGGGTCGCGCACCGCGACGCGCGCGACCTCGAGGCGGCAGCCGGTCCGCAGCGCGATATCGTCGCCGTGCTCGGCGAGCAGCCGGATCGTGGCGGTGCCGACCGTGCCGCACCCCAGGAACCCGACCCGGACGACCCGCTCGCTCATCCCGTCGGCTCCGGTCCGATCCAGGTGGCCATCAGCACCTCGTCCTCGTAGCCGTACGACTTGCGGGAGTGTCGCACGAGGCGGCCCTCGTCCACGAACCCGAACCGTCGGTACAGCGCGATCGCCGCGGCGTTCGAGGGATAGACCGAGAGCATCAGCTTCTCGACACCGACCGAGCGTCCCCAACGGATCGCCTCGGCCATCAGCGCGCCACCGATGCCTCGGGACCGGCGATCGGCGGCCACCGCGATCCCCAGCGTGGCGACGTGCCGCGTGACCGGGTGCAGCTCTCGCTGCACGTAGACGTGACCGACGACCCGGCGGCCGTCGAGCGCGACGATCTGGGCCTCCCGGTCGGTCCAGGACCGTCGGAAGCGCGCCCGGTAGACGTGAACCGGGCTCGTGACCGATTCCGTCCGCACGGCGCGCCCCTCGGCGACGATCGCCCGCCAGAACGCGAGGTACGAGCGCGCGTCGCGCGGGAGCGCAGGCCGGATCTCGATCCCGTCGGGCGGCGCCGACGGGCGATCGGCCGGCCTCGGCGACAGCTCGAGCCGGTCGAGGTCGGCCGCGTCCTCGCGCCGGAGCCACGGCGTCACCTCGCCCCCGCGGACGGCCACGACCGCGGGGCGCCCCACGCGGTTGTAGTTGCTGGCCAGGCTGTACGTGTACGCCCCGGTGGCCGCGAACGCGATCAGATCTCCGCGTCCGACGTCGGCGGGGAGCCGCACCCCGTCGGCGAGCACGTCGCCCGACTCGCAGTGCGAGCCGACGATCGTCGTCTCTCGGAGGCCGACGGCGCCCACCGGGCCGGCCGACGCCACGGCGTAGCGAGCCCCGTACAGCGCCGGCCGGATGTTGTCGGACATGCCCCCGTCGACCGCGACGACCGGACCGCCGTCGGGCGAGGCCTTCCGGGTTCCCACCCGGTAGAGCGTGACGGCGGGGTTGCTCACGAGGCTCCGGCCGGGCTCCACCGCCAGCTCCGGCTCGGCGACGCCGAGCTCCCGGCACGCGGCCCCGAGGTGACCCCGGATCGGCGCGGCGACCTCCTCGGGCCGCAGGGCGGCCTCGCCCGTGTACGAGACGCCGAACCCGCCGCCCAGGTCGAGGACGCCGAGGCTCACCCCGAGCGAGTCCCGGATCTCGCGGAGGAGCGCCAGCGCGACGTCCATCGCCCGCAGGTACGGCTGGAGCTCGCCGATCTGCGATCCCAGGTGCAGGTGCAGACCCCGCAGCTCGAGCGCCGGGGACGCGTCCGCGAGCCCCGCCGCCTCGAGGACCTGCGACCGGGGGATCCCGAACGTCGAGGCCTCGTGGCCGGTCGCGATCTTCTCGTGCGTCTGGACCGCGACCTCCGGGACGATCCGCAGCAACACGCCCACCCGGACACCGGCGTCGCGCGCCGCGGCGTCGAGGCGCCGGAGGTCCTCGGTGTCGTCCGCGATCACCGCGCCGATCCCCTCACGGACCGCCAGATCCAGGTCGCGGTCGGTCTTGTTCCGCCCATGGAGCCAGATCCGCGAGGCCGGTGCCCCGGCCCGGCGGCACGCCTCGATCTCGCCGCCCGTGGACGCGAGCAGGTCGAGCCCCTCGTCGAGGGCGATGCGGATGGCGCCGCGCGAGAGGAACGCCTTCACCGCGTACAGGACGCGCGGGTAGGCGCGGGCGGCCGCCCGCATCCGCGCGCGCAGGTCCTCCTCGTCGATGACGAGCAGCGGCGTCCCGAACCGATCGGCCAGATCGGCGGCGCGTGCGCCGCCGATCGTCAACCCCTCCTCCCCGAACGTCGCCGTGGCGGGCCACGGCGACTCGCCGTCGACGACGGCGGTGCGCGGCCGATCGGCCGACGGATCAGGCATCGTCGCGCTCCATCGACTCGGGTGCCGACACGCCGACGAGGGTGAGCAGGTTCGCGAGCACCTGTTTCGTCCCCGCGGCGAGCCACAGCCGGGCCTGTGTGAGTGCCGCGTCGTCGGAGACGACGCGGCACTCCGTGTAGAAGCGGTGGAACCGGGCGGCCAGATCCTGCGACAGGTGCGTCAGGCGATGCGGCGCGCGCTGTTCCGCCGCGGTGGCGAGCGCCGCGGGCACGTCCGCGAGCCCGCGCAGCAGGTCGAGCTCAGGCTCCGCGACCAGCAAGGTGAGGTCGACGTCCTCGATCGGCGCGAGGGCGATGCCCTGGCCGGCCGCCTTGCGCAGGATCGAGGCGATCCGGGCGTGGCCGTACTGCACGTAGTAGACGGGGTTCTCCATAGTCTGGCGCTTGACGAGCTCGATGTCGAAGTTCATCGCCGAGTCGTTCGAGTACTGCAGGAGCGTGAAGCGGGCCGCATCGGTCCCCACCTCGTCGATCAGCTGGTCGAGGGTGATGAACTCCCCCGCGCGGGTGCTGAGCTTGACCGGCACGCCGCCGCGCAGGAACGCGACGAACTGGTAGAGCACGATCTCGACCGCGTCCGGGTCGAACCCGAGCGCCTGCGCGGCACCTTTCACGCGCGGGACGGTCCCGTGGTGGTCGGCGCCCCAGACGTAGATCAGGTGGTCGAACCCGCGGGAGAACTTGTCCAGGATGTAGGCGATGTCCGCGCCGAAGTACGTGTGGGTTCCGTTGGAGCGGATCGCCACCCGGTCCTTGTCGTCCCCGAAATCGGTCGAGCGGAACCACACGGCCCCGTCCGCCTCGTAGACGTACCCGGCGCGACGGACTCGCTCGATCGCCTCACGGATCTCTCCGGCGTCGGCGAGCTCGCGCTCCGATCGGAACACGTCGAACCGGACCCCGTACCGCTCGAGCGTGGCCTTGATCCCCGCGAGGATGCGCGCGGCGCCGAGCTCGCGGAGCCGCTCGAACCGCTCCCGTTCCGGCAGATCGGCCAGGGCGGGGCCCTCGGTCGCCAGGATGTCACGCGCGATGTCCGCGACGTAGTCGCCGCGGTAGCCGTCCTCGGGGAGCTCGGCGTCGCGCCCGAGCGCCTGCAGGTACCGCGCCTCGACCGAACGACCGAAGCGGTCCATCTGCCCGCCGGCGTCGTTGAAGTAGTACTCCCGCTCCACCGACCAGCCCGCGTGCTCGAGCAGGGACGCGAGGGCGTCCCCGATCGTCGCGTTGCGGGCGTGACCGAGGTGCAGCGGTCCGGTCGGGTTCGAGCTGACGAACTCGACCTGGACGCGCCTGCCGGTCGGTTCGGCGCGGCCGTAGGCCGCGCCGAGGCGGGCGATCTCCCGCAGCCCGTCGTAGAGCCAGGCGTCGGTCGTGAAGATGTTCAGGAACCCGGGTCCGGCCACCTCGATCCGTTCGACGAAGCTCGCCGGCGGCAGCGCAGCCGCGATCGCGTCGGCCACCTCGCGCGGCGGCCGGCCCGCCCGCTTCGCGAGCGCGAGGGCGACGTTCGTGGCGAAGTCGCCGTGGGTCTTCTGCTTCGGCACGAGCAGCTCCGGCTCGGGAACGTCGCCGTCGATCCCCAGCTCCGGCGCGGCCTTGCCCAGGCCCTCCTTCAACCACTCGGCCAGCTGCGCCTCGATCATGGTGTCCGCTCCTCCAGGCGGCGACGGACCACCTCGACGACGTCCGCGGGGTCGAACGGCTTCGCGATGAGGTCGACCGGCCCGGGACCCAACCCCGCCTCGGCGGGATCGGGGCCCTCGGTGCGTCCGGTCAGGAAGATCACCGGGACCTCGGCGAGCTCCGGCGTGGTCCGCATCCGGCGACAGACCTCTTCGCCGGGGAGGTCCGGCAGCATCATGTCCAGCACGACGATGTCGGGTGGTCGTTCCTGCGCGCTCGCGAGCGCCAGGGCGCCGTCGGCGGCCGTGTCGATCTCGTACCCCTCCAGGCGGAAGTTGACCTGCAGGAGCCGCAGGATCACGGGGTCGTCGTCGACCAGCAGGAGTCTGGGAGCGTCCGCCACGGATCGAGGATAGCGATGCGCGTCCGCGGAACGGCGCAGCCGACCGGCCGGGAGCGCGTTGCTAGACTCCGAACAGGTCCGCGGTCCGCGGACGGGCCCCCGTAGCTCAGAGGATAGAGCGCCGGCCTCCGGAGCCGGGTGCGCAGGTTCGAGTCCTGCCGGGGGCACCACTCGCCTACGATGGGGTGGTGACGACCGACCCCCGTGACATGCAGGCGCCGAGCGGCTTCCACGCCGATCGGAAGCTCGAACCTGAGGACCTGGGTCCGGACCCGATCGGGGCGTTCGCCGCCTGGCTCGCCGAGGCGGAGGCGACGGGGGTGCCGCTCCCGAACGCGATGGCGCTCGCTACCGCCGACGCGGACGGACGCCCGAGCGTCCGCCACGTCCTGCTCCGCGGGATCGACGAGCACGGATTCGTGTTCTTCACGAACCAGGAGAGCCGCAAGGGGCGCCAGCTCGCCGAGAACGCCCACGTCGCGCTCGTGTTCCTATGGAAGGAGCTCGATCGCCAGGTCTCCGTGACGGGCCGCGCCGAGCCGATCGACGATGGCGCCTCCGACGCGTACTTCGCGACCCGGCCGCGCGACGCGCAGATCGGCGCGTGGGCATCACCGCAGAGCGCGACCATCCACGGCCGGGACGACCTGGTCCGTCGCGTCGCCGACGCCGAGGCTCGGTTCACCGACGTCGTCCCGCGGCCCCCGTTCTGGGGAGGCTACGTGGTGATGCCCGACACGATCGAGTTCTGGCAGGGCCGCAGGCATCGCCTGCACGACCGGATCCGGTTCACGCGTGACAGCGCCGGAGCTCGGGGTTGGCGCGTGGAGCGGCTCGCCCCCTAGGCTCGCCCCTCAGACCAGGGCCGGGTCCCGGCTCACCGCGAGCTCCAATGCGACCGTCGGCGGTGCGACGATCGAGTTGTGCACCGTGCAACGCTCCACGACGGCGCGGAGCCGCCGCTCCAGCTCGGGCGGGAAGCCGGGCGGAAGCGTCATCGACAGGTCGATCGAGCTGACGCGGGCGGGCCGATCCTCGGCCATCCGGTACGAACACGAGAGCCCCAACCCGTCGGGATCCACGCCGTGCCGGACGAGGAACCGCTCGGCGTAGAACGCGGCACACGACGCGAGCGAGGCGACGAACAGCTCCGTCGGCGTCGGTCCGGCATCGCCGGTGTCGGGTTGGTCGACCATCACCCGATGCGAGCGGATCTGGATCTGGAACCGGTCCTCGCCCTCGTGTCGAACCTGGATCGTCATCGTCATCGCCTCCCGAGCCCGTCGACCCGAGCATCGGACATCGGGGCGCCGCTGCCCGGCCCGCATCGACCCGCATCCCCCGGGACCTTCGACCCTGAGGACCGCGCCGGCGCAGGGGCAGTATCCCGGCGTGGAGACGCAGGAACGGCTCGTCACGGCGCATCGCCCGTTCGCGATGATCGACGCGAACGAGGCCGTTGCGGCCGTCGCGCACAAGCTCTCGGAGGTGATCGCGATCTATCCGATCACCCCCGCGACCGTGATGGGCGAGCACGCCGACGCGTGGTCGGCCCGGGGGCGCGAGAACCTCTGGGGCGCGGTTCCACAGGTCATCGAGATGCAGAGCGAGGGCGGGGCCGCCGGGGCGGTGCACGGAGCCCTGCAGGCCGGGTCGCTCGCGACGACCTTCACCGCGTCGCAGGGATTGCTCCTGATGCTGCCCAACATGTTCAAGATCGCGGGCGAGCTCACGCCGTTCGTGATGCACGTCGCCGCGCGGGCCGTCGCGACCCATGCCCTGTCGATCTTCGGCGACCACTCGGATGTGATGGCGGCGCGGACCACGGGCTTCGCGATGATCGCCTCGTCCTCGGTCCAGGAGGCCCAGGACCTGGCGCTGGTGGCGCACGCCGCCACGCTCGAGACGCGCGTCCCGTTCCTCCACTTCTTCGACGGCTTCCGCACCTCGCACGAGGTGGCGAAGATCCGGCCCTTCGACGATGCCGACCTCCGGGCGCTGATCGACGAGCGAGCCGTCCATGCGCACCGCGCCCGCGCCCTCTCCCCGACCCACCCGTCCCTGCGAGGATCGGCGCAGAACCCGGACGTGTTCTTCCAGGCCCGCGAGGCGGCGAACCCGTTCCACGCGTCCGTCCCCGACGCGGTCCAGTCGGCGATGGACCGGCTCGCCCTACGCACGGAGCGCGCGTACCGGCTCTTCGACTACGTCGGGCATCCGGACGCCGAGCGGGTCCTCGTCATGATGGGCTCGGGGTGCGGTGCGGCCGAGGAGGCGGCCGACGCGCTCGCCGGACGGGGCGAGCGCGTCGGCGTCGTCAAGGTCCGGCTGTTCCGTCCGTTCTCGGCCGAGGCCCTGGTCGCGTCGCTCCCCGTCACGACCCGGGCGATCGCCGTCCTCGACCGGACGAAGGAGCCGGGCGCCCTCGGGGAGCCGCTGTATCAGGACGTCGTGACCGCGCTCGCCGAGGAGATTGCCGAGGGGCGGGCCACCTTCGCCGACGGAGCGCCGCGCGTGATCGGGGGTCGCTACGGGCTGGCCTCGAAGGAGTTCACGCCCGCGATGGCGGCGGCCGTGTTCGCCGAGCTCGAGCGGAGCGACCCCCGGCCCCACTTCACGGTCGGGATCGTCGACGACGTTTCCGGCCTGAGCCTGACGGTCGACCCGGACCTCGACACCGAGCCCGACGACGTCGTCCGCGCGGTGTTCTACGGGCTCGGCAGCGACGGGACCGTGAGCGCGAACCGGAACTCGATCCGGATCATCGGCGAGCACACGGACCTGTACGCCCAGGGCTACTTCGTCTTCGATTCGAAGAAGGCGGGGTCGACGACCGTGTCGCATCTGCGGTTCGGACCGCACCCGATCGGCTCGACGTACCTGATCCGGAGGGCGAGTTTCGTCGCATGCCACCAGTGGGAGCACCTCGAGCGTGCCGACGTGCTCGGCGTCGCGGAACGCGGTGCGACGTTCCTCCTCAACAGCCCCTTCGGGCCCGACGAGGTCTGGGAGCACCTGCCCGTCGAGGTCCAGCGGAGGATCATCGATCTGGGGCTCCGCTTCTTCGTCGTCGACGGCTACCGCGTGGCGAAGGAGGCGGGCCTCGGCAACCGCGTGAACACCGTCCTGCAGACATGCTTCTTCGCGCTGGCCGACATCCTGCCGGTGCCGGAGGCGATCGCGGCGATCAAGGACGCGATCGTTCGCTCGTACGGCAAGCGCGGCGAGACGATCCTCGCGCGCAACTTCGCGGCGGTCGACGCGTCGCTCGCGGCAATGGCCGAAGTGAAGGTTCCCGCGCAGGCGGACTCGCTGCTGTCGCGCCGGCCGATCGTGCCGAAGGCAGCGCCGGACTTCGTGCAGCGCGTGACCGCG
>DATBLY010000019.1:0-12128 GCA_036555125.1 Actinomycetota bacterium | reverse complement strand
CGCGTTGCGGCAGTGGGCCTCCATCCGCACGGCGAGCGTCTTCAGGCCGCGGAGCGCCAGGTAGCAGTCCATGGGACCCGGGACGGCCCCGACGGCGTTCTGCAGGAACCCGAGCCGCTCCAGCCAGTCCTCCTGGTCGGTCACGACCGCCCCGCCGATCAGGTCGGAGTGTCCGCCCAGGTACTTCGTGACGCTGTGGACGACCGCGTCGGCGCCGAGCTCCAGGGGGCGCTGGAGCGCCGGCGTCGCGAAGGTGTTGTCGACGACCACGCGCGCGCCTGCGCCGTGGGCGATCGTCGCGAGCGCGGCGATGTCGACGATCTTCAACAGCGGGTTCGACGGCGTCTCGACCCAGACGATCCGCGTCTCGGGCCGGAGCGCGGCCCGCACGGCGTCCTCGTCGGCGAGGTCGACCGGGTCGGTGTCCAGCCCCCAGCGGCCGAGGACGCGGGTCAGCAGCCGGTAGGTCCCGCCGTAGACGTCGTCGCCGATCAGGACGTGGTCACCCGGGGAGAGCGTCAGGAGCAGCGTCGTCTCGGCGCCCATCCCGCTGCCGAACGCGTAGCAGCCGTGGCCGCCCTCGAGCGACGCGAGCGCCACCTGGAACGCCTCCCGGGTCGGGTTCCCCCCTCGGCCGTAGTCCCACACCCGCGGCTCGCCGACCGCGGGCTGCGCGTAGGTCGCGTTCTGGTAGATCGGCACGTTGACGGCGCCGAACACCTCGTCGGGCTCCTGGCCCGCGTGGATCGCCCGCGTCTCGAACCTCAGCGCATCTCCGGAGGGATCTCCCATCCGCGCCTCCTCAGCTCGTCGAGCGCTTCCTGCCCGTCGCGGACGCGGTGCCACAGGGTCGACTTCCGCTTCGCGTCGTGGCCGGGAGCGAACTCCCCGCGCGTCAGCTCCTGGCACGCAGGGTCGCCGCACCCGCAGTAGCGGAACAGCGGCAGGGGGGCCTCCACGTCCTCCGCCGGGCACGGCCGGTACGGCCG
This sequence comes from Actinomycetota bacterium, assembly GCA_036555125.1. Classification (GTDB taxonomy): domain Bacteria; phylum Actinomycetota; class UBA4738; order UBA4738; family HRBIN12; genus DATBLY01. The sequence continues at coordinate 11,139 of DATBLY010000019.1, read as the reverse complement.
CGCCGGCAGGGTCACGACCGGCAGCACGATCACGCCTTCCTTGGGATCACCGGGCGCGAAGTGCCGACCCTGGATCGCCAGCACCCCGGTCAGGGCCGCGAGCGCCGCGTCGATCTGGTCGACCGTGCGGAGCTCGTCGGTCCAGACCCCGTGGGCCCGCAGGACGCCCTCCCGCCAGGCCTTCTTCCGGGCACCCTTGGGCGGCAGGCAGCCGGCGAGCACCGTCGCCGTCGCATGCGGGTACACCTCCATCGAGGTCCCGGCCGGGTTCCCGGCCGCGTACCGCGGGAACCCGAGCTTCGCCGCGATCCGGAAGACGCGGAAGCTAACCTCCATCCAGTCGTAGAAGACGTTGCCCTTCCCGTGGTCGGCCGCAGGCGTGTTGAAGGCCTGGATGTTGAACTCGGCAAGGGCGCGCTCGGTCCGGCGGGACCGGCCGGAGAGGGCCCACCCGGGCGGACCGTCGATCGCGATCACGTCTGGACGGAGCTCGTCGATCAGCCGGCCGGCCTCGGTCGGTCGGACGCGCGGGGCGATCCGCAGGGGTACCCGGCGCTCATCCATCAGGACGAGGTCGAGCCCCTTCCCGACGCCGACGTCGATCCCGAGCGACCGCACGGACCTACTGCGCCTGCCGGCGATGCGCCAGGAAGTCCAAGAGGTCGGATCGGGTGAGCACGCCGAGGACCTGGCCCGCCTTCGTGACCAACACGGCGGGACCGTGCTCGAGCTCGCTGAACGCGGCCTCGATCGGATCGTCCCACTCGAGCAACGGGATCGGAGGCGCCATCACCTCGGCCACGTCGGCCTGAAGCGCGTCGGGGTCGCGGAAGATCCGCTCCAGCAGCTCGCGGTCGCGGATCGATCCGACGAACGCGGACACGTCGGCGGTGTCCTCCCGGACGACGGGCGCCTGCGAGATCTCGAACTCCTTCAGCCGGTCGACGGCCTGGCGGACCTTGTCGTGCGCGCTGACCGTGACGAGGGACGGCATGTCGCGGCCCTTCGCGACCAGGACCTCCTCGACGCGGATCACGTCGGGGCGGTCCAGCATGCCGTGCTGGAGCATCCACGTGTCCGAGTACAGCTTGGAGAGGTAGTTGCGACCGGTGTCCGGGAGCAGGACGACGACGGTCTTCGTCTCGTCCAACTCCCGCGCGACCTGCAGGGCGGCGAACACGGCCGTGCCGCCGGAGCCGCCGACCAGGATCCCCTCCCGGCGGGTGACGGCCCTGGCCATCGTGAACGAGTCGCGGTCGGAGACCTTGACGTAGTCGTCCACGACCGACGGATCGAAGGTCCCCGGCCAGAAGTCCTCGCCGATCCCCTCGACCAGGTACGGGCGCGGTTCGTCGCCCGAGTACACCGAGCCCTCGGGGTCGGCGCCCACGACACGGATCGACGGATCCCGCTCCTTCAGGTAGCGGCCGACGCCGCTGATCGTGCCCCCGGTGCCGACGCCGGCGACGAACACGTCGAGCTTCCCGTCGGTCTGCCTCCAGATCTCGGGGCCGGTCGTCTCGTAGTGCGTGCGTGGGTTCTCGTCGTTGAAGTACTGGTTCGGCTGGAACGCGTCGGGGATCTCCTCGGTCAGGCGGTCGGCGACGCGGTAGTAGGACTCGGGGGACTCGGGCGGGACCGCGGTCGGGGTGATGACGACCTCGGCGCCGTAGGCGCGCAGGAGCGAGATCTTCTCCTGGCTCATCTTGTCCGGCATCACGAAGATGCACCGGTAGCCCTTGATCGCTGCGGCGATCGCCAGGCCGTGGCCCGTGTTGCCGGAGGTCGGCTCCACGATCGTCCCGCCGGGCTTCAGCGCGCCGGACCGCTCGGCGGCCTCGATCATCCGGATCCCGATCCGGTCCTTCACGCTGCCGCCGGGGTTCAGCATCTCGCACTTGGCCAGGACGGCCGGCCGCACGCCCCGCGTCACTGCGTGCAGGCGCACGAGGGGCGTGTCGCCCATCGCGTCCAGGAACGTCTCCCGTACGTCCATCCGACCTCGACCCCCCGGCCCGCCGGCCTGGCGAGCGGCGACCATCCTGCCACGCCCGGCCGACGGGCGTCCCGGCCCCCCGGGGGCCCTCGGGGAGGCCGCGAACGGTGGATGCCTCCGCCTGGAAGAAGGGCTACACCTTCGGGAGTAAAGTGCCGAATCCTGGGGAGAAGCACGAAGGCGGATTGGCCCGCAAGGACCAGGGGGAACGTGTGACCGACCAGGGGTTCGACCAGCCCGACGAGGTCGCGGGCGGCGAGAGCTTGCTCGTCGTCGACGACGACCCGTTCATCGCGCGCCTGCTCGAGATCGAGCTGCGCGCGGCGGGCTACGAGGTGCGGATGGCGAGCGATGGGGCCGCCGCGCTGGAGCTCGCCCAGCAGCGGACGCCGGACCTGGTGCTCGCCGACGTGATGATGCCGAACATGGACGGGTTCGAGCTGACGCGCCGTCTCCGGCAAGACCCGCGCACGGCGAGCGTCTCGGTCATCATGCTGACCGCGCGCGGGCTCTCGGCCGACAAGCTCGAGGGGTTCGCGATCGGCGCGGACGACTACATCGTCAAGCCGTTCGACACGCCCGAGCTGCTGGCCCGGATCCGCGGGGTGCTCCGCCGGGCCAAGGAGATGCGGGCGCAGTCGCCGCTCACCGGGCTGCCCGGCAACGTCCGGATCGAGGAGGAGATCGAGTCCTACGTCGAGACCGGCCGTGACTTCGCGCTGCTCTACGTCGACCTCGACCACTTCAAGGCCTTCAACGACCACTACGGCTTCATGCGCGGGGACCAGGTGATCCAGACGACGGCGGGGATGGTGGAGGACGTCGCCCGCCAGGCGAGCGGCGGTCTCGCGTTCGTCGGTCACGTCGGCGGCGACGACTTCGTCGTGATCGTCGATCCCGAGCACGCCGAGGCCGTCGCCGACGCGATCGTGCAGCGGTTCGACGAGGAGGCGCCGAAGCTCTATGACGCCGAGGATCGCGACCAGGGCTACATCGAGGTCGCCAACCGGCGCGGCGAGATGCAGCGGTTCCCGCTGCTGTCCGTCTCGATCGGGATCGCCACCACGGAGCGGCGGACCTACGCGCACTACGCCGAGGTCGTCGCGATCGCGACCGAGATGAAGACGTTCACGAAGGGCACGGCCGGATCGTCCTGGGCCGTGGACCGGCGGACGAACTGATCGACCGCTACCGCGCCGGCGCGGCCGGGGCGGCCGCTTCACCCTCGCCGATCGGCCCGGGCTCGGCCAGGTGGAAGCCCTGGCCCATCACGACGTCGAGCTCGAGCAGCGTGTCGAGCTCGGCCTGCGATTCGATCCCCTCGGCGACGACCGCCATCCCCATCTCGCCGGCGAACCGTGCGAGGGCCGAGGCGAGCGCTCGTTTCCCGCGGTCCCGGTCGACGTCGCGCACGATGCCGATGTCGATCTTCACGATGTCCGGGCGCAGGCGGAGCGTGTGTCGCAGGCTCGCGAACCCGGCGCCGGCGTCGTCGATCGCGACGCGCACGCCCGCGGCGCGCAGCCGCTCCAAGGCGGACGTCAACCGCTCGTAGTCCTCGACCGCCTCGTGCTCGGTGATCTCCACGACGATCCGGTGCGCGTCGACGCCGAACGCGTCCAGGAGCTCGCCGGACATCGCCGCGCGATGCGAGCAGTTGAGCGAGAGGTACGCCCCGTCCGGGAGGTCGCCGACGCGCGCCAGCGCGCGGCGCATCGTCGCGAGCTCGAGGGGGACCCCGAGCTCGAGCTCCGCCGCCTCGGCGAACCACTCGTACGGGGGCCTGAGCGGCAGCGAGTGGAACCGCGAGAGCGCCTCCATCCCCAGGGTCTCGCCGGTCCGCAGGTCCACGATCGGCTGGAAGACCGTCGTCACGGCTTCACCGGCGACGAAGCGCCCGATCTCCTGCCGCCTGGCCTCGCGCTGTTCCTGCTCGATCTCCTCCCGGCGGAGCTGCGACTGCAGCTCGTCGACGATCGCGTCGATCACCTCGGCCGAGAGGCTCGCGCGGCCGTCGACCACCTTCGCGATCGAGCCGATGATCTGGTCCGCCGCCGCGCCCTTCACGAGATACCCGACCGCACCGGCGCGGAGCATCTCGAGGACGGTCGGCTTGTCCTCGAAGGCGGAGAGCGCGATCACCCGCGTCGCGGGGGAGAGCCGGATGATCTCGCGCGCTGCGCGCGGACCGCCTCCGGCCGGCATGCTGACGTCCAGGATCGCGACGTCGGGACGGCGCGTCTCCGCCATCGAGATCGCCTCGTCGGCGTCCCCGGCGGCCCCGACCAGCACGACGCGCTCCTCGTGGGCGAACAGCTCGGTGAGCGCGTCGCGGAGCGACGGCTCGTCGTCGGCGATCAGCACGGTGATGGGTTCCGTGGAGGAGGGGGTGTCGACCCGGGACACGGCTCCGGACGGTACCCGCGACCGGGACCCGCTTCAATCACCTGACCTGGGGGTCGTCCGGCGCGCCGTCGACCCACACGGCTGTGGTGCGGACGGCGCTCCACGGCCGCCGGACGGGCCACCCGGGCAGGATGCCCGTTCGCGCGGCACATGGTCAGATGGCATGCTTCGTGCCCCGGAACGTCGAGGAGGGTGGCATGACGGAAGGCGCGGACGCGCTCGCGGAGCGCATCTTCGGATCGCTGATCGGCTCGATGGAGATCCTCACGATCTACCTGGGCGACCGCCTCGGCCTCTACGGGGCGCTCGGCGAAGGCCCGGCCACCTCCTCCGACCTTGCCGCGCGGGCCGGGATCGCCGAGCGATACGCCCGGGAGTGGCTCGAGCAGCAGGCCGTGATCGGGCTCCTCGAGGTCGATGACGCCACGACCGCCGCCGATCGGCGGTACGTCTTGCCGCCCGAGCACGCCGAGGTCCTGCTCGATCGGGACGCGCTCACGTACATGCCCTCGTTCGGGCGGATGATGGTCGCCGCGGCACAGCGGATGCCGGAGCTGCTGGCCGCCTACCAGGCGGGCGGCGGGGTGAACTGGCGCGACTTCGGACCGGACATGAGCGAGGGGCAGGAGTTCGGCAACCGCCCCTCCTACCTCGCGATGATGGCATCGTGGGTCCCGCAGGGGCTGCCGGACGTCCACGAGCGCCTGACCGCGGGCGGCCGCGTGGCCGACGTCGGGTGCGGCGGTGGATGGTCCTCGATCGCGATCGCGGAGGCGTATCCGCGGGTGCGCGTGGACGGGTTCGACCTTGACGAGCCGGCGGTGGAACGCGCGCGGCGCAACGCCGCCGATCGCGGGCTCGCCGACCGGGTGGGGTTCCACGCGGCGGACCCGGCGGAGATCGACCACGGCGAGGGGTACGACCTGGTGTGCGCGTTCGAGTGCATCCACGACATGCCGCAGCCCGTGCCGGTGCTCGCCGCGATGCGGGGGATGGCGGGCGAGGGCGGCGGCGTGATGGTGATGGACGAGAAGGTCGCCGAGACGTTCTCGGCGCCCGGGGACGCGATCGAGCAGGTGATGTACGGGTTCAGCACGCTCGTCTGCCTGCCCGACGGGATGTCGCATCCCGGCTCGGTGGGGACCGGGACGGTGATGCGCCCGGCGGTGCTCGAGGGATACGCGCGAGAAGCGGGGTTCGACCGGGTGGAGATCCTGCCGATCGAGGCCGACATGTGGCGGTTCTACCGTCTGCACCCGTGAGGCTCGGACGGTGAGCGCACGCGAGGTCCGCGCGCCGCGCGGGAGCGAGCTGACGTGCCGGTCGTGGCCGCAGGAGGCCGCGCTCCGGATGCTGATGAACAACCTCGATCCCGACGTGGCCGAGCGCCCGCAGGACCTGGTGGTCTACGGCGGCACCGGGAGGGCGGCGCGCTCGTGGGAGGCGTACGACGCGATCGTCCGGACGCTCCGCGACCTGGGCGACGACGAGACGCTGCTGGTGCAGTCGGGCAAGCCGGTCGGCGTCTTCCGCACGCACGCGATGGCGCCGCGCGTGCTGATCTCGAACGCGATGCTCGTCCCGAAGTGGGCGGACTGGGAGACCTTCCGCGAGCTGGAGGCGGCCGGCCTGACGATGTACGGGCAGATGACGGCCGGCTCGTGGATCTACATCGGGACCCAGGGGATCCTGCAGGGGACCTACGAGACCCTCGCCGAGTGCGCGCACCAGCACCTCGGGGGATCGCTGGCCGGGACGATCACGCTCACGGGCGGCCTCGGCGGGATGGGCGGCGCGCAGCCGCTCGCGGTCACGATGAACGGCGGCGTCGCGCTGTGCATCGAGGTCGACCCCATCCGGATCGAGCGACGGATCAAGACGCGCTACCTGGACCGGGAGACCGACGACCTGGACACGGCGCTCGGGTGGGCTCAGGAGGCGAAGGCGGCCGGCGAGGCGGTGTCGATCGGCCTGCTGGGCAACTGTGCGGACGTCGAGCCCGAGCTGCTCCGTCGCGGGTTCGCTCCCGACGTCGTGACGGACCAGACGAGCGCGCACGACCCGCTCGGAGGCTACGTCCCCTCGGGGCTGTCGCTCGAGGAGGCGGCCGCGCTGCGCGGCTCGGACCCCGGCGCCTACCAGCGGCGCGCGTACGCCTCCATGGCCGCGCACGTCGACGCGATGGTCGGGTTCGGGGAGTCCGGCGCGGTGGTGTTCGACTACGGGAACAACCTGCGCGCGGGCGCGGAGCTCGGGGGACTCGCGCACGACCGCGCGTACAGCTACCCGGGCTTCGTGCCGGCGTTCGTGCGCCCGCTGTTCTGCGAGGGCAAGGGCCCGTTCCGCTGGGCCGCGCTCTCGGGCGACCCCGAGGACATCGCGAGGACCGACCGCGCGGTCGCCGAGCTGTTCCCGACGAACGAGCGCCTGCGGCGGTGGCTCGACCTGGCCGCGGAGCGCGTCGCGTTCCAGGGCCTGCCGGCCAGGATCTGCTGGCTCGGCTACGGCGAGCGCGCGGCGGCCGGCCTCCGGTTCAACGAGATGGTCGCGAGCGGCGAGCTCGCCGCGCCGATCGTGATCGGTCGCGACCATCTGGACAGCGGGAGCGTGGCGTCGCCGTTCCGTGAGACCGAGGCGATGCTGGACCGCTCCGACGCGATCGCCGACTGGCCGATCCTGAACGCGCTCGTCAACACGGCGGCGGGCGCCCACTGGGTGAGCGTCCATCACGGCGGCGGCGTGGGGATCGGCTTCTCGATCCACGCGGGGATGGTCGTGGTGGCCGACGGCTCGGCGGATGCCGCCGAGCGGCTCGAGCGCGTGCTGACCACCGATCCGGGGATGGGCGTGATCCGCCATGCGGACGCGGGGTACGACCGGGCGATCGAGGTCGCGGCCGAGCGCGGCGTCCGGATCCCGATGCGCGAGGGGTGACGCGACCGACGCGGGGCCCCGTGGAGCCATGACCGAACGGAGGATCGTCGCGATGGGCGGGGGCGGCTTCTCCGACGACGACCCCGTGCTGGACCGGTACGTGTTCGACCTCGTCGACGCCAGCCGGCCGAGGGTCTGCTTCGTCCCGACGGCGTCGGGCGACATCCCGCCATACCTCGTGCGCTTCTACGAGGCGTTCCCGGCCCGATCGTTCGAGACGTCCGTCCTCCGGCTGTTCCAACGCGAGGTGGAGGACCTGGATGCGTTCCTGGGCGAGCACGACGTGATCTACGTGGGCGGGGGCAACACCGCGAACCTCCTGGACGTCTGGCGCCGCCACGGCGTCGACCGCGCCCTCGCTTCGGCCTGGGAGGCCGGCGTCGTGCTCTGCGGGGTCTCGGCCGGCGCGAACTGCTGGTTCGAGGCGTCGACGACGGACTCCTTCCTGGTCGGGCGCGCGGATCCGCTGCTCGACGGGCTCGGGCTGCTGCCGGGCGCCTTCTCGCCGCACTTCGATTCCGAGCTGGCACGGCGGCCGCGCTTCCACGAGCTGGTCGGGACCGGGGAGCTCCCCGACGGCCTGGCGTGCGACGACTTCGCCGCGGTCAGGTTCGATGGGACGACGCTCGTCGAGGCGGTGGCCAGCCGTCCCGGCGCCGGCGCGTACCGTGTGGCGCGCTCGGCGTCCGGTGCGACGGAGGAACGGCTGCCGATCCGCGCCCTCGGCTGAGACGCACGACCGAGCGGTTCGACATCCGCGCCTCCCGGCGACGATGATGCCGTCGATGCTGGCGCCGCAGGGAGGCATCTTCGCCCTCGGGACGTCCTCGCACGCGTACCTCGAGTTCGACGCCCGGGCATCCGGGCCGGACCTCGTCCGAGCGGTCGCGGGCCTGCGCGAGCCGCGCACGACGATGGGCGGGGTGAACCTGGTCGCGGGGTTCCGCCCCGAGCTGTGGCGAAGGGTGGCGCCGGACGACGCGCCCGAGGGGGTCGCGGGGTTCGACGAGGACCTCGTCGGCGTCGACGGCCACGTGATGCCCGCCACCCAGCACGACGCCGTCCTGTGGCTCTCGGGCAGCGCGTACGACGTCGTGTTCGATCTGGCCAGGGACGCGATCGCGGAGCTCGACGGGCTCGCGACGCTGGCGGAGGAGACCTCGAGCTGGCCGTACCGGCACGACCGCGACCTCACCGGCTTCATCGACGGCACCGAGAACCCCACGTTGATCGATGCTCCCGACGTCGCCCTGATCCCCGACGGGGTCCCGGGCGCGGGCGGGACGGTGCTGCTCCTGCAGCGGTGGGCTCACGACGCGGTCGCCTGGGAAGCGCTGTCGGTCGACGAGCAGGAGCGAGCGATCGGCCGGACGAAGCCGGACAGCGTCGAGCTCGCGGACCTGCCGGAGGGCTCGCACGTCGCACGCACGGATCAGGAGCGGTTCGGGAAGATCTTCCGGCGGAACATGCCGTACGGCACCGTGAGGGACCACGGGACGATGTTCGTCGGGTTCAGCGCGGACCAGGCACGCTTGAGCCGGATGCTCCGGAGCATGGCCGGGCTCGAGACGGGGACGCCGGACGCCCTCATGCGGTACACGCGCCCGCTCACCGGGTCGTACTACTTCGTCCCGTCGACCGCGAGCCTCCGTCGGATCGCACCCGAGGCGACCGAGCTGGGGTCGGCGATGCCGGTCAGACCGGACGGACCCAGCCGTCCGTGATCTCGTTCACGCGCGCGACGAGCTCCGCCTCGTCCACCCGCGTCAGCTCCCCGCGCTCGACGATCGTCTCGCCGCCGACGATCACCCGCACGATCGCATCGGGCTGCATCGCGTAGACGATCTGCTTCTCGGCGGTGACGCGCGGCTGCAGGGAGAGCGCATCCAGATCCAGCACCACCAGGTCGGCCGCGTGCTCCGACGCGATGCGCCCGACCGGAAGACCGAGGACCTGGCCGCCCCGCGCGGTCCCCGCGATCAGGGCGTCCTCGGCGCGCAGCACGCTCGCATCGGCGTCGATCGCCTTCGCGAAGAGCGCGGCCGTGCGCATGTCGTCGAAGACGCTCTGCCGGCTGTTCGTGCACCCGCCGTCGGTCCCGAGGCAGACCGAGATGTTCCGCTCGAGCATCCGGCGGAACGGCGCGACGCCGTCGCCCAGGAACGCGTTCGCGCCCGGGTTGTGGACGATGCGAGCACCGCGCTCGGAGATCAAGGCGAGGTCGGCGTCGTCGACCCAGACGGCGTGCACCACGACGGTGCGCTCCGTGAGCGCGCCGAGCGAATCGAGGTATGCCACCGGGGAGAGGCCGTGTCGCGACAGGCTCTGCTCGTGCTCGTAGCGACCCTCCGCGACGTGGATGTGCATCGGGAGGTCGAGCTCGGCCGAGAGCTCCGTCCCGGCCCGGATCATCTCGGGGCTCGCCGCGTGGATCGAGTGCGGCGCCGGCTGGGCGAACGCGAGGCGGTCCCCGGCCAGCGCGGCATGGAGCTCGCGGACGTTGCGGGCCGCGACGCCGGGCGTCTCCTGGTAGCGCTTCGGAGCGCCCGTCCAGTCGTACATCGCGCGCGCGAGCACGAGCCGGACGCCGACCCGCTTCGCGGCCTCGACGACGGCCATCGCGTTCTCGTTGGCACCGTCGTGGAGGTAGAAGAAGTCGACCGCCGTCGTCACGCCCGCCTTCGCCATCTCTGCCAGGTCGAACAGCGCCCCGGTGTGGATCTGGTCGCGGGACAGGCGCTCCGAGAACGGGTACAGGACGCGATCGCGCCACTGCGCGAACGTCAGATCGTCGCCGAAGCCCCGCAGCAGCGCCTGGAACGTGTGCGCGTGGCCGTTCACCGTCCCGGGCAGGACGGCGACGTCCCCCCAGTCCTCGACCTCGTGGTCGGGGTACCGCTCGCGGAGGTGCTCGACGGAGCCGGTGTCGAGGATGCCCCCCGCCTGCGATGCGAACGCGTGGTCGCGGACGAACCGTTCCTCGGCGAAGACCAGGGCGGCGCGGACGATCGTCACGCTCGCCTGTCTACCACGCCCCGCCGCGGAGCGACGCCGCCGCCGCGAGCGCGGCCCGGTGTGACCGGGTAGCCTGCCGCCGTGCCGGTGCCGGTCGGGGAGACGCTCGCGCTCGAGGACGTGGTGGCGGTCGCGCACGGCTCCGCCGTCGAGCTCACGCGGGGCCCGCGCGAGCGGGTCGTGGCCGCGCGGTCGGTGGTCGACGAGGTCGTCGCCCGCGGCGACACGGTCTACGGCGTCACCACCGGGTTCGGGGCCCTCGCCGACGTCCGGATCGACCCGACCCAGGCCGCGGCGCTGCAGCACGCGATCGTGCGCTCACACGCCACCGCGGTCGGCCCGCCGCTCTCGCGTGCCGAGGCGCGCGCGATGCTGCTGCTCCGCGCGCACGTCCTGGCGCTCGGGCACTCGGGGGTGCGACCCGAGGTGATCGACCTGATGGTCGCGATGCTGAACGCCGACGTGATCCCGGCGGTGCCGGAGCAGGGGTCGCTCGGCGCCTCGGGGGATCTCGCGCCCCTCGCGAACCTCGCGCTGCCGTTGATCGGGGGCGGCGAGATCCTCGCCGGCGAGGGACCGGGCACCGAGCCCGCCGCGGATGCGTTCGCGCGGGCCGGCCTCGCACCGCTCGCGCTCGCGGCGAAGGAAGGGCTCGCGCTCGTGAACGGGACCCAGGGGATGCTCGCGATCGGCATCCTCGCGGCCGATCGCCTCGCGCGCCTCGCGACCACGGCCGACGTCGTCGCCGCGATGAGCGTCGAGGCGTCGCTCGGGACCGACGCCCCGTT
>DATBLY010000007.1:0-16275 GCA_036555125.1 Actinomycetota bacterium | reverse complement strand
TCTTCGACGTCGAGGACCTCGGGCGCATCGAGGTGAAGGGCAAGCGCGAGCGCCTGCCGGCGTACCGCGTCCGCGGGCGGCTCGCGGCGCCGTGGCGGGTGCGCGCGGGACGGACGCTCGAGACCCCGCTCGTCGGCCGCGGACGCGAGCTCGAGCGCGTGCGCTCGGCGCTCGAGCGCACCGGCCGAGGGGTCGGCACCGTGCTGCTCCTCGTCGGTGAGCCCGGCATCGGCAAGAGTCGGCTCGTCGAGGAGGCGGACGCGATCTGGGCCGAGCTCGAACCGGAGGACGACCGGCGGTGGGACCGCTGGTACTGCGTGCCGTACGACTCCATGCAGCCGTATGCACAGTACCGGCGTCTGATCCGCGAGCGATCTGGGATCGACGAGCGCGATCCACCGGACGTCGCGCGCTCGAAGATCGCGGCGTTGATGGGCGCGCTCGCGCACGAAGGCTTCCGCGAGCAGAGCGAGCGGGTGACCCGCGCGCTGCTCGGTGTCGAGCTCGAGGATGAGGAGCCGCTCGAGGGCGAAGCGTTCCAGCGCGCCGCGACCGAGCTCGTCGTGGGTGCGACGCTCGTGCACGGCGGCCGGCACCTGATCGTCTTCGAGGACCTGCACTGGTGCGATCAGGCGTCGCTCGAGCTCGTCCGCGCGACGACCGCGCTCGTCGCCGAGCAGCCGTACGTGGTCGTGGCGACGTTCCGCCCCGACCCGAACGCTGTCTCATGGGGCTTCAAGCAGTGGCTCGAGCGCGAGCTCTCGGATCGCACCGAGACGATCACCCTCGAGCCGCTCGACGGACGCGAGAGCGAGCGGCTGATCGACGAGCTCCTGCCCGGCGCCGAGCTGCCGCCTGAGGTCCGCGACCGGATCCTCCAGCGCACCGAGGGCAACCCGCTGTTCGTGCAGGAGGTCGTCCGCTCGCTCGTCGACGCGGGTGCGCTCGAACGCGCGGGCGACGTCCTGCGCCTGACCGACGACACCGCCGTCGGCTCCATCCCGAACACGGTGCAGAGCCTGATCACGGTCGGGCTCGACCGGTTGCCCGAACACACCCGGCGCACGCTCCAGACGGCCGCCGTGATCGGGCGGACGTTCGACGAAGACGTGCTTCGGTCGGTGATCGAGGGCGCCGAGGTCGACGGCGACCTGCGCGAGCTCGAGCGGCGCGACCTGATCCGCGCCGTCACGGGATCGCCCGGCGCGTACACGTTCCGACACGCGCTCACGCAGGAGGCGGCGTACGACTCGGTGCTCGTGAAACGCCGCCGCGAGATCCACCACCGGGTCGCGGAGGGGATCGAGGCCGGGAGCGCCGACCGGCTCGCCGACGTCGCCGCGCTGCTCGTGCACCACTACGTGGAGGCGGGGGACGACGAAGCCACCCTCCGCTTCGCGCTGCTCGCGGGCGCGACGGCGCGACGGCTGTACGCCAACATCGAAGCGGCGGCGCACTACCGGACGGCGATCGACGCGGGGCTCCGGCTCGGTGCCGACCCCGAAGTGCTGCGATCGGCGTTCGGCGAACTGGGCGGGTCGCTCGAGGTCGCGGGCCGTCATCACGAGGCGGTGGTGGAGTACGAGGAGATGCGCAGGATCGCGCGCGATCGCGGTGACGAGGCGATGGAGCTCGACGCGAACATGGCGCTCGCCCTGCTGTACGGAACCCCGTCGCCGCTGTTCGACCCCGAGGTCGGTCGGGAGCTCTCCGAGGAGAACGCCGTCGTGGCGCGGCGCCTCGGAGACCGGGCGGCCGAGGCGCGAGCGCTCTGGAACGTGGTCGTCTCGAACATCTACGGGAACGGCGACGACGACCGCGCGGTCGAGGCCGGCGAGGCGTCGCTCGCGATCGCGCGGGAGCTGGGCGCGCGCGAGCAGGTTGCGTTCACGCTCCAGGACGTCTCGCGCGCCGACATGAGCAGGGGCGACTTCCCGACCGCCTGGGAGCGGCTGTCCGAGGCCCGCGGCATCTGGGAGGACCTCGGGAACGTCCCGATGCTCGGGGAGAGCCTCACGGCCTCGAGCCTGATGCGGTTGATCCGGGGCGAGCACGCCACCGCGATGGCGGAGGCGCGCCGGGCGTTCGCGATCTCCCAGGAGATCGGCAACCGCTGGGGCGCCTCGTACGCGCTCATCCCGGTCTACCGGAACGAGCTCGACCTCGGGCGGGTCGGCGAGGCGATCGCGTCGATCGACGGATGCCGCGAGCTCGGCGAGCAGGGTGGCTTCACGTACGCCGCCGTCGAATCCCGAGCCGAGTTCGCCAGCGTGGTGGCGTGGGCCGGCGACGGCGAACGGGCGCTCGCGCTCGCGGACGAGGCGTACGCGATCGCGCTCGAGCGGATCGCGCCGGGCGTCATGGTGGCCACCGCGGCTCGCGCCGAAGCGTTGCTCGCGCTCGGCGACCTCGAAGGAGCGCGGGAGGCGTTGGCGGGGTTCGTCTCGGCGAAGCTGCCCGAGATCCAACGATCGTTCACGGTCGCGGCGGCCGGGCTCACCCGCTCCCGGCTCGAGCTCGCGGCCGGCGCTCCGGCCGCCGCGGCCGGAGTCGCCGAGTCCCTCCTCGAGCGGCTCCGGACGATCGGCGCCGAGATCTTCGTCGAGGAGGCGCTCGCGACGCTCGCGAGGGCGCGGGTCGCCGCCGGCGAGCTCGGCGACGCCGAACGCCTCGTCGGCGAGTCGCTCGAGCGCTCGAGCCGGCTGGGCGAGCGCCTGGCGCGATGGTCCGCGCTCGAGGTCCTCGCCGAGATCCGAGATCGGCGCGGAGACGCCGTCGGCGCCGCCGATGCCCGGCGCGAGATCCGCACGATCGCCGACGAGGTGACGCGCGACATCGACGACGATGCCCTTCGGCGCGGCTTCGCCGCGCGAGCAGCGGCGGCAGGCGGCTCGACGAGATGAGCCTTGCGCGCGTCGGGTACAACGATGTCGGCCACACCGCCTAGGGTGCGAGCGGTGCGGACCATGGTGGTAGCCACCCGGCGTCAGGGCGCGCTCGACGCGGCGATCCCTCGGACGCGTCGCGAGCTGGCCGGGCCCCGCGGGACCGTGCTCGTCGAGGTCCCGACGACGCGACGGGAACGGGCGCGCGGCCTCCGCCGCCGCGCGGGCCTGGCGCCCGGCACCGGCCTGCTGCTCGAACGCTGCCGGTCGGTCCACACGTTCGGGATGCGGTTCCCGATCGCCGTGGCGTTCCTGGACCGCGACCTCGCCGTCCTCGAGGTCCGGCGCGTCCCGGCCGGCAGGCTGCTGCGACCGCGTCGGCGCGTCCGTCACGTGCTGGAGCTGCCGGTCGGTGCCGACGTCCGCGTCGGCGACCGGTTCAGCCGCCCGGCTCGCGGACCGCGTACCACTCCCGATGCTCGGCGCACCGGCCGTCGGCCGCGAACCTGAGCAGCAGGAGCCCGTCCCACTCGCGGACCGCAGGGTCGCCCTCGTTCCGGGCCCGCACGTGCCAGTGCGCGACCACGACGTCGCCGTCGACCGCGAGCACCTCCGAGGCGTGCTCGACGTCCTCCTGGCGGCCGCTCGTCCACCGGCGCACGATCTCGTCGCGCCCGACCCACGGCTCGGCGAAGGGCGAGACGGCGTAGACCGCGTCGTCGGTGAACAGGACGGCGACGTCGCCGGGGTCGTTCGAAACCCACGCGGCGAAGTAGCGGTCGAGCCAGGCGCGCGCGGCGGGGCGATCCATCGGCCGCACGATAGCCGCTGGTGAAGGCGCTTCCGGGCCGCCCGCTATACTCTCCCGGCCGCCCCCGAGGTCGTACGATGACCGGGACCTCGAGCCCCCATCGTCTAGCGGCCTAGGACACCGCCCTTTCAAGGCGGCGGCACGGGTTCGAATCCCGTTGGGGGCACGCGGTTGGCACCATCAACCACATATCTGCGGGTGTGGAGGAGTCCGGAGTCCTCACCGCCCTGTCAAGGCGGAGATCGCGGGATCGAAGCCCGTCACCCGCGCGAGAGCCGTCACCGAGCGAGCGTCGCTCGCGGCGACCTCACGGCCAGGTAGCTCAGATGGCAGAGCACGCGGCTGAAAACCGCGGTGTCGGCAGTTCGATTCTGCCCCTGGCCACCATCCGACCGGCGCCCGGCGTCCACGATCGGGCCTCGATCGTCCCCGTCACCACGCGAGCCCGCTGAGGCGTTCGCTCTGCCTCCACAACCCCTCCTGGGTCGCCTCGTCCTGCGATGCCGCGGGCGGATCGATGGCCTTCGTCCCCCTGAAGAACCGCCCGGTGACGCCGGCGAACGCGGCCGACGTGAGGAGCTCGGTGATGGCGGCGCCCGCCTTCGAAGGGGACGACGACACGGATCGGAGCACGGCGCGAACCGGGCCCGGCATCTCGCGTGTCAGGTCCGACCGAACGAGGCCGGGGTGGAACGCGTTCGCCGTCACGCGCGAAGGATCGAGACGGCGCGCCAGCGCGAACGTGAAGAGGAGGTTCGCCGTCTTGGTCATCCCGAACGTTCGGCTCCAGCGGAACCGACCCTCGCTCTGGAGGTCGGTCAGGTCGACCCGCACGGTCGAGGGGGCGGAGACCGTGAGCACCCGCGCGGGTGCGGCGGCCTCGAGGACCGGGAGCAGCAGGCCCGTGAGGAGGAACGGCCCGAGATGGTTCGTGGCGAACATCGACTCGAGCCCTTCCGGCGTGGTGGACCGCCTCCGCACCATGACGGCCGCGCTGTTCAGGAGCCCGTCGAGCCGGTCGTGCGTCCGCAGGAACGCCGAGACCGCGGATCGGAGCGAGTCGGGACGGGCGAGGTCGCCGACCAAGAGCTCCGCGTGGCCGCCCGCTCCCTCGACCCTGTTCGCGACGTCGGCGGCCCGCGCGGCATCGCGAACGAGCAGCACGACGGTCGCTCCGCTCCGCGCGAGCCCTTCCGCTGCGGCCCCACCGATCGCGCCCGTCGCACCGGTCGCGAGGAACACCCGGCCCTCCGCCGACCGCGTCACCCGTCCCCCGACCCCCTCGAGCGGCTCTTCCGCCGGCGCGCGCCGATCCGCGCCGACGCGCCGGATCAGTTCATGACCTCGCGGCTGCGGACCTCCGCCCACCGCGAGAGGACGCCCTGGTAGATGTCCGCCGACCGCGGGAACTCGCCCGCCTCCAGGGCCTCGAGGGCGTCGTGCAGATCGCGCGCCGAGCGATCGTCGTCCAGCTCGTCCCACGACAGGACGTCGCACAGGGATCCGTAGTCGAGCTCGACGAGCGAACCCGGATCGAACGTCGCCAGCCACTGGTGCATGTCGAGGATCAGGTCGGAGATCGGACCGAGCTCGGATCGGCGGAGCACCGGGATCGCCTGCTCGGCGCGGCGCATCGCGCGGCGGATCGTGGTGCCGTACCGCAGGCGGACCCGCCCGTTCCGATCCTCCTCGAGCGAGCGATCCTCGTCCCGGAAGAGCACGAACCACCGGATCGGGACGTGCCAGGCCGCCACGTGCGCGAACGGCAACATCTCCGCGTCGCGGCGCCGGAAGCGACGGAGCTCGCGCCGCGCGCGCTTGCGGTCCTTCTTCGAGATGTACTGTTCGGCGAGCTCGAGCTCGGACGACTCGGCGAACCCAGCGATCGCCGTCAGGACCCGAAGACGGACCCGCCACGGGCTCACGTAGGTCCGGCCGTCGATCACCCGGATCTCGGCGTGCTCCCCGTCGGCGGGCGAGATCATGCCGAGCGCGCCCGATCCCGGGCGATCGGCGTAGCGCGGGCGGACGGTGCGCGCGCGGTTCCCCTCGACGAGGTACCGCTCCCAGTGGAGCTGCTCGTCGCGTTCGAACGCCTCGATCGGCTGGTACACGCGCAGGGACGCCGTGGGGACCACGTCGCGGAGTCTAGCGGCACCGGCCATCCCCTATGCTCTCGGCGTTCCCGGGTCAGGAGCTGAAGCGTCGTGGACATCCCCGAGCACTGGAGCGGCAGCGAGCCGGTCCGGATCGTCGCCCCGGACGGGAGGGCGGTCGGGGACCCGGAGGTCGGGCTGGACCCCGAACAGCTCCGGGATCTGTTGCGGCAGATGGTGTTCGCGCGTCACCTCGACCGGGCCTGCATGGCGCTCCAACGGCAGGGCGAGCTGACCGTCTACCCGCCGTTCGAGGGGCAGGAGGCGGCACAGATCGGCAGCGCCGCGGCTCTCGAGGCGACCGACATGGTCTTCCCGTCGTTCCGCGAGCTGGCGGCCGCGGTGGTGCGCGGCGTGGACCCGGTGCAGTACCTCGCGTACCACCGCGGTTCGTGGCACGGCGGTCCGTACGATCCGCGCGCGACGCGGTTCGCCCCGATCTGCGTCCCGACGGCTACCCAGATCTGCCACGCGGTCGGGTACGCCCTGGGGCAGCGGCTCGACGGGGCGGACGGCTGCACGCTCGCGTACTTCGGCGACGGCTCGGCCAGCGAGGGCGACTTCCACGAGGCCGCGAACCTCGCGGCGGTGTTCCGCGCGCCGGCGGTGCTCTTCTGCCAGAACAACGGCTGGGCGATCAGCGTGCCGACCGGCCTGCAGACCGCGGGCGAGATCTGGCGGCGCGCCGACGGGTACGGGTTCCCCGGCGTCCGCGTCGACGGGAACGACGTCCTGGCCGTGTACCGGGTGACGAAGGAGGCGGCCGACCGCGCACGCACCGGCGGCGGTCCCACCCTGATCGAGGCCCTCACCTACCGCCTGGGGCCGCACACCACCGCGGACGACAGCTCCCGGTACCGCGACGACGCGGAGGTCGAGCGATGGCGGGCGTTCGACCCGATCCCGCGGTACCGCACCTGGCTCGCCGCCGCCGGGCACGCCGATGACGGCTTCGTCGAGGCGTGCGAGCGCGAGGCGGAGGAGCGCGTCGCCCGGATCCGCGCCGACCTGATCGCGAGCGAGGCGCCGCCCGACGCCTGGGTGTTCGACTGGGTGTACGCCTCGCCTCCGGAGTCGTTCCTGCGGCAGCGGGCCGAGGCGCTGGGCGATGGCTGAGCACACGATGGTCGCCGCGCTGAACGCGGCGCTCGGAGATGCGCTCGACGCCGACGCCCGGGTGCTCGTGTTCGGCGAGGACGTGGGGCGCCTCGGCGGGGTCTTCCGCGTGACCGACGGGTTGCAGGAGCGCTTCGGCCCGGAGCGCGTCTTCGACACGCCGATCGCCGAGTCGGGCTTCACGGGCATGGCGATCGGCCTGGCCCTCGCGGGATGGCGCTCGGTGATCGAGATGCAGTTCGACGGGTTCTCGTACCCGGCGCTCGAGCAGATCGTCAGCCATCTCGCGAAGTACCGGGAGCGCACGCGCGGGCGGGTGGAGCTGCCGATCACGGTCCGGATCCCGTCGTTCGGCGGCATCCGCGGGAAGGAGCACCACGGGGAGAGCCCGGAGACGTACTACGTCCACACGGCCGGGCTGAAGGTCGTCTGTCCCTCCACCCCGCTCGACGCCTATCGCCTGCTGCGCGCCGCGATCGACGACCCCGACCCGGTGATCGTCCTGGAGCCGAAGGCCCGCTACTGGACGAAGGAGGAGGGCGAGCTCTCGGCGGACGGCCCCGGGATCGGGGCGGCCCGGATCCTGCGCGACGGCGATGCCTGCACGATCGTCGCCTACGGGTCGATGGTCGCGCGCGCGCTGGATGCGGCCGATGCCCTGGCGAGCGCGGGTGTCCACGCGCGCGTCCTGGACCTGCGGTGCCTCTCGCCGCTCGATCTGGGGCTGCTCGGGACGTGCGTGCGGGAGACCGGGCGGATCGTCGTCGTCCACGAGGCGCCGCTCACCCTCGGGATGGGGGCCGAGATCGCGGCTCGGGCGATGGAGGCGGCGTTCGACTTCCTGGAGGCGCCGGTCGCGCGCGTCACGGGATGGGACACGCCGTACCCGCCCGCCGCGCTCGAGGGCGTCTACCTCCCGAGCGTCGAACGGATCGCCGAGGCGGTCCGACGGACGGTGGCGTACTGATGGCCGAGCGCCGGTTCGTGCTCCCCGACCTGGGCGAGGGGCTCGAGGAGGGTGAGATCACCGCGTGGCTGGTCGCCGAGGGTGACGAGGTCGCGCTGAACCAACCGCTCGTCGAGGTCGAGACGGCGAAGGCGACCGTCGAGATCCCCTCCCCCTTCGCCGGTCGGATCGCGGCGCTGCACGCCGCGACGGGTGCGTCGGTCCCGGTCGGGGCCGTGCTCGTCACGTTCGAGGTCGCCGGGCCCGACGACGACGGTCTCGACGACCGGCCGCCGCCGGGCGCTCGCGCGGCCGCGACGCCCGCGGTGCGCAGGCTCGCGAAGGACCTCGGCGTCGACCTCGCGACGGTGACGCCGACCGGCGAGGGCGGGCGGGCGACCGAGGACGACGTGCGGCGGGCGGCCACCGGCGCGGACGCGTCGCCCGGGACGACGACCCCGGGGGCCGGGACCGACGACGTCGACCGGATCCCGCTGACCCCGACGCGGCGATCGATCGCCGCGAACCTGGAGCGGCAGGCCGCGATCCCGCAGGTGACCACGTTCCGCACCCTCGACGCCTCGGCGCTCGAGGCGACGCGCGCCGAGCTCGGCGTCTCACCGCTCCCGGTGCTGATCGCCGCGCTGGCGCGCGTGCTCGCCGACCACCCGCTGATGAACGCGTCCTGGGCCGACGACGCGATCGTCCTCCACCGCTCGATGCACGTGGGGATCGCGACCGACACCGAGCGCGGCCTGGTCGTGCCGGTGATCCGGAGGGCGGACGGCCGAGGGATCGCGGAGCTGGCGTCGGAGATCCGACGGCTCGCGACCGCCGCGCGCGAGGGCACGCTGACGCCGGACGAGACCACGGGCGCGACGATCGCGATCAGCAACACGGGGAGCTACGGGAGCGAGTCGGGGACCCCGATCCTTTCCCCCGGCACGTCCGTCACGATCGCGCTCGGCCGGATCGGGCCGCGCGCCCTGGTGGCCGACGGCGACGTCGTCGCGCGGCCGGCCGGCACCCTGTCGATCACGTTCGACCATCGGGTGCTGGACGGCGCCGCGGTCGGTCGGGCCGCGAACCAGCTCATCGCCCTGCTGCAGGACCCGGATGCCCTGCGAGACTTGCCGCGATGAAGATCGTCTCCCTGCTGCCGTCCGCCACCGAGATCGTCTTCGCGCTGGGCCTCGGCGACCACCTCGTGGGGGTGACGGACGAGTGCGACCACCCGCCGGAGGCCGTCACCAAGCCCGTCGTCTCGAGGAGCGCCCTGCCCCAGGGCCGGCCGCTGTCGTCGGCCGAGATCGACGCCGCCGTCCGCGCGCAGCTCTCCGGCGGGAGGCCGCTGTACGTCCTCGACACGGATCTGCTGCGACGCGAGCAGCCGGACGTGATCCTCACCCAGGACCTCTGCCGGGTCTGCGCCGTTCCCGCCGGGCAGGTGGAGGAGGCGCTCGCGAAGATCGGGCTCTCCGCCGACACGCGCGTCGTCTCGCTCGATCCGCACACGCTCGAGGAGGTCATCGCGCAGGTCGAGACCGTCGGCGCGCTGCTCGGCGCCGAGGAGCGGGGGCGTCGGCTCGCGGACGTGATGCGGACCCGCGTCGCGAAGGCGAAGGAGACGGCCGCGCGGCTCCCCTCGATCCGGGTGCTCGCGATCGAGTGGGCGGAGCCGCCGTCCGTCGCCGGCCACTGGGTGCCCGAGATGGTGGAGGCGGTCGGGGGATCCAACCTGCTGAACGAGAAGGGCGGCCGAGGGCGGGCCGTCACGCATCGCGAGATCCGGGACGCGACGCCGGAGGTGCTCGTGTTCATGCCGTGCGGCTACTACCTGGAGGAGGCCGAGGAGGAGGGGACCGCGCTCCTCGCGCATCCCGAGCTCGCCGATACGCCTGCGGCGCGCAACGGCAACGTGTTCGCGGTGGACGCGACGTCGTTCTTCTCGCGACCGGGACCGCGGATCGTCGACGGCGTCGAGATCCTGGGTTGGGCGGTCCATCCGGAGGCCTACCCGGAGCCGCCCCCCAGGACGATCGCCAGGATCGGATGAGCGGGAGCGGCGCGGGTCGTCGATCCGTCCTGTCGACGTCGGAGGGCCAGAACCGTGGCGCGTTCACCGCGCGCGACTGGGGCCTGTTCGCCTCGATCGGCGGGATCTGGGGCGCCTCGTTCCTGTTCATCGCCGTCGGGCTCGAGGCGTTCGAGCCGGGGGTGATCACCTGGGCCCGCGTCGTGCTCGGCGCGGCCGTCCTCTGGTTGCTGCCCGCCTCCCGGACACCGATCCCTCGTCACGAGCGACCCCGCCTCGTCGCCGTCAGCGTGCTGTGGGTCGCGATCCCGTTCACGCTCTTCCCGCTCGCGGAGCAGCACATCACGTCCGCGCTGACGGGGCTGCTGAACGGCGCCGTCCCGATCATGACCGCGGCGATCGGCGCGATCATGCTGCGCAGGCTCCCGGACCGCTCGCACCTCACCGGGCTCGCGATCGGGTTCGTCGGGGTGGCGATCATCGCGCTGCCGGCGGCCGGCAGCGGATCGAGCCAGGCGATCGGCGTGGCCATGGTGCTCGCCGCGATCACCTGCTACGGGTGCGCGGCCAACATCGCCGTCCCCCTGACGCAGCGTCACGGGTCCCTGCCGGTCATGGCACGGATGCTCACCGTCGCGGCGGTGCTCACCGCGCCGCTGGGCCTCGCGGGGCTGCCGGCCTCGAGCGTTCGCGTCGCGTCGCTCGCCGCCGTGGCGGTGCTCGGCGTGGTCGGCACCGGCCTCGCCTTCTGGATCATGGGCCGGCTGATCGCCCGGGTGGGGGCGACGCGCGCGGCGTTCGCGATCTACCTCACACCCGTCGTCGCGCTGATCCTCGGGGTCGTGTTCCTCGACGAGCGCGTCCACGCCGGGGCGATCGTCGGCGTCGCCCTCGTGATCGGCGGCGCGATCCTCGCGTCGCGCAAGGAGACGACCTCGTGAGCCTCGGCGACCCGGTCCCGCCGATCCTCGAGTTCGACCCGGCGCCGACGGCCGTGATCGAGCCCTCGGAGCGGATCGAGCCGATCGAGGTCCCGGCGCACGCCGTCCTCTGCTTCTTCCAGGACGTGATCGAGACGGTCGTGGCCGAGCGCGGCGGCCGCCTGATCCACGAGATCGTGTCCGAGATCGGACCGAACCCGATCTACGAGATCGAGCTGGAAGGGCGCCGGCTGGCGGTCGTGCACCCGGGGGTCGGGGCGCCGCTCGCCGCCGGCTCCCTCGAGGAGCTGATCGCCCTCGGGTGCCGCGCGTTCGTGGCCTGCGGGGGCGCGGGGGTCCTCGTCCCGGAGCTGGCGCTCGGGCATGCGATCGTGCCCGAGCGAGCGATCCGCGACGAGGGGACCTCGTACCACTACCTGCCGCCCGGCCGGGCCGTCGAGCCGACGCGGCAGGCGGTCGAGGCGATCGTCGCGACGCTGCGGGCGCACGACGTGCCGTACGTGACCGGCGCCACCTGGACGACCGACGGCCTGTACCGCGAGACGAAGGCCAAGGTCGAGCGGCGCGTGGCCGAGGGCTGCCTGACGGTGGAGATGGAGGCGGCCGCCTTCTTCGCCGTCGCCGCGTTCCGCGGCGTGGCGTTCGGCCAGGTCCTGTACGCGGGCGACGACCTGTCCGGCGACGCGTGGGACCCGCGCGGCTGGAACGATCACGCGACGAGCCGCGAGCTCCTGTTCCGCATCGCGGCCGAGGCATGCCTCCGGTTGCCGCCCGAGCCCGCCCCGCCGGTATCCTCCGCGCCATGAGCGCCCGGAACCTCGTCGGCATCGGAGACCTCGGCAAGCGGGTCTCGTTCCAGTTCGAGCTCCCGAACGGGTTCCTGGGCGAGGCGGTCGGCGTCTTCGAGCGGTGGGACGAGGAGGCCGAGACCTACTTCGTCCGCAAGCGCGACGGGGAGGTCGTTCGGGTCCCGGCGCGCGGCGTGCGCTTCGGCAAGGTGATCGAGGATCCGAAGGGAGCGCGCGGATGAGCGAGCTGCCGACCGCGCACATCCGGCGCCGCCTGGGCAGCGAGGACGCCCACTACGGCGGGAGCCTCGTGGCCGGCGCGAAGCAGCTCGAGGTGGTCGGCGACCTGATCACCGAGCTCGCGATGCGCTACGACGGCGACGAGGGGCTCTTCCGGGCGTACGAGACCGTGGAGTTCCTGGCGCCCCTGTACGCGGGCGACTGGATCGAGGCCACGGGGCGGATCGTGTCGGTCGGCAACACCAGCCGGCGGTGTGAGTTCGAGGTCTGGAAGATCGGCGGACCGCGTCCGGACATCAGCGAGTCGGCGGCCGAGTTCCTGGACGAGCCCGTCCTCACGTGCCGCGCGGTGGGGACGACCGTCGTGACGAAGGACCATCAGCGGTTCGCGCACGACGACTAGTCTGACGCAGACTACTGGGATGGATCCGATCGATCGGCCGGTCGGGCGGGGAAGCCGCGTCAGGCGACGGGCGCCTCGTCGAGGTCGTGCAGCACCTCGATGAGGTCTTCCACGTTGAACGGCTTGGGGACGTACGCGTCGGCGCCCATCTCGGCCGCGCGGGCGCGATCCCGCAGGCTCGACAGCGCCGACACCACGATCACGCGCGGGCGCTGATCGCTCGGGAGCTGCATCAGCTCCTCGAGGACCGCCCAGCCGTCCATCGTCGGCATCATGATGTCGAGCAGCATCAGCTTGGGGTGGAAGAGCTCGATCGCCTCCATCGCCGCCTGGCCGTCGCGCGCGAGGAAGGTCGTGTAGCCCTCGGCCTCCAGGCTGAACTGGAGCACCCAGACGACCTGGGGCTCGTCGTCCACCACGAGGACGCTGTTGTTGGGCTCGGTCGCGGTTGCCGTCATACCTATCCGAAGGTACGGCGCGAACGCGCGGTCCCTGTATCGGGAGGACGGGCGGTTCGGCGGGGACCGCATGGACTAAACCTTGTGCCGGTCAAGCTCCGGGCGGGGGATGTCTGCCTGGCCCGCGGATCGAAGAGCCCAGGTCAGGCCAGGTGCACGCCGGGCGAGGATCCGACCCGCCCGATGCGGCACGCCCCGGGCCCAGCCAGGTCGATCGCGGCGCCGGCCTCGCCCGCGGCGACGACCAGGACCATCCCGATCCCCAGGTTGAAGGTGCCGAGCAGGTCGGCCTCCGACGCCTCGGTCGCCGCGCGCAGCAGCCCGAAGATGGGCGGCTCGACCCACGACCCGCGCTCGAGATCGGCCCCGAGCCCGTCCGGGAGGGCACGGGGCAGGTTCTCGAGCAGCCCGCCGCCGGTGACGTGGGCGGCGGCGTGCAGCAGCCCCGCGCGGTGCAGCGCCAGCACGGTCGGGGCGTAGATCGCGCACGGCTCGAGGAGCTCGTCCGCGAGCGGGCGGTCGAGCCCCGGGGGGATCGCGTCGAGCGCGTACCGGTCGAGGAGCGCGGCGCGTACGAGCGAGTACCCGTTCGCGTGCAGCCCGGTCGACGGCAGCCCGACCAGGACGTCCCCCTCCTTCACGAGCCGCGGGCCGAGCCGGCGCTCTTCGTCCACGGCCCCGACGCAGAACCCGGCCAGGTCGAACGCGTCGGCGGCCATCACGCCGGGGTGCTCGGCCGTCTCCCCGCCCAGCAGGGCGCAACCGGCCCGCCGACAACCCTCGGCGACGCCCTCCACGATCGCGGCCACGCGCTCGGGGACGACCGCGCCGACGGCGAGGTAGTCCAGGAAGAACCAGGGCTCGGCGCCGGTGCAGACCACGTCGTCGGCGCACATCGCCACGAGGTCGATCCCGACCGTGTCGACCCGTCCGGTCAGCCGGGCGATCTCGAGCTTCGTCCCGACCCCGTCGGTGGCCGCCGCCAACAGCCGCCCCTCGCCGATCCGGAACAGGCCGGCGAACCCGCCGACGTCGTCGGCCACCTCCGGGCGGCGCGTGCGGGCGGCGAGGTCGGCGATGAGGGCGACGGCCTTCGCGGCCGCCTCGGTGTCGACGCCGGCGGCGCGGTACGTCTCGCTCACGAGGTCGGCAGCTCGAGCTGCGGTTCCAGGACGAACTTGCCGACGCGATCGGGGACCTCGATCGGGTACTCGCCGTCGAAGCACGCGCGGCAGAACGCCTCGCGCTCCCCGCCGGAGGCCGCCACGAGGCCGTCGAGCGACAGGTAGCCGAGCGAGTCGGCACCGACGAAGGCGCGGATCTCGTCGACGGCCAGGTCGGAGGCGACCAGCTCGTGTCGGGTGGACATGTCGATCCCGTAGAAGCACGGCCACTGGATCGGCGGACAGGTGATCCGCAGGTGGATCCCGGTCGCCCCGGCCTCTCGGAGCACCTGGACGGTCTGGCGCGTCGTCGTGCCGCGGACGATCGAGTCGTCGACGACCACGAGGCGCTTGCCCCGGATCGAGTCCGGCAGCGGGTTCAGCTTCAGCTTGACCCCGCGGTCCCGCAGCGACTGCGACGGCTGGATGAACGTCCGGCCGACGTAGCTGTTCTTGATCAGCCCTTCGCCGTACGGGATCCCGCTCACCTCGGCGTAGCCCTGCGCCGCCGCGTGTCCGGTCGCCGGCACCCCGATCACCAGGTCGGCCTCGGTGGGGTGCTCCTCCGCCAGGCGGCGGCCCATCTCGCGACGCGCCTCGTGGACCGAGCGGTCGTCCAGGCGCGAGTCGGGCCGCGCGAGGTAGACGAACTCGAAGATGCAGAGCGCCCGCCGCGGGGACTCCGCGAACCGCGAGGCGTGCAGACCCCGGTCGTCGATCCGGATCAGCTCGCCCGGCTCGACGTCGCGCACCAGCGTCGCACCGACGATGTCCAGCGCGCACGTCTCGGAGGCCACGCAGAAGCCGCCCGGCAGGCGCCCGATCGAGAGCGGCCGGATCCCGTGCGGATCGCGGGCCGCGTACACGCTCCGCTCGTCCATCATCACGAAGCTGAAGGCGCCGCGGAGCGTCGGCAGCACCCGCAGCGCCGCCTCGTCGAACGACCCGCCGCCGGCCATCTCGCCCGACAGCAGCGTCGTGACGACGTCGGTGTCCGTCGTGGCGCCGCGGCGCTTGCCGGCGCGCTCCGCGAGCTCGCCGGTGTTCACCAGGTTCCCGTTGTGACCGAGCGCGATCGAGCGCATCCCGTCGGTCTTGAAGACCGGTTGCGCGTTCTCCCACGTCGTCGAGCCGGTCGTCGAGTACCGGGTGTGGCCGATCCCCAGGTCGCCCTGCAGCGTGGTGAGCGTGGCCTCGGTGAAGACCTGGCTGACGAGCCCGAGGTCCTTGTAGACGAGGAGGTTCGTGCCGTCGGAGACCGCGATCCCGGCCGATTCCTGCCCGCGGTGCTGCTGGGCGAACAGGCCGAAGTAGGTGAGGCGGGCGACGTCCTCGCCGGGTGCCCAGACGCCGAAGAGCCCGCACTCCTCCTTCGGTGACTCGGCGCCCACGAGGCATCCAGCCTAGCAGCGCCCCGCGGGCGCCCCGGCGATCAGTCCCAGACGGCCGTGCGGAAGTCCCGGCCCAGCTCGACGGTCTCGCGGAACCCCTCGAGGGCGTGGTCGTCGCGGCGGGCGTGGTACCCCTCCATCGCCGCGCGCTCGGTCATCCGACCGGCGAGCCACCCGTCGATCGCCTCGGCCAGGAACGTCGCATGCATCCCCGCGTTGTCCATCCCCAGGCCGGTCCACGGGTCCTGGTGGATCGAAGCGTCCCCGACGAGCGCCCACCCAGGCCCCCAGGGGACGCGGACGACGTTCGGCTCCGCGCCGCAGCCCAGGAAGCGACCCACCGGGCGGCCGGCCCGGAACCGAGGCGCGATCCCCGGGTGCTCGTCGATCCGCGCCGCGAACCGGTCGGCCGGCTTCGCGCCGGCCCGGCGCGCGTCGGCGGCGTCGGCCAGGCTGACCGACAGCGCCACGCAGGTGGTGCCGCCGTCGCTCGGGAACACGTACACGAGCTCGTCGCCGACCAGCGAGAACTCGGCGCCGTCGGGATCGCCGTCCGGCCCCGGGAAGCCCTCGACGTAGCGGTACTGCAGGATCCGGACCGCGGGTTCCCGGACCTGGTCCGGCGCGCCGACCGCCCGCGCCACGGACGAGTGCCGGCCGTCGGCGCCCACGACGAGGCGGGCGCGGAGCTCCACCGGTCCGCCGGGGCCGTCGGCGCGCAGCCCGGTCGCCCGGTCGCCCTCGGTGACGACCTCCGTCAGGGTGGTCGCCTCGTCGATCCGCGCCCCCGCGCGACGGGCCCGGTCGACCAGGATCGCGTCCAGGGGCTCGCGGCGGACGGAGAGCGCGTACCCCACGTCGCCGGGGTCCTCGCACGGGCCGACGGCCGGTGCCGGATCGTCGCCCGCGTAGTCGTACTTGCGGGGCAGCGGCGGCGGGTCG
>DATBLY010000121.1:0-11295 GCA_036555125.1 Actinomycetota bacterium | reverse complement strand
GTTCCAGAAGCTCTTCGGGTACAGCCGTCGCAAAGCCGAGCGGCTGATGTGGGATGTCCACACGAAGGGCAAGGCGGTCGTGTCGAGCGGACCGCGCGAGAAGGCGGAGTTCGACGTGTCGCGCCTGCATGCCCACGGGCTTTGGGCGACGATGGAGAAGGACGCCTGATGCCGCGCCGCGCGATCAAGCGCACGCGGCGCGGGTTCGAGCTGCGGCTCGGCGCCGACGAGCGCGAGGTCCTCCGTGGGCTCCCCGCCCAGCTCCGCCAGCTCCTCGAGGAGGAGAGCCCCTCGAGCGACGCGGCGATGGCCCGGCTGTACCCGCCCGCCTACCCGGACGACCCGCTCCGCAACCTCGAGTACGAGATGGCGGCGGGCGACGAGCTCACGAAGCAGCGGCTGGCTGCGATCGGCGTGATGGAGCGCTCGGTCGACGCCGAACGCCTGACCGAGGACGAGCTCACGGCGTGGATCGGGGTCGTGAACGACCTGCGCCTGGTGCTCGGGACCCGGCTCGAGATCACCGAGGAGACGCGGGAGCAAGACTTCCCCGAGGGCGACCCGCGCCGCTCGGCGTTCGCTCTGTACGCCTACCTCACCTACCTGGTGGACGAGGGTGTCGGCGCGCTCTCCGGCGTGTCGGAGCTCGAGTCCGGACCCGACGACGAAGGCGCGGCCGTCTAGTCTGGCGCAGACTACTTGCCGGAGCGATCCCGCCGGAACAGCCGGGAGAAGAAGCCGGAGCGGCGCGGGTCGTGGGCGTGCAGCTGCTCGTCCATCTCGTGCCGGCGCGCCGCCTCTTGGAGCTCGCGCTCCTCGATCCGGGACGAGCCCTCGCCCTCGGGACGCCCTGGTATCGCGTTGACCCCGCGGCCGCTCACGTTCGCTCCCTCAGCCGGAACCACCGGCGCCACCGAGGCCGGGGCCGAGCGTGGGCCTGCTGCTCCCGCCGGTGCTCCTCGGTCGCCCGCTCCAGGTCGAGCTCTTCCTTCGAGCCGTCGATGTACCCGCCGCGGGAGCCGAACGCCTTCGGGTCCATGCCCATGGGGCGAGGGTACGACCCACCCGGTCCGCGGACAACGCGGCCGGGGTCCGCGTGGCGCGGGCGCTCGGCCGTTCAGCGGACGGGCGAGCCGACGACGTGCACCTTGACCATGTTCGTGGTCGTCTTGCCGGCCGGGGACGCCGCGGCCATCACCACGTGGTCGCCGTCGCCGGCGAGCGCGTGCTCGACGAGGCCACGATCCATCAGCGAGATCATCTCGTCGGTGTCGGCGGGCGGGTCGGCGGGGAGCGGGCGCACGCCCCACAGCAGCTCCGTGCCGCGCCGGACGCCGGCGTCCGGGATGAAGGCGAAGACCGGGACGCCGGGGCGCTCGGCGGCGAGCAGCCGTGCCGTGCGGCCCGTCTCCGTATAGCAGGTGACCGCGACGACCTCCGGATCCTCGTCGACGATCGCGGCGGCCGCGTGGGCGACGGCGGCGCCGACGCCCGCGTGCATGCAGTCGGGCTCGCGCGCGCGGTACTCGGTCCCGCGGTCCTCGGCCGCGCGCGCGATCCGGATCGCCGCCGACGCCGCCTCGAACGGGTACTCGCCGATCGCGGTCTCGCCCGAGAGCATGATCGCGTCCGCGCCGTCCAGCACGGCGTTCGCGACGTCGGTCGCCTCGGCCCGCGTGGGGCGCGGCGCGTGGATCATCGACTCGAGCATCTGCGTGGCGACGACGGACGGACGGCCGGCCCGGCGAGCGGCCCGGAGCAGATCCTTCTGGAGCAGCGGGATCTCCTCCATCGGCAGCTCGACGCCCAGGTCGCCGCGCGCGACCATCAACCCGTCGGCCACCTCGAGGATCCGATCGATCTGCTCGACGGCGGGCTTGGTCTCGATCTTCGCGACGATCGGTACGGCGCGCTCCGCCATCGCTTCGCGCAACTCGTCCACGTCGGCGGCCTCGCGCACGAACGACTGCGCCACGAGGTCGACGCCGAGCTCGAGCATCACGGCCAGGGCCGCGCGGTCACGGTCGGTCACGGCCGGGAGCCCGAGACGCTCCGCCGGGACGTTCACGCCCTGGTGGGAACGGACGATCCCGCCGCGCACGCACTCGCTGACGACCGTCGATCCCTCCAGCGCGACGACGACGAGCTCGACCGCGCCGTCCGCCAAGAGGATCCGGTCCCCCTCGCGCAGGTCGCCGGCGAGGCCCGGATACGTCGTCGTCGCTCCGCCCACGTCGCCGTCGCCCTCCGGACGGAGGCGGAAGGCCTGGCCGGGCTGGAAGCGGAACGGATCGGGATCGAGCGACCCGAGCCGGACCTTGGGGCCGGGGAGGTCGGCGAGGATCGCGAGCGTGCGCCCGGTCTCGGCCTCCACGTCGCGGACGATCGAGACGGAACGGGCGTGGTCGTCGGACGAGCCGTGGGACGCGTTCAGCCGGAAGATCGTGGCGCCGGCGCGCGCGAGGCCCCGCACCATCTTCGGGGTCGCGCTCGCCGGGCCCAGCGTGCACACGAGCTTCGTCCGCGGGTCGGTCATCCGGGTGCTCCCGAGGTCCGCGACCCGAACGAGGGCGGGTCGGCGAGCGTCACCGGAACCGCGTCCCGCAGCTGGAACTCGGCCTCCTCGATCCAGGCCTCCGGCAGCTCGTCCGACAGCTCGACGCCCGCCATCTCGGCGAAGTAGATCGTCCACGCTCGCGGCACCACCCGCGCCCACTGGTACCCGCCGCCGCCCGTCGCGATCCACCGGCCGTCGGCGGCGCGGTGCGCCAGGTCGTGCAGCTCCTTCGCGGTCTCCCGGTACGCGCGGGTCGTCAGCTCGAGCTGCGCCAGCGGGTCGGTGATGTGCGTGTCGCATCCGAGCTGCGTCACCAGGACGTCGGGCGCGAAGCGCTCGACGGCCGGAGGCACGACCTGGCGGAAGGCCGCCAACCAGTCGTCGTCGCCGGTGAACGGGGCCAGCGGGATGTTGATGGCGCTGTCCGGCGCGTTCGGGCCGCCGCGCTCGCTGGCGTCGCCCGTGCCGGGGAAGAACCACGGCGCGAACTCGTGGATCGAGATCGTCAGCACACGTGGGTCGTCGTAGAAGATGAACTGCGGCCCGTCCCCGTGGTGGACGTCGACGTCGACGTAGGCGACCCGCTCGACGCCGGCGCGCAGGAGCCACGCGATGGCGATCGCGGGATCGTCGTAGACGCAGAACCCCGACGCCCGCTCCGGCATCGCGTGGTGCAGGCCGCCCGCGGCGTTGAAGGCGTGCTCCCCCTCGCCCGAGACGACCGAGCGGGCGGCCTCGACCGAGGCGCCCGCGACCGCGGCCGCGGCCTCGTGCATCCCATCGAAGATCGGGTTGTCGCCGGCCCCGTAGCCGAACCGCCCCCAGGCGCCGTCCTCGCCGTGGCCCGCGCGCCGCGTCGCGTCGACGTACGCGGGCGTGTGGACGAGCTCGATCGTGGCGTCGTCGGCGGGCTCGGGACCGACGGTCCGGACGTTCGGCGCCCGGTCCAGCCCGTAGGCGCGGATCAGCGACCAGGTGAGCAGCACCCGCTCCGGACGGAGCGGGTGCTGCGGTCCGTGGTCGTACCGTCGCACCTCGGGCGCGACGACGAGCGCGACCGCCTCGCTCACGCCACCGCGCGGATCGCGTCGGCCGTGCGCTCGACCAGCAGGTCGGCCTCGTCGTCGGACAGCACGAACGGCGGCCCCAGCATCACCAGATCCCCGTTCGTCCCGTCGACGTGGCCGGTGCTCGCGTACAGGAGGAGGCCGATCTCGCGCGCGGCCGCGACCACGCGCTCGGTCACGGCGTCCTCCCGCGCGAACGGCTCGCCGGTGGCGCGGTCGCGGACCAGCTCGACGCCGAGCATCAGGCCCAGGCCCCGCACGTCGCCCACGGTCGGCACCTCCGACAGCTCGGCCCGCAGGGCCGTGCGGATCCGCTCCCCCAGGACGGCGCTCCGCTCGACGAGCCCGTCCTCGGACAGCCGGCGCAGGACGGCGCGGCCCACGGCCGAGCCGAGGGCGTTGTGCGACCAGGTGAACCCGTGGACGAACGGCGCCGCGGTGACCGCGTCGAAGACCTCGCCGCTGGCGGCCGCGAACCCGAACGGCACGTACCCGCTCGTCGTGCCCTTGCCCGCGGTCAGGATGTCGGGCCGGACGCCCCAGTGCTCCACGCCGAACCACGTGCCGGTCCGTCCGAAGCCGGTCATCACCTCGTCCGCGATCACGAGGATCCCGTGCCCGCGACACACCTCCACGATCGCGGGCCAATAGTCGTCGCTCGGCACGGCGGCGGCGAGCGTCGCGCCGGCCACCGGCTCGGCCAGGAACGCGGCGATCGTCCCGCCGCCGCCCGCCTGCTGGATCATCCGCTCGAGCTCCGCGGCGTGCCAGGCCCCGCACCCCTCCGGGTGCTGCGGGTTCCCGCAGCGGTACTCGTACGCCGCCGGCGCGTGCAGGAACCGTCCCAGCCAGGGCGTGTACGGCTTGCGCAGCGGCTCCTTGCCGCTCGCGTCGAGGGCCCCGAGGGTGTTGCCGTGGTAGGAGCTCCGACGCGCGATCACCGTCGTGCGCTCCGATTCCCCGCGCGCCAGGTGGAACGCGCGCGCCATCTTGAGCGCGGTCTCGACGGCCTCGCTGCCGCCCGACACCGGGTAGATCCGCGCGTCGTCCATCGGCAGGACCGCGGCCACCTCGTCGGCGTAGGCCTCGAGCGCCTCCGTCGTGAACATCGTGCCGTGCACGTACTGGGTCCGTCCGAGCTGCTCGGTCGCCGCCGCGATCAGCGATGGGTCTCCATGGCCCACGTTCGACACGATCGCGCCCCCGGCGCCGTCGAGGTAGCGCTTGCCGTCGGCGTCGACGATCCAGACCCCTTCCGCGGCAACCGCCGTGGGCAGGGTCCGGCCGACGACGCGCGGGAAGACGTGGCTCACGCGGTCGGTCCGAGCTCGGCGCGCATCGGGGACACGCTACCGCTACTTCGAGGCGACGCCGAGCGGGTCGAGCTCCTCGCGGATCAGACGGAGCTCCTCGGCCGTGGGCGGCGGCGTCTCGCCCACGTCGTCGGCCACGCGCGGCTCCCAGCCCATGTTCGCCCGCACGTCGTCGAGGGTGACGCCCGGGTGGCGGGTCAGCAGCGTCATCTCGCCGGTGGCCTCGTCGAACCCGTAGGTCCCGAGGTCGGTCACGACCGATGTCGGCCCGCTGCCGGACCAGCCGCGCGCGCGGTCGTGCTCGGGGTCGCCGGAGTGCCCCGGCGAGGTCCGGAAGTCGATCCGGTCGACGAACGAGCGCGGCGCCTGCCGCATGATCACCAGGATCTGCCGCGCGTGGATCGCGATCTCGCACGCGCCGCCGGAGCCGGGGAGCCGGACCTTCGGCTTCGCGTAGTCGCCGATCACGGTCGTGTTCAGGTTCCCGAAGCGGTCGATCTGGGCGCCGCCCAGGAACGCGACGTCGATCAGGCCCGCCTGCAGGTAGAACGCGAACAGCTCGAACATCGACGTCACGGCGGTCGACCCGGTCGCGAGCGTCGGGTCGCCGATCGACAGCGGGAGCCGCTCGGGCCGGGCCCCGAAGACGCCCGACTCGTAGACCAGCTGGAGATCGCGCGCGACGGTCCGCTGGGCGAGGTTGCAGACGATGTTCGGCAGGCCCACGCCGACGAAGCAGTTGCGCACGCCGCCCAGCAGGCGCGCGCTGGCGCAGATCATGATCTCGCTCTTCGAGTAGCCGGGGTCGGCGGCCGCGTCGCTCACGCGTACCTCCCGTAGTCGACCTCGCCCGAGAGGGCCGGCTCGGGCCGCAGCCGGTCCCAGTGCGCCGCGCCCATCTTCTCGACGTAGTCGGCGTGGCTCCCGAGGCCGTAGACCCACTCGTCGAGCCAGGCGTCGAGCGTCGCGGGATCGCGGGCGACCTGATCCCACGCCAGGTAGAACGCGTTGTCGCGGTCGTAGTAGCCCTGCGCGAACGACGGGTGGCACGCGAACGGCTGCTCGACGACGGCGTCCACGACCACGCCCGGGATCACGGTGCGGTTCGGGTCGCGCCGGATCACGCCCTCCTCGACGAGCTCCTCGACCACGACGATCACCCGCTCGGCGGCGAACGCCGCCTCCTTCTGGCAGCCCAGCAGGCCCCAGATCTGCGCGTTGCCCTCCGCGTCGGCGCGCTGCGCCTGGACGATCGTGACGTCCGGCCGCAGCGGGGGGACCACGTAGACCTCGTCGCCGTCGTCGTACGGCGAGCGCATCGGGCGGATCCTCGGGTTCACCGACGGGATGTCGCTCTCGTAGTAGGAGCGGATCGGGAAGAACGGCAGGTTCGCGGCCCCCGCCATGTACCGGCAGACCATGCCGAAGTGCGAGTACTCCTCGATCTCGAGCGGCGCCGGGTCGGCGTCCTCGATCCGGCGGCGGACGGCGTGCAGCGATCCCACGCCGGGGTTCCCGAGCCAGCTGAAGATCAGCTTCGTGGCCACGCCCGCCCCGATCATCTGGTCGTAGATCACGTCGGGCGTCATCCGTGCGAGCGTCAGGTCCCGCTTGCGCTGGCGGATGATCTCGTGACCCGCCGCGAAGCAGATCAGGTGCGTGAAGCCCTCGATCGCGACCGTGTCGCCGTCGCGCACCAGCTGCGCGACCGCGTCGCGCATCGACGCGACCTTCGACGTCGTCACGCCGGCTCTCCGGCCGGCGTCCAGCCGTCGGCCGGCCCCCGGAGGACGCAGAACTCGTTGCCTTCGGGGTCCTGCATCACGGTCCAGAAGCTGCCGCCCTCGTCCACGCGCCCGACGACGGTCGCGCCCAGCCCGAGGAGCCGCTCGACCTCGGCGGCCATCGCCACGCCGGGCCGCAGGTCGAGGTGGATCCGGTCCTTCACCACCTTCGGCTCCGGGACGAGCTGGAAGAAGATGCCGCGGACCCCGCCGGACGGGTCGTCGATCCACGACCCCTCGGGATCGAGGTCCGAGGGCTCGAACCCCAGGGCCGCGGCCCAGAAGGTCGCCAGGCGCACCGGATCCGCGCAGTCGATCGTGAGCGAGTCGAACCCGAGGCTCATGGCGTCACGCGGCTCAGGGGCCGCCCTCGATCGCGCCGAGGGCCTCCTCGAAGACGCCGAGCGCGCTGCGCGCCTGGTCCTCGCGGAAGACCAGCGGCGGCGACATCCGGATCGTGCTCTCGCCACACCCGAGCGCGAGCAACCCCCTGTGGAAGGCCGCCCGCTCGACCGCGATCATCGCATCGTGGTCGGGGAGCTCGACGCCGATCATCAGGGCGAGCCCGCGGATCTCGCGGATGTGGTCGTTCCGCTCCTGAAGATCCCGCAGGCCGTTCAGCAGCACGTCGCCGACCTTGGAGGCGTTCTCCAACAGGTGCTCGTCGCGGATCACGTCGATCGTGGCGAGCGCCGCCGCGCAGGAGACGGGGTTCCCGCCGTAGGTGGACCCGTGCGTGCCGATCGTCCACGTCATCTTCTCGGCCTTCGCGATCATGGCGCCGAGAGGCATGCCGCTCGCGATGCCCTTGCCCGCCAGCAGGATGTCGGGCTCGACGCCCATGTGCTCCACCGCCCACATCTTGCCCGTGCGCCCCATGCCGCACTGGACCTCGTCGCAGACCAGGAAGATCCCGTGGCGGTCGCAGAGCTCGCGGAGCGCCAGCAACCACCCGTCGGGCGGCACGATGTAGCCGCCCTCCCCCAGGATCGGCTCGACGACGATCGCGGCCACCTCGAGCGGCGAGACCATCTTCCGGAACAGGAAGTGCTCGATGTAGTCGATCGTGGGGAAGCCATCCTCGGCGGAGCCGGGCGCCATCCGCATGTCCCGGCCGTCGCCGTAGTGGGCATGCAGCACCCCGGGCAGCAGGGGGCCGAAGCCCGCGCGGTAGCCGGCCTTCGACGCGGTGAGCGACACGCTCCCGTAGGACCGGCCGTGGAACGAGTTGTAGAACGCCAGGATGTACTGCCGCCCGGTGGCCCACCGCGCGAGCTTCATCCCGGCCTCGACCGCCTCGGTCCCCGAGTTCGTGAGGAACGAACGCACGGGCCCGGACATCGGCGCGATCTCGTCCAGCCGCTCCGCGACCTCCGAATAGATCGGCAGGAAGAAGTCGCTCGCCGAGTAGTGGACCAGCTCGGCCGCCTGCGCCTGGATCGCCTCGACGACCTTCGGGTGGCAATGGCCGGTCGACGCGACGGCGATGCCCGCGTTCAGGTCGAGGAACCGGTTGCCGTCGACGTCCTCCACCACCGATCCGGCGCCGCGCGCGGGGACGAACTCGTACACCCGTGGGAGCGACGGGCTCGTCACGCGCGCGTCCCGCTCCAGGACCGCCTGCGCGTTCGGCCCGGGGATCTCGGTGATCAGGTCCGGGGCCTCGGCGCTCGCCAGGCCCTCGATCTCGACGTCCTCCAGGCTCACTCCGAGATCACCGTCCGCGACTGCTCCCGCAGGTACTGGGTGACGTAGTAGGGGCCGCCCCCGGCCTTGCCGGTGGTGCCCGAGCCCTTCCAGCCACCGAACGGCTGCACGCCCGGCCAGGCCCCGGTGGTGGCGCCGGCGCGGCGGTTGACGTACACGACGCCCGCCTGGATCCGGTCGAGCCACTCGTCGATCTCGGCGGGGTCCTGGCTGAAGAACCCGGCGGTCAGGCCGTACTCGGTCTCGTTCGCCTTCTCGATCGCCTCGTCGAGCTCGTCGAACGGCGCGACCGCCACGAACGGGACGAAGAGCTCCTTCTTCCAGAGCCAGCTGTCGTCGGGGATCTCGGCGATCGTCGGCTGCACGAAGAGCCCGCGTCCCAGGTCCCCGTCGCTGATCCGCTCCCCGCCGGTGACGAGCGTGCCGTTCTTGCTCGCCTCGGCCGCCGCCTCCTCGAACGTGTCCAGCGCCGCCTCGTTGATGATCGGCCCGAGATAGACGTCGCGCCGCAGCGGGTCGCCGACCGTGATCTTCTCCGTCTTCTCCTTGAGCAGACCGAGGAAATCGTCGTAGACCTCGCGCTCGACGAACACCCGCGAGCACGCGGAGCACTTCTGCCCGCCGAAGCCGAACGCCGAGCGCAGCACGCCGTCGGTCGCGACATCGAGGTCCGCGTGCTTCGTCACGATCGCCGGGTTCTTCCCGCCCATCTCGCAGATGACCGGCTTCGGCACCTGGGTCGCGAACTCCTTGTAGATCGTCATGCCCACCTGGTACGAGCCCGTGAACGTGATCCCGCCGACGTCGGGGTGCTTCCACAGGGCCTCGCCGGCCACGGCGCCGCGGCCGCTGACCAGGTGGAACGCCCCCGCGGGCACCCCCCCGTCGCGGTAGCACTCGTACAGCTTGTAGCCGAGGAGCGCGCCCTGGTTGGACGGCTTCAGGACCACGCAGTTGCCGGCAACGAGCGCGCCGGAGGATGGACCGCCCGACAGGGCCATCGGGAAGTTGAACGGGCTGATCACGGCCCAGACGCCGTAGGGGCGCATCACGTCGTAGTAGTCCCCGGGCGCCCCGAGGCCGCTCATCGGCGTTCGGAAGCCCTCGTGCTTCTCCATCTCGTCGCAGTTCCAGCGGATCAGCTCGGCGGTCTCCTGGACGTCGCCGAGGGCCTCGAGGCGGTTCTTGCCGACCTCGTACGCCATCAGCGCAGCGAGGTCGAACAGGCGCTCCTCCATGATGTCGGCGACGGCACGGAGGATGCGGACGCGCTCCTGCCAGCCCATCCGGTCCCACTCGAGCGAGAACGCCTTGGCCGCCGCCACCGCGTCCTCGACGTCCTCCGCGGTCGCCTGGGAGAAGCGCCCGATCACGACGTCGTGGTCGATCGGCGACGGCTCGGCGTAGACGTCCTCGCGCCAGCGCTCCTCGCCGTCGACGACGACCGGGTAGTCCTTGCCGAGCTCCGCCTTCATCCGCTCGGCGGCCTCGTCGTAGGCCCGCTGGAGCTCTTCGTTGTCGGCGGAAAGGGTCGCGTAGGTGATGCGGAACTTCGTCGCCATGGGACGCCATCTCCCTTCGATGCGCGGTGCGAACCGCAGGTCGCAGCGGTCGCCATCGTAGCCGAGGGCCCTCGGCGGCGGCCATCCGTGCGTGACCGCCGGTTCGGGACACAAACCCCGGAAATCGCAGGTGGCGGGGCGTATGCTTCGGCTCCCTGATGAGGCTCGTGACCTTCGACCGGAGGGGGCACCGGCGGCTGGGAGCGATCCTCGGGGGTGAGGTCGTCGACCTACCCGACGCGGTCGGGCACCCGGCGTTCCCCACCACCTTGGAGACCCTGGTAGCGAGCAGCGGCGGGACCGTGATGGACGCCGCCCGTGCCGCCCTCGACCGCGACGACGCGATGGACCACGTCGTCAAGGACGCGGAGCTGCTGACGCCGCTGTTCCCGCGGTCCCTCCTGGCCCCGGACTCGCTCGAGGTGGAGCGGTCGCTCGTCGGCCCCGAGCAGGTCGTGCCCTGGCCCGCGGGGGCGGCGTGGCTCGACTACGAGCCGAAGGTCGCGGCGGTCCTCGGCCGGGAGGCGAGCCGGGTCGGCGCCGCCGAGGCGGCCCCGTACGTGTTCGGGTACACCCTCGTGAACGATTGGGCCGCGCACGGCGAGAGCGGCGACCCGATGCCGACCGCGGAGGGCCTGCCGATCGCGATCGGCCCGTGCGTCGTCACGGCGGACGAGCTGGACCCGCAGTCGATGTTCCTCCACGCGAAGGTGGACAGCCGCGACCTGGTGAAGGGGAACCTGAACGGGGCGGCGCGGAGCCTGTTCGCGCTGATCGGCGCGGCGTCGCAGGAGTCCGTGCTGGAGCGCGGCGACGCGTTCGCCCTCGCCCCGTTCGGCGCCGACGACGCGGATCCCACCCGCCGCCTGTGGCCGGGTGCGCTGATCGAGCTCTCGGCGGAGGGCATCGGCACCCTCCGCAATCGCCTCTCCCCCCGTCCGTGACGCGACGCGGGCGGATCTCGGCCGGCGGCCGCGGCGCTTAGCGCTTCTTCGCGGCCTTGCGGGCGGCGCCGCGCTCGGCGGCCTGCTTGGCCTCGCGCTCCTTCTTCCTGCGCTCGCGGTCGTGCGCCCAGCGCACCTTCGGTCGGTCGCCTCGGCCCATCAGGGGTCCTCCTCTTCGTCGCCGCCCTTCGCGAGCTCCAGGCTCCGCTTCCGCGCGGCATCGATCGCGTTCAGGAACGCGGCCCGCACCCCCGCCTCCTCGAGGTGGCGGATCGCCTCGATCGTCGTGCCGCCGGGCGACGTCACCATCTCCCGCAGCTCGACCGGGTGCCGGCCGGTGTCGCGCAGCATCTTCGCCGAG
>DATBLY010000182.1:0-5256 GCA_036555125.1 Actinomycetota bacterium | reverse complement strand
CGATCGGCCTGTGGGGAACCGCCGGCACCGTGGTCGACACGCACCAAGCGAAGCGCTTGTTCCCGATCTTCGGTGCGGGTGGGATCCTCGGGGCCGTGGTGGGCGGGCTGCTCACACGCCCGCTGGCGGGCGCCCTCGGCGTCGAGAACCTCCTGCTGGTGTGGATCGTCGGGTTGGTGATCGCCGCGGCGCTGAGCCGGCTCGCACTCGGTGACGCGGGGTTCCACCCAGCGCCGGCGCAACGACGGGTCGCGCTCCTGGAGAGCGTCAAGAGCGGCTACGCGTACGTCCGCCGCAGCCGGTTGCTGACGGCCATGGCGTTGGCGGCGGTGCTCTTCTCGATCCTGTTCTACTCGCTCTTCCTGCCGTTCGCGACCGCGGCGACCGATCGGTTGACCGATGCGGACGCTCTCGCCGGGTTCTTCGGCCTCGTGGGCGCAGCGATCACGGGAGGCGCCTTCCTGACATCGATCCTGCTGACGAACCGGCTCTTCACGCG
Source organism: Actinomycetota bacterium (assembly GCA_036555125.1). Taxonomy (GTDB): domain Bacteria; phylum Actinomycetota; class UBA4738; order UBA4738; family HRBIN12; genus DATBLY01. The sequence goes on along the minus strand of DATBLY010000182.1, from coordinate 4,757 downwards.
GTTCGGGGTGACCGCGATGATCCTGGTGTTGCCGCTCCTCTACCTCGGGGCCTTCGCGATCCTGCTGGTCGGGGTAGGGTTCGCGACGATCGTCGCGCTCAAGGTGACGACCGGGGTCTGGCTGCAAGGGGTCGCGTCTCCGGGATGGGAGACGCTCGTCAACGTCGTCCCCGACGATCAGCGGGATGAGACCCGCGCGTTCCTGAACGGCGGTCCCTCGCAGGTGGGGACGGGGATCGCCGGCCTGGTCGCGCTGGTCGGGCAGGATGTGCTGACCGCGCGCCAGTTCGCGGCGATCGGGATCGTTGCCTCGGCGCTCACGGTCGTGGTGGTGCTCGCGATCCGCCGTTCGTACGTGGACGCGCTGCTCCGAGCGTTGCTCGCGGCTCGCCCGCAGGTGTTCGAGAAGGCGACGGCCTGGACACCGGTGCCCCTCGACGTCGACGCGCAGTCCGCGACCGTCCTGGCCGGGTCGATGCGGTCCTCCGACGTCCGCGCCAGGAGGTTCGCGTTCCGCCTGGCGGCAGGGCTCCACGCCTCGGCGCTCGCCGACCCCTTGTTCGAAGGTCTGCGCGACCCCGACCCCCTCGTGCGGCTCGCGGCGGTCGAGGGGATCGAGACGGCGTCGGCGTCGGGCCGCCAGTCGCTCGCGGCGATGATCGACGACGCCGACCCGGCCGTCAGCGCCGCAGCGTCGGCTCGAGCGTTGACGTTCGGGGACGACCGGGCCTCGGCCAGGCTCGACCGGCTCCTCGGCGAGGAGGACCCCGCCGTTCGCCTGATCGTCCTGGAGCACCTCGGCGCGGCTCCGGACGGCCCGGCCACCGATCTCGCGGGTCGAGCCCTGAACGACCCGGATCCGCAGGTCGAGGCCGCGGCCCTCCTGTGTCTCGCGTCGTCGGCCCCGGAGCGAGCGCTCGCGCCCGCGGTCGAGCGGATCGGCGCCGCCGATCCGGCCGTGCGGCTCGCGGCCGGCCGCGCCCTGGGCATGCTCGGGCCGCCAGCGGCGCCCTTCGTCCTCGAGGCCCTGAGCGATCCCGAGACGGCCCCCGCAGGCGTCGAGGCCGCTCGTCGCCTCGACGCGGTCGGGTCCGTCGAGATGATCCGGACGTTCGTGGACGCGGGCGCCGAGCGGGCGCGGAGGGACCGCGGACTGGTGTCGGCGACCCCGGAAGCCACTGACCTCGAGGCCTTGTTGCGAGCGGCGATCCTGGACCGTGCACGCGCCGACGCCCGCGCCGCGTTGTGGGCGGCGAGCATGGTGGCCGCCGATCGCGAGGCGCACAGCTCAGCGATCGAGCGACTCGACGCGTCCGGCCCGGTCCGGGCGACCGCGCTCGAGACGCTCGAGGCCGTCGATGCCCTGAAGATGGTCGGGCCCCTGCTGGCCCTGTGGGAACCGATCCCTGCCTCGATGGAGGACGATGGGGATTGGCTCGCGAAGGCGCTCGACGACGGGAACGGCTTCGTCCGCCGGTGCGCCGTCGCCGTGCGATCTCGACGAGAAGGAGACACGCAGATGCGATCCGTGGAAACCGTTTCCGTGATCGAGCGCGTACTGCTCCTGCGCCGGATCCCGCTCTTCGCCGATCTCCGGCCCGAAGACCTCGAACGGCTGGCTGGGATCGCCGAGGAGCAGGGGTACGACGAAGGCGAGTCGATCGCTCGGGAGGGAGAGGTCGGAGACGCGATGCACATCATCACCGGGGGCGCGATCGCGGTCGTCGCGGCCGACGGGCGCGTGATCGCCCACCGATCCGCGGGGGAGTTCGTCGGCGAGATGTCCGTCATCACGCGGAACCCGAGGATCGCCTCGCTCGTCGCCGAGGGTCCGGTGCACACGATCCGGATCGGCCAGCGCGAGTTCGAGAGCATGGTGCGCGAGCGTCCCGACCTCGCGCTCGGGGTGATGCGGGTGCTCGCGCTCCGGTTGGAGGAGAGCGCCCGGCCCGATCCGACGTGACCGACGCCGACGTGACCGACGCGATCAGACGGTGGTGACGATCTTGCCCTTCCTGCCGGTCCCTTCCCGGAGGGAACGCATCGCCTGGGGAACGTCGACGAGCGAGAACACGTCAACGTCTGGCTGTGTGCGGATGGGGAGACACTCACAACGGGTGCGGTCGATCGGAGCGGGTGAGGGGAATCGAACCCCCGTTTCAAGCTTGGGAAGCTTGCGTTCTACCATTGAACCACACCCGCGGAACCGCCCCGGCGCGCCGGGGAGCCCACAGTGTAGCGTTCCCTCCTCATGAGCGAGCCCGACCCCGATCTGTGGCCCCACACCCTCTCGCGCCTGATCGCGCACGAGGCGCTGTCGGCCGACGAGACCGCCGCGGTCGCCCGCGCGATCATGAGCGGCGACGCCACCCCGGGCCAGATCGGCGGCTTCCTGATGGCCCTGCGGACGAAGGGCGAGACGGTCGACGAGCTCGACGGGCTCGCGCGCACGGCCCTGGAGTTCGCCACGCCGGTCGACGCCGGTGACGACGTGATCGACATCGTCGGCACGGGCGGGGACCGGAGCTACACGTTCAACATCTCGACGGTCTCGGCGATCGTCGTCGCGGGGGCCGGCGTCCCGGTCGCGAAGCACGGGAACCGCGCGGCCACGTCGCACTGCGGCTCGGCGGACGTGCTCGAGGCGCTCGGCGTGCGGATCGACCTCGACGGCGCGGGGGTCGCCCGGTGCGTCCGCGAGGCGGGCATCGGGTTCATGTTCGCTCCCGTCTTCCATACCGCGGCCGCCCATGCGGGCCCGGTCCGGCGGGAGCTGCGGGTCCCGTCGATCTTCAACTTCCTCGGGCCGCTCACGAACCCGGCTCGCCCGGCAGGCTCCGCGATCGGGTGCTCCGACCCGCACATGCTCCCCCTGATCGCCGAGGTCCTCGCCCGTCGCGGCGTGCGGGCGAAGGTCTTCCGAGGCGAGGACGGGCTGGACGAGCTGACGACGACCGGCATCTCGACCGTCCTGGACGTGCGCGACGGGCAGGTCCGCGAGCGGCACCTCGACCCGGCGACCGTGGGCCTGGCGCGGGCGACCGTCGAGGACCTCCGGGGAGGCGAGGCCGCGGAGGGCGCCGCGATCGCGCGCGCGATCCTCGCGGGCGAGCCCGGTCCGCGTCGCGACGTGGTCCTGTTGAACGCCGCCGCCGCGCTCGAGGTGGCGGGGCGCGCGGTGGACCTCGCGGCCGGGCTGCCCATGGCCGCCGGGGCGATCGACTCGGGTGCCGCCGCCGCCACGCTCGAGCGCTGGGTGGCGGTCTCGAACGGGTAGCATCAGCGGCCGATGATCCTGTCGGACCGAACGATCCGCGAGGAGATCAAGGCCGGTCACATCGTGATCGACCCGTACGACGATGCCTGCGTCCAGCCCTCGTCGGTCGACCTGCACGTGGACCACGAGTTCCGCGTCTTCCAGAACAACCGCTACCCGTACATCGACGTGCAGCGGGAGCAGGCGGACCTGACCGAGCTCGTGACCGTCCCCGAGGGCGAGCCGTTCATCCTGCATCCGGGCGAGTTCGTGCTGGGGTCGACGTTCGAGCGCGTGGCGCTCCCCGACGACCTGGTCGCGCGCCTGGAGGGGAAGTCCTCGCTCGGTCGGCTGGGCCTGCTGATCCACTCGACGGCGGGCTACGTCGATCCGGGGTGGGACGGCTACCTGACGCTCGAGCTGTCGAACGTCGCGAACCTGCCGATCACGATCTACCCGGGGATGAAGATCGGACAGATCTCGTTCTTCCGGCTCACCACCCCCGCCGACACGCCCTACGGCGCGAGCGGATCGCGCAACAAGTACCAGGGACAGCGCGGTCCCACGGCGAGCCGGTTCTTCGAGGAGTTCGGCCGGCCCTGAACGCGGGCCCGGTGCGTGGAAGGCGGTGGGCCGGCCGGGCGACCGGCCCACCGCACACTCCGGCGCCGACGACGCCGAAGTCCCGAGCTAGTCGTTCGACGCCGCCCCCGGCAGCGGGCCGACGCCCATCTGCTGGACCGCCACCATCGCGGCCTGGGTGCGGTTCGTCACGCCGAGCTTGCGGAAGATGGCCGCGAGGTGGGCCTTCACGGTCTTCTCGGACAGGAACAGGCTCTGCGCGATCTGGCGGTTACTCCGCCCCTCGGCGAGCAGCGCCAGGATGTCGTTCTCGCGCTGGGTGAGGTTGAACTCGGAGCGTCGTCCCGCGTGTCCGTTCTGCGAGCCCGACTCCACGTCCTCGAAGAGGTTCTGGATCACGCGGGGCGACAGGACGTTCCCACCGCCGGAGAGCGCGACGTTGATCGCCTGCGACAGGTCCTCTGGCGTGGCGTCCTTCAGCAGGTATCCGGCGGCGCCGTCGGCGAGGGCGCGCTTGACGTACGGCGCGTTCTCGTAGGTCGAGAGCATGATCACCGGGACGTCGGGCCAGCCCGACTTCAGCTCACGGAGCAGCTCCAGGCCGTCCAGGTCCGGCATCCGAACGTCCACCAGGGCCAGGTCGGCGGGGCGGTCACGCATCGCGTCCAGGGCGGAGGCGGCGCCGTCGGCCTCGACGACGTCGGCGTCCGGGAACCCTTCCTTCACCACGTAGTTCATGCCACGGCGCACCAGCGCGTGGTCGTCCACGATCAGGATCCTCATCCTTCGTCACCTCGCCCTCCGACGGGGAGGAGCGCGACCACGCGGGTCCCGCCCCCGGGCGTCGAACCGATCTCGATGGTTCCTCCGATGTCTTCGGCACGTGTCCGCATCATCCGTAGCCCCAGATGCGCGTCGA
>DATBLY010000156.1:0-23591 GCA_036555125.1 Actinomycetota bacterium | reverse complement strand
GGGCCAGAGAACCTCTCCACGCTCCGCTCCCACGTCCGCCGCTTCCTCGATGATGCGCGGCTCGTCGTAACCGACTTCATCCCGGTTCCGCTGCGAGATGTGCGGGGCGAGCGGGTGTTCTTCACCACGACGGCGCCCGGAGCGGTGGCCGCGAGGCAGATCCGCGACCTCGAGTCCTCCGCCGGATGCCGGGTCGTGGGATGGAGCGCCCGTCTGGCCGACCGAGCCGGTCTGGCCGAGGACCTGGAGAGGGCCGAGGGGTTCGACGTTCTGCTCACGGAGTTGAAGGCCGCCGCCGTCGATATCGGCGTCGAGCGAGCCCTGGCCCGTGGCGCGGAGGTGGTGTTCGTGGACAACCGCGCGGTCGTGATCGAGGGAGACGCCGACCTCGACACGCTGCTCGGCGACACCCTGGAGCTCGCGGCGGAGCGGAGCCGTCAACGATGACCGAACGCACCACCAAGACGCCCCATATCGTGATCTCGGACCGGGAGCCGGGCCTGCCCTACTCGAAGGGCCTGACCGCCTCCCAGGTCATGGTCACCGGTCTGTCGCCCTACCGTGCGTACCAGGTCGCCGAGCGGATCGAGGACCGGCTGCTCGAGCAGGGCTCCACGTCGCTGACGACCGAGGAGCTCGCCGACCTGACCCTCGAGGTCCTGACCGAGATCGCGGGGGAGCGCTACGCCAAGAACTTCCTCCGCTGGCGCGAGGTGGAGAAGCTCGACGTCCCGCTCGTGATCCTGATCGGCGGTGCGACAGGCGTCGGGAAGTCCACGATCGCCACGCAGCTGGCCGCGCGGCTCGGGATCGTGCGGATCGTCGCGAGCGACCTGATCCGCGAGGTGATGCGCTCGATGTTCTCGCCGGAGCTGATGCCGACGCTGCACACGTCGTCGTTCGAGGCGGACGCCGCCCTGCGGGAGCCGCCGACCCGGGCCGCCGACCCGCTGATCGTTGGGTTCCGGGAGCAGACCGCGGCGGTGGCCGTCGGGATCACGGCCCTGATCGAGCGCGCCGCGCTCGAGGGCACGAGCATCGTGATCGAGGGCGCGCACGTGGTGCCGGGCTTCTACGACCTCGACGCGTTCGCCGGGCGCATCCTCGCGGTGCCGTTCGTGATCGCCGTCGACGACGAGGAACGGCACCTGACGCACTTCATGGCGCGTGAGGATGCGGTGCAGGCGCGGCCCGCGCAGCGGTACGCGAAAGGGTTCGAGAACATCCGGCGGCTCCAGCGCTACATCAAGACCCAGGCGCTCTCGCACGGCACGCCCGTGATCCCGAACTACGGGTTCGACCAGTCGATCGCCGCCGTGATCGACCTGGTGATGGAGCGCGCGACGGCGCGCGCGGCGGAGCTCGGAGCCGACCGGGCGGCCCCGCCCGACGCGGTGACGGTCGTGGAGACGGCCGACGCGGCGCTCGGGAGCGCGCCCGAGGAGCCGGCGAACGGAACGACGGACGGATCGGAAGGACGGACCGGATGAGACTGTTCCTCGACACCGCGAGCATCGAGGAGATCCGCGAGATCAACCGCTGGGGCGTGCTCTCCGGCGTCACGACGAACCCGTCGCTCGTGGCGAAGGAGCACGAGGACCCCGAGCTCGTCTGGAAGCAGATCCTGGAAGAGGTCCCGGGCGACATCTCGCTTGAGACGACGGCCCTCGATGCCGAAGAGATGTACCAGGAGGGTGTGAAGCTCTCCCAGATGGCGTCCCACGCCGTCGTGAAGGTCCCGATGACGCCGAACGGCCTGGCCGCCGGCAAGCGCCTGACCTCCCAGGGGATCCGGATCAACGTGACGCTCGTCTTCTCTCCCGCGCAGGCGATCCTCGCCGCCGAGATCGGCGCGTACATCGTGTCGCCGTTCCTCGGGCGGCTCGACGACGTCGGCGCCGACGGGATGGCGCTCCTCCGATCGATCTGCGACCTCTACGCGGTGCAGGGCTACGAGACGAACGTCCTCGCGGCCTCGCTCCGCCATCCGATGCACGTGATCGATGCGGCGCTCGCCGGCGCCGACATCGCGACGATGCCGTACGACGTCTTCACCAAGCTGGTGAAGCACCCATTGACCGATAGCGGCCTCGAGCGCTTCCTGGCCGACTGGGCCACGCTCAAGGGCGAGCTGGAAGGAGAGGCATAGCCTCATGGACATCACACAGGACCGCAGCGTTCTCCAGGGGAAGCTGATCCCCGAGCTGCAGCAGATCGCGCAGAGCCTCGGGATCGAGGGCGCGCAGAAGCTCCGGAAGGCGGGGCTGATCGACGCGATCGTCGAACGCGGCGGGGCCGGCAACGGCGCCGGCACGGGCGGCGACCCCGCGAGCGAAGGAGGGATCGCCGTGGCCACCGAGACGACGACGGAGCCGTCGACGAACGGCGGAGGGACCGAGACGTCCGAGCAAGCCGACCGAACGGGAGCGCGTGACGCCGAGCGCACCGAGGACCGTTCCGACAGGCGTTCCGACGACCGCGACCGAGCCGGCGCGCAGGAGGCGCCGCCCGGCGGTGGACGGGAGGACCGCCCCGGTCGTGACCGGGACCGGCCGGGACCCGACGGACGCGGCGACGGCGGCCCCGACGGGCGCAACCGGCGTCAGCGGCCCTCCCGGGAGGACCGTCGCCGGATGCGCGAGGAGCGCCGGGTGCGCGAGGAGCAGGAGCGGGCTGAGGAGCTCGCCAACGCGCCCACGGTGACCGGACTGCTCGACATCCTGCCCGACGGGTACGGGTTCCTGCGGACCTCGGGCTACCTCCCCGGCCCCGAGGACGTGTACGTCTCGCTCTCCCAGGTGCGGCGCTTCGCGCTCCGCAAGGGTGACACGGTCGCGGGGAAGGTTCGTCGCCCGAAGGACAACGAGAAGTACTTCGCCCTGCTCGAGATCGAGGGCGTGAACGGCCTCGACGTCGAGGCCGCGCGGGAGCGTCCGAACTTCGACAAGCTGACGCCCCTGTTCCCCGACGAGCGGTTCCGGCTCGAGGACGGGCCCCTCGCCGTCAGCGAGCGGATCATCGACATGATCGCGCCGATCGGCAAGGGTCAGCGCGGGATGGTCGTCTCCCCGCCGAAGGCCGGTAAGACGACGATCCTCAAGCAGATCGCGAACGGCATCATCCACGCCGACCCGAAGGTCCACGTGATGGTGCTGCTCGTCGACGAGCGGCCGGAGGAGGTCACCGACTGGCAGCGGACCGTCCAGGCCGCCGAGGTCGTGTACTCCACGTTCGACAAGCCGACGGACCAGCACATCCAGGTGACCGAGCTCGTCCTCGAGCGAGCCAAGCGCCTGGCCGAGATGGGTCAGGACGTCGCGATCGTCCTGGACTCGCTGACCCGCCTGGCGCGCGCCTACAACCTGGGCATGCCGACCAGCGGGAAGATCCTCACCGGCGGGATCGACTCGGCCGCCCTGTACCCGCCCCGCCGGTTCTTCGGAGCCGCCCGCAACATCGAGGAGGGCGGATCGGTCACGATCATCGCGAGCGCGCTGGTCGAGACGGGCTCCCGGATGGACGACGGGATCTTCGAGGAGTTCAAGGGAACCGGGAACATGGAGCTGCGTCTGGATCGTTCCCTGGCGGAGAAGCGGCTGTTCCCGGCGATCAACGTCGACGCCTCGGGGACGCGCAAGGAGGAGCTGCTGCTCCCGCCCGAGGAGCTGGCGCTCGTGATCAAGCTGCGCCGGGTGCTGCACGCGCTCGAGCCGGGAGCGGCCCTGGAGCTGCTCACCGACAAGATCCGGGCGACGAAGTCGAACGACCAGGTCCTGAAGGAGATCGCGAAGGCCCCGTCGGGCGGCTAGGCTGCCCGGCCACGAGTAGGAACCGAGGGAACGACGATGAAGCAAGGGATCCACCCCGACTACCAGATCGCGAACGTCCACTGTTCGTGTGGGAACACGTTCCAGACCCGCTCCACGGTGAGCGAGATCCGCGCCGAGCTGTGCTCGGAGTGCCATCCGTTCTACACGGGCAAGCAGAAGCTCGTGGACGCGGGCGGCCGGGTCGAGCGGTTCCAGCGGCGCTACGCCAAGACGCAGGCCGCGCAGCGCGGCTAGCTGCTCCGTGGCCGACGCCGCGGCGACGCCCGCACCGAGCCCCACGCACCTGTACGGCGGCCAGGCCGTCGTCGAGGGCGTGATGATGCGCGGGAAGGATCACTGGGCGGTCGCCGTCCGTCAGCCGGACGGCGAGGTGTACCTGGAGTCGCACCGCATCGAGTCTGTCGCCGACCGACACCCCATCCTGCGCAAGCCGTTCCTCCGCGGCGTGATCGTCCTGGGCCAGTCCCTGGCGATCGGCACCCGAGCCCTCCTGATCGCGGCCAACCGCTCGGTCGAGGAGGAGGAGCAGCTCACGAGGCGACAGGTGGGCATCTCGCTCGCGCTCGCGATGCTGCTGTTCATCGGCGTGTTCATCGTGGGGCCGACCGCGCTGTTCTCGTGGTTCCAGGACGAGGTGGGTTCCGGGGTGTGGACGCACGTGCTGGAGGGTCTCTTCCGCGTCGCGCTCTTCGTCGGCTACCTCTGGCTGATCGGACGCACGAAGGACATCCACCGGGTGTTCGAGTACCACGGCGCCGAGCACAAGACGATCGCCGCGTTCGAGCACGGCGACCCACTCGACCCCGAGCACGTGGACCGCTACTCGACCGTCCACGTGCGGTGCGGCACGAACTTCCTCATCATCGTGATGGTCATCACGATCTTCGTGTTCACGCTGTTCGGGTCGCCGCCGTTGCTGTGGCGGATCGTCTCCCGGGTGGTCGCGATCCCGATCATCGCCGGGTTCGCCTACGAGGCCCTGCGTCTGGGGGCCCGGTTCCCGGATAGCCACGTGATGCGCGCGCTGATGGCGCCCGGGCTCTGGCTGCAGCGGATCACGACGCAGACCCCCGACCGGGGACAGATCCAGGTGGCGATCGCCTCGTTCCGGGAGGTGCTCCGCCGAGAGTCGGAGGCGGCGGGGGCGGCGGGCGAGGTGCCGTAGGCGGTCCACCCCCTTCCACCTGCGGGTTCGGTCGCCGAACCGGCGTTCGACCTAGTGCCGAGGGTCGTTGCATCGACCCCGACCACCCCCCAAGATTGGTCGTCGAGACAACCACCGGGAGGCTGTCCCCATGACGACCGAGCTCGATCTTCCGCTCCTTCCGAGCGCCGAGCAGATCCGGCGGCGCGAGTTCGCCTCCGTGCGTCGCGGCTACGACCCCGACCAGGTCCGCGATTTCCTGTTCCAGATCGCCGAGCAGGTGAAGGGCCTCGAAGGCGAGCTCGCCGAGGCGAAGCTCCAGCTCGAGACCGCTCCGGAGGTCGCGGCACCCGCGGCCGAGCCCCAGGAAGACCCGTACGAGCGTGTGGCGCAGCGGTTCAAGGACCTGTTGGCCTCGGCGGACCAGGAGGCCGAGCGGATCGTGGCCGAGGCCGGGACGAAGGCCGAGCAGATGCTCGAGGCGGCGCGTTCCGAGGCCGACAGCATCAAGCTGGACGCCCAGGCGCACGCGGAGGAGGCGCGCCAACAGGGGAGCGAGTTCCTCGCGAAGGCGCAGGAGGAGTCCGAGCGCGTCCTGAGCGGGCTCGCAGCTCGCCGACGGGACCTCGCGCGACAGATCGAGGAGATGCACGCCAGGCTCCTGGCGGCCGCGCGCAACCTCGAGTTCGCTCTCGGCGCCGATGCCCCGCGGTCCGAACGCACGGGCGACGCGGACCACGTCGAGCGGTACGAGGACATGCTCAGCGATGAGCTCGACGCCGACCTGCCCTCCCTCGACCTGAACTTCGAGGACGAGGACGCCACGTCGGCCGACGGAACCTCGGGCTAGGCCCGGCCACCCCAGCTCCGGTCCGGTCGCGGCGCCGTCCCCCGGGCGGCTCGGGCGGTTCCGTAGGATTCCATCCATGACGGAACCCACCGCCGACGCACGCCTGCGCGAGATCGAGGCCCGGTACGAGACCATCTCGCAGGAGATGGCGACGCCCGAGGTCGCCGCCGACCCCGATCGGATCCGGACCCTCGGCAAGGCGTTCGCGGAGCTCCAGGAGATCGTCGTTCCCTACCGCACGTACCGCGACGCGCTCCGACAGGCCGAGGAGGCGCGTGATCTCGCGAGCTCCGAGTCGGATCCGGAGATGGCCGCCTTCCTGCAGGAAGAGGCCGGCCGAGCCGACGAACGCGCGCGGGAGCTCCGGGGACTGCTCGACACGCTGCTGATCCCGAAGGATCCGAACGACGGGAAGGACCTGATCCTCGAGATCCGCGCCGGAGCCGGCGGGCAGGAGGCGGCCCTGTGGGCGGGGGATCTGCTGGAGATGTTCCGGCACCTGGCTGAGCGCCATCGGTGGAAGGCCGAGGTCCTCTCGTCGTCCCCGTCGGATCTGGGCGGGTTCAAGGAGGCGCTGCTCGAGGTCCGCGGCAAGGACGCCTTCCGCCGCCTGAAGCACGAGTCCGGCGTCCACCGCGTGCAACGGGTCCCGGTGACCGAATCCTCCGGCCGCATCCACACCTCGACGGCGACGGTCGCCGTCCTGCCCGAGGCGGAGGAGGTGGAGGTCGAGCTCCGTCCGGAGGACCTGGAGTGGGACGTCTTCCGCTCGTCCGGTCCGGGGGGCCAGTCGGTCAACACCACCGACTCGGCGGTCCGCCTGATCCACAAGCCGTCGGGGATCAAGGTCGAGGTGCAGGAGGAACGGTCGCAGCAGCAGAACCGGGAGAAGGCACTTCGGTACCTGCGGGCGCGTCTGTTTGCGCGCGCGCAGGAAGAGGCGCAGGCGAAGGAGGCGGCCACCCGCCGGTCGCAGGTCGGGACCGGCGAACGGGCGGAGAAGATCCGGACCTACAACTTCCCGGAGGGCCGGGTCACTGACCACCGGATCAAGCACACGTCGCACCAGCTCCACGACGTCCTCGCCGGGGGGGAGGAGCTGGACGCCTTCGCCGACCGGCTGGTCGCAGCCGAGCGCGCGGCGCAGCTCGCCGACGGCGAGGGGACCTGATCCGTGCGGCCGTCGGAGGTGGCGCGGCGCGCGGCCGACTACCTGGAGCGCCACGACGTCGACGCGCCGCGCGCGACGGCCGAGATCCTCCTGGCCGACGTGCTCGGGACCGATCGCACCGGCGTGTATGCGCGCGAAGCCGGTCTGACGACCCAGGAGGCGAGGCGCTTCGGCCGAGCGCTCTGCCGCCGCTGCGCGGGCACCCCGTTGCAGCACCTGACCGGGCGACAAGCGTTCCGCCGCCTCGACCTGCGCGTCCGCCCGGGCGTGTTCATCCCGCGGCCCGAGACCGAGATCCTCGTGGACGCCGCGCTCGAGCTGATCGCCGGCGCCGCAGCGCCGCTCGTGGTCGACGTCGGGACCGGCACGGGGGCCGTGGCGCTCGCGATCGCGGACGAGCATCCGGGGGCCAAGGTGCACGCCACCGACGTCTCGGACGCGGCGCTGGACCTGGCCGCCGAGAACGCCCGGCTGCTCGGGCTCCCGATCGAGCTGCACCGCGGCGACCTCCTCGCGGGCCTGCCGCCCACCCTCCGCGGCGCCGCGGACGCGATCGTGAGCAACCCGCCGTACGTGGATCCCGCGTCGGCCGACGACGTGCCCGTCGAGGTCCGCGCGGACCCTGCCGTCGCCGTGTACGCGACGCCGGAGCTGACGGCCCGGCTGCTCCACGAGGCGTACGCCTGGCTCCGGCCGGGCGGGGGTGTGGCCGTGGAGATCGAGGACTCCACGGCCGCCGAGGTGACCACGGCGGCGAGGGAGGCCGGCTTCGGATCGGTCGCGGTCCGACCCGACCTGAACGGGCGAGACCGTGTGGTCGTCGCGCGCAGGCCATGACGCCCGCGCCACCGACGCCGCAGCCGACGCCGGTGGACGAGGCGGTCGCGGCGGCGCTCCGCGGTGAGCTGATCGTCATCCCGACCGACACGGTCTACGGCATCGCGGCGCGACCCGACGAACCGAGCGCCACGGCGGCGCTGTTCGCGGCGAAGGGCCGGCCCCGGGACCTCACCCTGCCCGTGCTGGTCGACGGCCTCGTCGCGGCCCGACGGCTCGCGACCTTCGACGCCGCCGCCGAGACGCTCGCCGAGACCTTCTGGCCCGGGCCGCTCACGATCGTGCTGCCCAGGACCGGGGCCAGCCGGGGCTGGGACCTCGGCGGCCATCCCGACACCGTGGGGATCCGCGTCCCGCGTCACCCGCTGGCCCTCGCGGTGCTCGAGCGGAGCGGTCCGCTCGCCGTGTCCAGCGCGAACCGCTCCGGGGAGCCGGAGGCCACGACGTGCGACGAGCTCACGCGGGCGTTCGGCGATCGCGTGAGCGTGTACCTGTGCGAGGAGACGCCGCTCGAGGGCAACGCCTCGACCGTGGTGGACCTGGCGCACGTTCCCCCGCGACTCGTCCGGTCGGGCGATGTGGCGCCCGAGGTCCGTGCCATCCTCGGGGCCGCCGGAAGGCCGCTGTTAGACTCGATGTTCCCGGCATGACATCCATCCTCGTCGTCTGCACCGGCAACATCTGTCGCTCGCCGATCGCGGAGGGGCTCCTCAAGGCCGAGCTCGCGCGACGGTTCGGGGACGGCGCTCCCCGCGTCACCTCCGCCGGGACCGCCGGCTGGGAGGGGTCGCCGGCCACGCCCGAGGGCGTCGCCGCGGCCGCGGAGCTCGGGGTGGACATCTCCGGCCATCGGGCGCGGAAGGTGCGCGGCGAGTTGCTTCGCGAGGCCGACCTGATCGTGTGCATGGCGGGCGAACACCGGGACCGGCTCTCGGTCCAACTCCCCGAGCTCGCCGGGCGGACGTTCACCCTGAAGGAGCTCGTCCGCCTGCTCGAGCCGCAGCCTGCGGTATCCGCCGACGCCTCCCCCTGGACGATGGCTCCCCGGATCGCTCGCGCGCACGCGATGCGCCAGATCGACCCGAGCGTCCACCCGGACGAGGACATCGCCGACCCCCTCGGACAGCCGATGGAGGCCTACCGGGCGATCGGCTGGGAGCTCGAGGAGTGGGTCTCGCGCCTGACCGTCGGGCTCTACGGGCCGGCCCCGACGGGCGCGGCCGCCGGCGAACCCCCGCGCGCCGCCGGGGCGTAGATGCGGATCGCGCTGGGGTGTGACCACGCGGGGTTCCCGCTGAAGGAAGACCTGAAGGCACACCTGGAGGCCGGCGGCCACGAGGTCGTGGACTTCGGGACGTTCTCGACCGAGCCGGTGGACTACCCGCGGTTCTGTCTGCAGGCCGCCCGTGCGGTCGCCGATGGGAGGGCGGAACGCGGCGTGGTGCTCGGAGGATCGGGTCAGGGTGAGCAGATCGTCGCGAACAAGGTCCCGGGTATCCGGGCCGCGCTCTGCCACGACGTCTACCTGGCCCGGCTCTCGAGGCAGCACAATGACGCGAACGTCCTGGGGATGGGGGCTCGGGTGATCGCGCCGGCGTACGCTCGCGAGATCGTCGACGTCTGGCTGGCGACGGACTTCGAGGGCGGCCGGCACATCCCCAGGCTGGAGCAGATCGAGCGGATCGAACGGGGACAGGAACCGTGACGGACGGACGAGGGGAGCTTCGATGAAGGACTACGCCGCCAGTTGGGAGGCACTGAAGGCGACGGACCCCGAGGTGGCCGCGGCGATCGCGTCCGAGCTGGGTCGTGAACGCAGCACGCTGCGCCTGATCGCGTCGGAGAACTACGCGAGCCCCGCCGTCCTGGCCGCCCTCGGCTCGACGATGAACAACAAGTACGCCGAGGGCTATCCGGGCCGTCGCTACTACGGTGGTTGCGAGTTCGTCGACGTCACCGAGCGCCTCGCGATCGAGCGGGCGAAGGACCTGTTCGGCGCGGAGCACGCGAACGTGCAGCCGCACGCCGGGGCGCAGGCGAACCTCGCCGTCTTCGGCGCCTTCCTGCGTCCCAACGACCCCGACGAGACGGTGCTCGGGATGGCGCTCGCCCACGGGGGCCACCTGACCCACGGCTCGCCGGTGAACGTCTCCGGCATGTGGTTCCACTTCGTCCCGTACGAGGTCGACCCCGAGACCGAGCAGCTGGACATGGACCGTGTCCGCGACCTAGCCAAGGAGCACCGGCCGAAGATCGTGCTGGCCGGCTACACGGCCTACCCGCGCGAGATCGACTTCGCCGCGTTCCGCGAGATCGCCGACGAGGTCGGGGCCCTGCTGTGGGTAGACGCGTCGCACTTCATCGGCCTGGTGGCCGGCGGCGCGTACCCCTCGCCCGTGCCGCACGCCGACGTGGTCACGTTCACGACGCACAAGGCGCTGCGGGGGCCGCGCGGGGCGATGATCCTGTGCACCGAGGAGCACGCGAAGGCGATCGACAAGGCGGTGTTCCCGATGATGCAGGGCGGTCCGCTCGAGCACTGCATCGCGGCCAAGGCCGTCGCGCTCAAGGAGGCGATGACGCCCGAGTACCGCGACTACGCGCAGCGTGTGGTCCGGACGGCCCGCGCCCTCGCGCAGGGCCTCGCCGACGAAGGGCTGCGGATCGTCTCGGGAGGCACCGACTCGCACCTCGTGCTCGCGGACGTGCGCCCGATGGGACTCGGCGGCAAGGAGGCCGAGCGCGTCTGCGACGAGGTCGGTGTCTCGATCAACAAGAACGCGATCCCGTTCGATCCCGAGCCCCCGTCGTCTCCGTCGGGGATCCGTGTCGGGACGCCGGGGCCCGCCACGGTGGGCATGGACGAGGCGGAGATGAAGGAGATCGCGAACATCATCGGCGACGTCTTGCGCCATCCCGACGACGAGGCTGTCAGGGAGACGGCCCGGGGTCGCGTCCACGACCTGACGGCGCGGTTCCCCGTGTACGCCGACTGAGCCGGGTGCGCTTGCCGCGGGGCCCCGGCGGCAGCACACTGATGGGACCGTGACCGCGTACCTCGTCGTCTTCGTGGCCTGCGCCCTCACGACCTTCCTGGCGACACCGGTGATCCGCCGGTTCGTCGTGCGGATCGGAGGGATCGACCGGCCGTCGGACCGGAAGGTGCATCCGAACCCCACGCCCACGATGGGCGGGCTCGCGATGTACCTCGGCTTCCTGGTGGGCCTCGGCGTCTCGCAGGTGCTCCCGTTCTTCACGGCGATGAACCGCGCGAGCGCGGAGCCCCTGGCGGCGCTCGTGACGTGCACGGCGATGGTCGGGCTCGGGGTGATCGACGACAAGCGCGGCACCTCCGCCCTCGCCAAGCTCACCGCGCAGATCCTCATCGGCGGCCTGCTCGTGATCCTCGGGGTGCAGATCGCCTACTTCTGGCTGCCGGGGACCGCCGGGACGGTGCTCGTGGGTCCCGATACCGCGGTGCCGCTCACGATCCTGTGGGTCCTGCTCGTCGCGAACGCGGTGAATCTGGTCGACGGGCTCGACGGGCTCGCGGCCGGGATGGTCGCGATCGCGGCGGCCGCCTTCTTCATCTACATGGTCCGCTCGGACACCCTGTTCGGCGACGCGTCGTCGGCGGCCCTGCTCTCGGCGATCACGGTCGGGATCTGCGTCGGGTTCCTGCCCTGGAACTTCTACCCGGCGAAGATCTTCATGGGCGACTCCGGATCGATGCTCCTCGGCACGCTGCTCGCGATCGCCACGATCTCCGGCGTGGGGCGCAACCCCGTCCCGCCGTCGGGGGGTGACCTGGCGGCCGTCGCCGGAACGATCCTGGTCCCGCTGCTCGTCCTCGCGATCCCGCTCCTGGACGTCGCGCTCGCCGTGATCCGGCGGACCTGGCGCGGGCAGGGGATCGGCCACGCCGACAAGCAGCACATCCACCATCGCTTGATGGAGATCGGCCACAGCCATCGCCGGGCCGTCCTGCTGATGTACCTGTGGAGCGCGCTGATCTCGGCGAGCGCGCTCGCCGTCGGGCTGATCGACGGCCGGATGGTCGTGGGCACGATCGTGGTCGCCGCGGTGGCCCTGTTCGGCGTGACCGCCTTGCCGCGGCTCGCCGGCTCGCGGCGGGCGGCAGCGGGGATGCCGGACCCCACGCCGGCCGCGCGTCCGCCCGCTCCGGAGCCGGCGGCCCCCGCGGGTCCCGCGGAGGGTCCGGCCCCGGCCGGCGAACGCTGAGCCCGCCGACCCCCCGCCCCGGGAGCCGCGAACCTCGGTCCCGTCGGCTTCCGTACTACGGAGAGAGCCTCCGCGACCCCGCGGCCGGGGCTGTCGTTCGCCCGGTCGGCTATGTCATGATGCGCGCCTAGTCGGCCTGAGGGGGGTAGACGTGCCGGAGATCGACGTGCGCCTGGAGCGTGTCTCCAAGCTGTTCGCGGACGTCGCGGCGGTGGACGACCTGTCGCTCGACATCCCCGAGGGCGAGTTCTTCTCGATGCTCGGCCCGTCGGGCTGCGGGAAGACCACGACCCTGCGCATGATCGGGGGGTTCGAGGAGCCCACGTACGGGACCGTCTACCTGGGCGGCCGGGACGTCACCACGCTCCCGCCGTACAAGCGCGACGTGAACACGGTGTTCCAGTCCTACGCGCTGTTCCCGCACCTGGACGTCTTCGAGAACGTGGCGTTCGGCCTGCGGAGGAAGAAGGTCGCGAAGGACGAGGTGGATCGACGGGTCAAGGACGTGATGACCCTCGTCGACCTGGTCGGCTTCGAGAAGCGCAAGCCGCCGCAGATGTCGGGAGGGCAGCAGCAGCGTGTGGCGCTCGCGCGTGCCCTGGTGAACCACCCCAAGGTCCTGCTGCTCGACGAGCCGCTGGGGGCCCTGGACCTGAAGCTGCGCAAGCAGATGCAGCTCGAGCTGAAGCGGATCCAGCAGGAGGTCGGGATCACGTTCGTCTACGTGACCCACGACCAGGAAGAGGCGATGACGATGTCGAACCGCCTCGCCGTGATGCGGCACGGGAAGATCGAGCAGATCGGCCCTCCGGAGGCGGTCTACGAGGCCCCGGCGACCGAGTTCGTCGCCGGGTTCCTGGGTGCATCGAACCTGCTGGACGGGCGGGTCACCGGTCGCGACAATGGCCGGACGAGCATCGAGCTGTCCACCGGCGGCGCCGTGGCGGCCCTGAGCGACCGGGTCCCGTCGGGGATCTCGTCCGTGAAGGTGGGCGTGCGGCCCGAGAAGATCACGATCGTGCCGGACGAGGGGACGGCGCCCGCCGACCGCAACCACGTCGCCGGGCTGCTGCGGATGTCGACCTACATCGGCGTGAACTACCAGTACAAGGTCGAGGGACCGGGCGGGCACGAGCTGACCGTCTACGTCCAGAACCTGGGGGCCACCGGCTCCCATCCCCAGCCGGGGCAGCAGGTCCGGCTGGAGTGGCTGCCCGAGCACACGTTCGTGGTCGAGCCCGCAGAGGTGCCGATCACCGAGGAGGATGAAGAGTGATGGCCGATCGCAGCGATCCCGCCCGCGACGCGCGACGGGACACCCCGATCACCGACCCCGCGCTGCTCCGCGGGCTGACGCAGCGTCGCTTGAGCCGGCGCGACCTGCTGCGCTACGGCGGGTTCGGAGCGGGCGCGCTCTCCCTCGGCGCGATCCTCGCGGCGTGCGGCGGCCAGCCCGGCGGCGGTGCAGGAGGCGGAGGGGGCGGGACCACCGGAGGCGGCGGCGGCGCGAGCGTCGAGCCGGGCCTCTTCGACGGCGAGCCGAACGGCGTCCTGAACTTCGCGAACTGGCCGCTCTACATCGACAAGAAGAAGGTGAGCGGCGAGACCACGTACCCGTCGCTGGAGAGGTTCACGGCCGATACCGGCATCCAGGTCAACTACCGCGAAGTCATCAACTCGAACCCAGAGTTCTTCGGCAAGATCCAGCCGCAGCTCGCGGCGGGGCAGTCCACCGGCTACGACATCATCGTCATCACGAACGGGGACACGCTGAACCAGCTCATCCGGCTCAACTACCTGATCGAGCTGCCGGCGGACAAGCATCCGAACTTCGACGCGAACGCGAACCCGGCGATCAAGGATCCGTCCTACGATCCCGGCAACAAATTCACGATGGCGTGGCAGTCGGGGATGACGGGGATCGGGTGGGACCCGGCGCAGGTCGCGGAACTTCGGCCGAGCAAGCCCGAGATCACGAGCATCATGGACCTGTTCGATCCGGTCTTCGCGGGCAAGGTCGGGATGTTCGCGGACAACGCCGATCAGCCATGTCTCGTGATGATCGGGATGGGGATCAACCCCGAGACATCCACCCCCGACGACTGGCAAGCGGCCGCCGATCTGCTTCAGAAGCAGAAGGACGACGGGATCGTCCGGCAGTACTACACGCAGAACTACACGAACGCCCTGCAGAACGGCGACGTCGCGCTCACGATCGGTTGGTCGGGCGACATCTATCAGCTCAACGCCGAGGGAGACGCTTCGGGCTTGCAGTTCTGCATCCCGGAGGAGGGGATCGTCGTCTGGACCGACAACATGTGCATCCCCGTCGGCGTGGAGAACCCCGTCGACGCGATCACCTACATGGACTACGTCTACGACCCCGAGATCGCTGGGATGATCGCGTCGTGGGTCAACTACTTCACGCCGGTGCCCGCGGCCGCTGACTACGTGGATCCGCCCGAGCTCGCGGACAGCAACCTGATCTTCCCTACGGAGGAGGATCTGGCTAACACGTACTCGTACTACGTGTTCAAGAACCCGGAGGAGCAACAGCAGTGGAACTCGCTCTTCCAACCGATCTACCAGAGCTGATCCCGCTAACGATCTGAGGGGAGGTGAGCGTGGGGAGCCCGACGGTCGACGAGATCGTCAAGGCGGGAACCCCGCTGCTCGACAGGCGCCCGTCCAGTTTCAAGCGGAAGGCCGCGCCCTACGGTCTCGCCGCGCCGGCCGCGCTGTACCTTGGGATCTTCTTCCTGATCCCGATCGGCTACATGGCGTACACGTCGCTGTGGTCGGGGTTCCTCGGCGCGTACTCGTTCACCTGGAACTTCGCCAACTACCGCTACGGCCTCGAGACCTACGGCGACATCTTCATCCGGTCGATCGTCTACGCCGGCATCGTCACCGTCCTCGCGCTCGTGCTCGCGTATCCGGTCGCGTACTGGATCGCGTTCTACGGTGGGAGGCGCAAGAACGTCTACCTGTTCCTGCTGCTGTTGCCGTTCTTCGTCTCGTTCATCATCCGCACGGTCCAGTGGCAGTTCCTACTGGCCGACAACGGGATCATCTTGGGCACGCTCAAGGACCTCGGCGTCATGCCCGAGAGCTATCGCGTGCTGGGCACGACGACGGCCGTCATCGCCGGCATCACGTACAACTTCCTGCCGTTCACCGCCCTTCCCCTGTACGTCTCCCTCGAGCGGATCGACAAGCGGCTCGTCGAGGCGGGCAAGGACCTGTACGCATCCAAGGCAACGACGTTCCGCAAGGTCGTCTGGCCGCTGTCTCTGCCCGGGGTGTTCGCCGCGTTCCTGCTGACCTTCGTTCCGTCGGTGGGTGACTACGTGAACGCCTCGATCCTCGGCGGGCCCGGCAACACGATGATCGGCAACGTGATCCAGACCGAATTCCTGACCAACTTCAACTACCCGGTCGCGTCCGCGATGTCGTTCCTGCTGATCGGGGCGCTCCTCATCGGCGCCACCATCTACGCCCGCGTCCTGGGGACCGAGGATGTCACCTCGGGGGCGATCCGCACATGAGCGCGGTCGCGGCATCCGATCGGGTGATCGACCTAGCGGCCGAGGGGCCGGCTCCGAAGCCTCGCTCGCAGAAGCGTTGGACCCGGTTCATCCTGCCCACGTACTCCGCGCTGTTCATCCTGTACCTGATCGTCCCGATCGTCGTGATGATCGTGTTCAGCTTCAACACGCCGGCCGGGCGCTTCAACATCCGTTGGGAGCACGCGTCGCTCGACGCGTGGCGGAACCTGTTCTTCGAACCGCAGCTCACGGACTCGTTGATCCTGACGCTGGAGGTGGCGTTCACCGCGACGATCGTCGCGACGATCCTCGGGACGTTCTTGGGGATCGCGCTGGGCCGCTACCGCTTCCGCGGCTCGGGCGCGATGAACTTCGTGATCTTCCTGGCGATCGCTTCGCCCGAGATCGTGCTGGGGTCGTCGCTGCTCACGATGTACGTGAACGCGCGCGTTCCGCAGGGGTTCCTGACGATCCTGCTCGCGCACGTCATGTTCGGCATCTCGTTCGTCGCGATCACGGTCCGGGCCAGGGTGGCCGGGATGGACCGCTCGCTCGAGGAGGCCGCGGGCGACCTCGGGGCGAACCCGCGGACGACCTTCTTCAAGGTCACCCTGCCGCTGATCATGCCGGGGGTGATCGCGGGGGCGCTGCTCGCGTTCGCGCTGTCGATCGACGACTTCGTGATCTCGAACTTCGTGGCGGGCCCGAAGCTCACGTTTCCGCTGTGGGTGTACGGGGCGACGCGGCAGGGCCTCCCGCCGCAGGTCAACGTGATGGGCACGATCCTGTTCGCGTTCGGGCTGCTGATCGTGGCCGCACAGATCATCGGCTCCCGTGTCAAGGAATCGCAGGACCGGCGGCTGATGGAGCGCCCACGGATCGTTGCGGTCGGTCTGGGGGAGGCCGCAGCTCCGCCGGGCGAGTAGAAGACCTCCCGCCTGCCGGGGCGCCGACAGCTTGTGAAAGCCTTCACAAGCGCACAAGCATATGGCCTCTGACCTGCGGAAACGCGTCGGGCCGAGCTTTGACGGCCTCGGAGGCGCCGCCTATACTTGCCGTCCCATGGCCGCCCAGGAACGTCGCAGTCAGGCGTGGTCGGGTATGGGGACCGGCTGGGCGGTCACCTCGACGATGATCGGCGGGATCGCCGCGTGGGGCGCCATCGGATACCTCGTCGACCGGCTGGCGGGGACGCACGAGGTGTTCCTGCCGATCGGCTTCGTCCTGGGGGCGATCGGCGCGGTCTACCTGGTCTGGCTTCGGTACGGGAGGGGAGAGGGTGGCGGGAGCTGAACCCGAGCGCGAGCTGATCCGGCGCATCACGCCCTTCGCGCTCCCGGTCGCCGCCCTCGCCTTCCTGATCGGCGCCCTCGTCGCCGGCACGGACGCCGGCTGGTCCGCTGCGATCGCCGTCGCGCTCGTCTACCTGAACTTCCTCGCGAACGCGCTCTCGCTCGCCTGGGCGGGAGCGCAAGCCCCGGCGCTCGTCAGCCTCGTCGCGTTCGGCGGGTACGTCGTCCGCTTGATCGTCTACACCGTCGCGCTCGTCCTGCTGAACCAGCTCGCGTGGTTCTCGCCGCTCGCCTTCGTCCTCGCGCTGATGCCCACGGTCATCGCGCTCCTGATCGTCGAGGCGCGTGGGCTCTCCGGGCAGATGCAGGCGGATCTGTGGTCGTTCCCGGCCGCGCGTGAGGTGCGCCGGTGATCGGTCAGGTCGCCTCGCTGCTCGCGGAGTTCCACCCGCCGTCGACGAAGGACTTCGTCTGGGGCTGCTGGGGACCATCGGTCGACTTCGGCGGCTCGCCGTTCTGCTTCAACTTCATCTTCTTCCTGGTCCTGCTGGGCTTCCTCGCGATGCTGGCGTTCTTCTACTTCTCGCTGCGGAAGCCGCGCGTCGTGCCGGGCAAGATGCAGAGCTTGGCCGAGCTCAGCATCGACTTCGTCCATCAGAACATCGCGGCGCCGATGCTCGGTCCGGACGCGATGCGCTGGATGCCGCTGCTGGCGACCCTGTTCTTCGCGATCTTCTTCTGGAACATCTGGGAGATCGCGCCCGGCATCAACTTCTCGGCGAGCAGCCGGATCGCGTTCCCGATGGTGATGGCGACCGTGGCCTGGATCACCTACAACGCGGTCGGGATCAAGAAGCACGGGTTCCTGGGCTACCTGAAGCACGTCTGTCTGCCGCCGGGGGCGCCGGCACCCCTCTACGTCCTGCTGGTGCCGATCGAGTTCATCACCCAGATCATCATCCGGCCGATCACCCTGTCGGTCCGTCTCTGGGCCAACTTCCTGGCCGGGCACTTCCTGCTGGCCGTGTTCTTCCTGGGGACGATCGCGATGCTCCAGGGCGGCTTCACCGCGATCTTCGCTCCGTTCTCGTTCGCGATCGCCGTGGCCCTGGTGGGCTTCGAGATCTTCGTGTCCGGACTACAGGCGTTCATCTTCGCCATCCTCACCGCGTCGTACATCGGCGGGGCGATGGCCGAGGAGCATTGACAAGGAGGCGTTGGATGCTGCGTTCCCTCATCGCTCAGGTCACCGGTGACCTGGAAGGGTTGAAGACGATCGGTCGCGGCCTGGTGATCGGTCTGGCCGCGATCGGCCCGGGCATCGGCCTGGGCGTGCTGATCGGCAAGTCGGTGGAGGCGATGGCCCGCCAGCCCGAGTACGCGGGCCAGGTACGGGCGACGATGTTCATCGGGATCGGACTGATCGAGGCGCTCGCGCTGTTCGGCATCGCGTTCTCGTTCATCATCTAGAAGGGGAGCCGCGATGCTGGCAGTCATCACCTGGCTCCTCGCCCAGGCCGAAGGCGAGGCCGAGGAGGTCAACGACGCGGCCGATCTGTACCCGCACTGGCACGAGCTGCTGGTCGGAGCGATCGCCTTCGGCATCCTCTTCTACTTCATGTGGCGATGGGTCCTCCCGCGCGTGAACACGATGCTCGAAGAGCGCCGTCAGCGGATCCAGGGGGAGCTCGAGAAGGCCGAGCACACGCGTGCCGAGGCCGACGCCGAGCTCGCCCAGTACCGGGAGCAGCTCGCGAACGCCCGCGAGGAAGCCAACCGGATCATCGAGGAGGCCCGCCAGACGGCGGCGCAGCTGCAGCTGGACCTGCAGGCGCGGGCCGAGCAGGAGTCGCAGGCGACGGTCGCCCGCGCGCAGGAGGAGATCCGCGCCGAGCGGGACCGGGTGTTCCAGGAGCTGCGCGCGCAGGTCGCCGAGATCGCCGTCGGGCTGGCCGGCAAGGTCGTCGGGCAGTCCCTGGACGCGAGCGCGCACGAGCGACTGATCGACGACTACATCGACCAGGTCCAGCGCGGCGGGCAGAACTGACGTGGCGGGCAGCGGGAACCTCGCCGACGGGTACGCGCGGGCGCTCTTCGCCGTGGCCGACGCCGAGGGCGCGCTGCCCGCGGTCGAGGACGAGCTGTACGCGTTCGGCAAGGCGCTCGAGACGAACACACGGTTGCGCGAGGCGCTGACCGACGCCGAGCTCCCGGCGGAGAACAAGAAGGCCGTCGTGGCGGAGCTCCTGGGCGAGCGGGGCAACCCGGTGACCGCGACCCTGCTCGGGTTCGTGATCGACGCGGGCCGGGCGCGCGAGATCCCGAAGATCGTCGAGGGCCTCGCGCTGATGGCGTCGGCCGAGCGTCAGCACGCACTGGCAGAGGTCCGGGTGGCGGTCCAGCTGACCGATGAGCAGCGGCAGCGCCTCGCTGCGGCGCTCTCGCAGGCAACGGGCCGGCAGGTGGACGTCCAGGTCGTGGTCGACCCGTCCGTGGTGGGCGGGGCGATCGCCCGCGTGGGCGACGAGGTGTTCGACGGCTCGATCGCGAGCCGCCTCGAGGATGCGAAGCAGGCACTAGGGAGCGTGTGATGGCACTGAACATCGACCCGGCGAGCATCGCGGAGGCGTTGCGGAAGAACGTCGAGAGCTGGACCCCGTCGGTAGAGCGCGGCGAGGTCGGTCGCGTGATCGAGACCGGCGACGGCATCGCGCGGGTGCGGGGGCTCCCGCGCGCGATGGCGAACGAGCTGCTCGAGTTCCCAGGCGGCATCCTCGGCGTCGCGTTCAACCTCGACGAGGACGAGATCGGCTGCATCGTGCTCGGGGAGTCGGATCGCATCGAGGAAGGCGATCCGGTCAAGCAGACCGGACGGATCCTCTCGATCCCCGTCGGGGACGGCTTCCTCGGACGCGTCGTCGACGCCCTCGGCCGTCCGCTCGACGGCAAGGGGCCGATCCCGGCGACCGAGACGAGGAACCTCGAGGTGCAAGCGCCCAACGTCGTGAGTCGCCAGCCGGTGAAAGAGCCGCTGTACACGGGCATCACGGCGATCGACGCGATGACCGCGATCGGGCGGGGGCAGCGTCAGCTGTTGATCGGCGACCGGCAGACGGGCAAGACCGCGGTCGCGATCGATGCGATCATCGCGCAGCGGGAACACTGGGGAACGAACCGCGCGGTGAAGTGCATCTACGTCGCGGTCGGTCAGAAGGCCTCGACCGTCTCTGAGGTCGTCGAGACCCTCCGCGAGAACGGGGCGCTCGAGTACACGGTCGTGGTGAACGCCTCCGCGGCCGACCCCGCGCCGTTCCAGTACATCGCGCCCTACTCGGGCGCCGCGCTCGGATCCCACTGGATGTACAACGGCGACAGCGCGCTGATCGTCTACGACGACCTCTCGAAGCAGGCCGTGGCCTACCGCGAGGTCTCGCTGCTGCTGCGGCGTCCGCCCGGACGCGAGGCGTACCCGGGCGACGTCTTCTACCTGCACTCCCGGCTCCTGGAGCGCGCGGCGAAGCTCTCAGACGAGCTCGGCGGTGGCTCGCTGACCGCGCTGCCGATCATCGAGACGAAGGGCGGCGACATCAGCGCCTACATCCCGACGAACGTCATCTCGATCACCGACGGGCAGATCTTCTTCGAATCCGAGCTGTTCTTCTCGGGCGTCCGGCCCGCGATCAACGTCGGGGTCTCGGTCTCGCGCGTCGGTGGGAACGCGCAGGTCAAGGCCATGAAGAAGGTCGCCGGACGCCTGCGCCTGGACCTCGCGCAGTACCGGGCGCTCGAAGCGTTCGCACAGCTCGGCTCCGAGCTGGACAAGGCCTCTCAGCAGCAGCTCTCCCGCGGCGCCCGCGTGGTCGAGGTGCTGAAGCAGCCCCAGTACCAGCCGCAGCCGGTCGAGCGACAGGTGCTGGCGATCTACGCCGTCACGGGCGGATACCTCGATCCCTACCCGGTCGAGGACGCGAAGCGCTTCGTCTCGACGTTCATCGACTTCGTCGACGCACGCCACCCCGAGGTGCTGTCCTCGATCCGCGACACCGGGGATCTCTCGGATGCGACCGAGTCCACCATCAAGGACGCGCTCGAGGCGTTCGCTTCGACGTTCGTCGCCGGAGGGTCGATGGCCGACGCGGTCGCGGGCGAGACCCGTCCGCCAGACGAGGTGCGGCCGGACGTGGGATGGGACCGGATGTCGTCCGTCGATGACCCCGAGGCATCGGACGACACCGCGTCGCCGGCCGAGTAGTCGATGGGCGCCAAGCTCCGCATCGTCCGCCGGCGGATCCGCTCGGTCCAATCGACCCAGAAGGTGACCCGGGCGATGGAGCTGATCGCGTCCTCCCGGATCGTCAAGGCGCAGCAGCGTGTCGAGGCGTCACGACCCTACGCGGTTCAACTGACCGCGGCGATGGAGGACGTGGCCCGCCAGACCGGCTCGACCGCGCACCCGTTGCTCGAGGAGCGCGAGCCACAGCGCCGCGTCGGCGTCCTCGCGATCACCTCGGACCGCGGGCTCGCGGGCGCCTACAACGCGAACATCCTGAAGATCACCGAGCAGCTGCTGATCGGGGTGGACCGGCGCGGGATGGAGCCGGTCCTGTACGTCGTGGGGAAGAAGGGCATCGGGTACTTCCGGTTCCGGCAGGTGCCGATGCGCCAGACGTGGCAGGGGTTCAGCGAGGTCCCGCCGTACGTGGAAGCCGAGCGGATCGGCCGGGCGATCATCGACGACTTCGCGTCCGCCGAGATCGACGAGCTGCACTGCGCCTACACCGACTTCCGGTCGGCGTTCACGCTGCGGGCGACGTCGCAGCGGTTCCTCCCGATCGCACCGCAGGAGGTCACCGGCATCGGGATCGAGGCGGTGCCCGCCGAGTACCTGTTCGAGCCCGAGCCGCAGGAGATCCTCGATCACCTGCTGCCGCAGTACGTGATCACGCGCGTCTACGCGGCGCTGCTCGAGTCGGCGGCGTCGGAGAACGCGTCCAGGCGCCGGGCGATGAAGGCCGCCACCGACAACGCGGACGACCTGATCAAGGTCCTCACGCGACAGGCGAACCGGGCGCGCCAGGACGAGATCACCACCGAGATCATGGAGATCGTCGGCGGGGCGGAAGCCCTCGCCGCCACGGCGGAGGAGTGAGGCATGGCTGAGGAGAACGGACGGGCCAAGGGCCGGGTGGTCCGGGTGATCGGTCCGGTGGTGGACGTCGAGTTCCCGCCGGCCGAGCTGCCCGAGATCTACAACGCGCTCACGGTCGACGTCAAGCTCGAGGGCGTGACCACGACGATCACGTGCGAGACCGCACAGCACATCGGCGACAACACGGTGCGCGCGATCGCCCTGAAGCCGACGGACGGCCTCACGCGTGGGGCCGTCGTCGAGAACACCGGGGGCCCGATCACCGTGCCCGTCGGTGAGGGCGTCCTCGGCCACGTCTACAACGTGCTGGGCGAACCGCTCGACACCGACGCCGCGAACATCCACCCGGACACGTACTGGCCGATCCACCGCGAGGCGCCGGCGTTCGCCGACCTCGAGCCGAAGAAGGTGATGCTCGAGACGGGCATCAAGGTGATCGATCTGCTGGAGCCGTACGTGCAGGGCGGCAAGATCGGCATGTTCGGCGGCGCCGGCGTTGGCAAGACCGTGATCATCCAGGAGATGATCCGACGCCAGGCCGAGCAGCACGGCGGCGTGTCGGTGTTCGCCGGGGTCGGTGAGCGCACACGCGAGGGCAACGACCTGTTCGTCGAGATGACGGAGTCGGGGGTGCTGGCGAAGACCGCGCTGGTGTTCGGGCAGATGGACGAGCCCCCCGGTGTCCGGCTGCGGGTGGCGCTCTCCGCGCTGACGATGGCCGAGTACTTCCGCGACGAGAAGCACCTGGACGTGCTGCTGTTCGTCGACAACATCTTCCGGTTCACGCAGGCGGGCTCCGAGGTGTCGACCCTGCTCGGCCGGATGCCGAGCGCCGTCGGCTATCAGCCGAACCTGGCCGGCGAGATGGGCGACCTGCAGGAGCGGATCACGTCCGCCGGCGGGCGATCGATCACGTCGCTGCAGGCGATCTACGTCCCGGCCGACGACATCACCGACCCCGCTCCGCATGCGGCGTTCGCGCACCTGGATGCGACCACGGTGCTCTCACGCGACATCGCGTCGCTCGGCATCTACCCGGCGGTGGATCCGCTCGACTCGACGTCGCGCATCCTGGACCCGCGCTACGTGGGGGAGGAGCACTACGCGGTCGCGCGGCGGGTCCAGGAGATCCTGCAGCGCAACAAGGACCTGCAGGACATCATCGCGATCCTCGGCATGGACGAGCTGGCCGAGGAGGACAAGGTGATCGTCTCGCGGGCCCGGAAGATCCAGCGCTTCCTGTCGCAGCCGTTCTTCGTCGCCGAGCAGTTCACAGGGATCCCGGGCAAGTACGTCCCCATCGACGAGACGATCGCGTCGTTCAAGGCGATCTGCGAGGGCGAGTACGACCACCTGCCCGAGCAGGCGTTCTTCCTGGTCGGCGGGATCGAGGAAGCGGTCGAGCAGGCCAAGACGATGGAGGCGGCGTAGCCCGTGCCGCTCGAGGTCCGTCTGGTCACGCCCGAGCGCGAGGTCTGGGTCGGCCCGGCCGAGATGCTGGTCGCGCGCGGCGTCGAGGGCGAGGTCG
>DATBLY010000152.1:0-10598 GCA_036555125.1 Actinomycetota bacterium | reverse complement strand
GCTCTATCGGGAGCTCGCTCCGCGCGTGCTCGGCTACGTCCTGCGCCGCACCGACCCCGAGGAGGCGAACGACGTGATCGCCGAGACGTTCACGGTGGCCTGGCGCCGGCTGGAGCAGGTACCGGAGGGAGACGGCGCGCTCCCCTGGCTGCGGTGGCCCTCCCCCAGTCCGGAACGTCGGTCCGGGGCTCGGTGCACGTGCTCGGAAGCGCCGACGTGTTCGAGGCCAACGTGAGCATCCGGATCCTCGACGCCCAGGGGGGCGTCTTGGTCGACACGTTCACGATGGCGACCTGTGGCACCGGGTGCCGTGGCGACTTCGACACCGATGTGCCGTTCTCGGTGGATCGGAAGCAGCCGGGGACCGTGGAGGTCTTCGAGGTGAGCGCGATGGACGGCTCGATGATCAACGTCGTGGAGATCCCCGTGACGTTGCTGCCGAGGAGCTAGCGCGCCGCGTCGCGGATCGCGCGCCAGACCCGCTCCGGTGAGAGCGGCAGGTCGAGGTGGCGCACCCCCAGGTGCGACAGGGCGTCCACGGCCGCGTTCTGCACGGCCGGGGTCGAGCCGATCGTCGCGGACTCGCCGATCCCCTTGGCCCCCAAGGGGTTGTGCGGGGTCGGGGTCTCGGTGTGCGCGACCTCGTACGACGGCAGGTCGGCGGCCGAGGGGAACGCGTAGCCCGTGAACGTCGCCGTCAGCGGGTTGCCGACCTCGTCGTAGACGACCTCCTCGTAGAGCGCCTGGGCGATCCCCTGGCCCAGGCCGCCGTGGACCTGCCCGTCCACGAGGAGGGGGTTCAGGATCCGGCCGCAATCGTCGATCGCGACGTGGCGCACCAGGCGCACGTCCCCGGTCCGCGTGTCGACCTCGACGATCGCGATGTGTGCGCCGAACGGGAACGTCGAGTCGATCTCGCGGAACACTCCCGACGACACCAGGCCGGGCTCGAGACCCTCCGGGAGGTGCGTGGGATCGGCCGCCAGCGCGGCGAGCTCGTCCCACCCGATCGCGCGCGACGGGGCGCCCGCGACCCGGAACGTGCCGTCGGCGAGCTCCAGGTCCGCCTCGTCCACCTCGAGCGCGTGCGACGCGATCCGCCGCGCCTTCTCGACGACCTTCAGGCTCTCCTCGGCCACGGCGGACCCGCCTGCCTGCAACGAGCGCGAGCCCCACGTCCCCGCGCCGCGCGGCACCACGCCGGTGTCGGAGTGCACGACGCGCACGCGGTCGAACGGCACCCCGAGGATCCCGGACGCGAGCTGCGCGAACGCGGTCTCGTGGCCCTGCCCGTGCGGCGAGGCGCCGGTCAGCACGGTGACGGTGCCGTCCGGGAGCACCTCGACCGAGCCGAACTCCTTGCTCGCGAACGACGTGATCTCGACGTACGTGGCCAGGCCGATCCCGAGCGCGACCGGATCGTTCCGCCCCCGACGCCGGCGTTGCTCCGCGCGGAGCTCGTCGTAGCCGGCCACCCGGAGCGCCTCGTCCAGCGAGCGGGCGTAGTCGCCGGTGTCGTACCGGGTGTTCGACGCGGACGTGTACGGGAAGGCGTCGGGCGGGATGAAGTTCCGCCGGCGCAGCTCGATCGGATCGGCGCCGAGTTCCGCGGCCAGGAGGTCGATCGCGCGCTCGACCAGTGCGGCCGCCTCGGGACGCCCGGCGCCCCGGTACGGACCGACCGGGGTCGAGTTCGTCACGACCGCGCGGACGCGGCAGGCGATCGCCGGGAACCGATAGACGCCCGACAGCATCTCCTGCGTCGTGTCGGGCAGGAACGCCGCGATCGGGTACGCGCCGAGGTCGGCCAGCAGGTCGGCCCGCATCCCGACCAGCGTGCCGTCGCGCTTGGCGCCGATCTCGACCGTCTGGATCTGCGCGCGGCCGTGCGTCAGGCCCAGCATGCTCTCGGTCCGCGTCTCGACCCACCGGACCGGCCGTCCGAGCTCGCGCGCCGCCACCGCGACCACGGCGTACTCGGGATACAGCTGCAGCTTCGCCCCGAACCCGCCGCCGACGTCCGGCGCGATCGTGCGGATCCGCCGCTTGAGGACCCCCAAAACGTCGGCGAGGTCGTTTCGGACGTCGAACGGCACCTGCGACGACACCCAGACGGTGAACCCGCCGTCCGCCTCGGGGATCACCGCGATCGCGTTCGGCTCCATCGGGCAGGGCGCCAAGCGCTGGTTCACGAACCGTCCGCGCGCGACCACCTCGGCGCCGGCCAGGACGTCGTCGTCCCAGTGCGCGAGCAACGTGTGGACGACGTTGGATCCCTGCCCCTCGAAGAGCAACGGCGCGCCGTCGAGGGCCGACGCCTCCGGGTCCACGGCCACGTCCAGCGGCTCGTACTCGACCTCGACGGCCTCGGCCGCGTCCTGCCCCGCCGCGAGGGTCTCCGCGATCACGACGGCGATCGGCTCGCCCACGAACCGCACCCGGTCGCGGGCCAGCACGTTGCGGCCGAAGAGCTCCTCGAGCTCCTCGCCGGAGGCGCCCTCGACGTTCCCGCTGGGCGGCATCGGTGCGATGCCCAGATCGTCTGCCGTGTAGACCGCCGAGACGCCCGGCATCGTCCGGGCGGTCGACACGTCCACGCTCCCGATCCGCGCGTGCGCCATGATGGAGCGAACGAAGGTCGCCCGCAGCGCACCGGGGATCTCGACGTTCTCCAGGTACCGGCCCTCCCCGCGGAGGAATCGCGGGTCTTCAGACCGGAGCTGCGGAACGCCGAACAAGGAGGGCGGGAGCGTCACGGCGCTCATGCTAGAGCCGCGGTCCGCGAACGGCCGGCCGCCGACGGATCCGCGAAGAGGGAGTGACGACCACATGACCCGAGACCACCATCCCGCGCGCCGGACCTTCGCGACGATCGTCGCGACCGCACTAGCCGTGTCCACCGCGCTCGTGCTGACGAGCGGTGCGCCGGCCGGCGCGCGAGGCGGGATCGTCGTGCGGACCGTGGCGGACGGCCTGGCCGACCCGGCCGGGTTCGCGTTCATGCCGAACGGCCGGATCGTCTACCTGGAGCGCGGCAGCGGCGAGATCCACTTCCTGAACCCGACGACGGGCGCGGATCATCGGTTCGCCACGGTGGCCGGCGTGAACGGCGAGGGCGAGCGGGGGGCGCTCGGCGTGGCGCTGCACCCCAACTGGCCGCAGGCCTCGTACCTGTACGTCTACGCGACGCGACGCGTGCACGGGAACCTGCTGAACCAGATCCTGCGGATCCGCAAGGAGGGCAACCACGCGGCCGACACCCGCGTGCTGGTCTCCACCCCCGCCAGCTCGAGCCCATACCACAACGGCGGCCGGATCGCGTTCGGCCCCGACGGGATGCTCTACGCGATCGTCGGCGACGGCCACGACAGCGCGAACAGCCAGGACCTGTCCGACAACCTCCGCGGCAAGATCCTGCGCATGCGGCCCGACGGCACGGTGCCATCGGACAACCCGATCGCGGGCAGCCGCATCTACGCGTTCGGGATCCGCAACGCGTTCGGCTTCACCTGGGACCCCGAGACCCATTCCCTCTGGGAGACCGAGAACGGCCCCGGCTGCAACGACGAGATCAACCGGATCCGCGCGGGCGGCAACTTCGGCTGGGGACCGAACGAGAGCTGCGGGAGCCAGGACGCGCCGGGCGACACCAACAACAGCGGGCCCCAGCCGCGCCTGATGCCGGCGACGTTCTTCGCGAACCCGATCGGGATCACCGGCGCCGCCTTCTGCCAGGGCTGCGGCCTGGGCGCGAGCGTCGAGGGTGACCTGTTCTTCGGCTGCGTGAACGACGGCGTGCTCCGGCGCGTGAGCCTGAACGGCCAGCGGACCGACGTCGCCGGGAACCCCGTGTCGGTGCTGAACAGCCCGAACGGCGCGATCTACTCGATGGAGGTCGCGCCCGATGGCGGGATCTTCTTCAGCGACGCGCGCGCGATCTACCGGCTGGCATCGGGGTAGAGCGACGCCGCGCTAGCGGCGGGGGTTCTGGTCGGCGCCCATGCGCTTGCGGTCCGCCGCGCGCACGAGCTTGCTGCGCAGCTCGCTGCCGTCGATCTCTTCCTTGGGCTCCTCGGCCGGCGCGGACCCGTTGCCGTTGCTGCCGTTCGTCGCGGCCACCGCGTCGGGCGCGAGCTCCTCCAGTCGCCGCTCGGCCTCCTCGGCGCGACGCTCGGCCGCGGAGAGGCGCTCCTCGATCGAGGCGAGCGCGTTCGGCGCGAGGCCGGCCGCCATGGCCTTCGCATCGAGAGACTCCTGCTCCGCGCCCTTCAGGCGATCGCGTGCCTCCTTGAGCTCCGCCTCCAGCTCCTTGTTGCGCACCTCGTAGACCGTCTCCGGCCGGCCGGCGCGGAGCATCGCACGCTCCTGGTCGAGCGCCCGCACCTGCTCCTCGAGCTCCTCGATCCGCGCCTGCGCCTGCGCCGGCAGCACCTCCTGGACGGTCGCCGGGGTCTCATCGAGCTTGCGCTGGGCGTCGGCGAGCTGGCTGGTCGTGAACTCCTTCGCCGCGCGTGCCTCGTCGGCCTCGGCCTTCACCGAGTCCAGGCGCCCCAGCGCGTCGTCGGCCTGTTGGCGCGCCAGCTCGGCTGCGGCCACCGCCTGCTCGGCCTCCAGCCGGGATCGCTCCGCGCCCCCGCGGAGCTCGTCCGCCTCGGCCCGGGCGCGCTTGGCCGCGAGCTGGGCCTCTTGGACCTCCTCGCGGGCGCGCTCCAGGTCGGCCTGGACGGCCTCGAAGACCTCCTGGGAGGGCCCCGACGGCGGCTCCGGAACCTTGGCCGCCTCCATCCGCAGCATCTCGATCTCGGCGCGCAGCTGCCGCTCGGTCTCTCCGGCCAGGCGCAGCGCCTCGGCCGCGTCCTGCGCGGCTCGCTGGGCGCCCGACAGCTCGCTCTGCGCCGCCTGCACCTGCTGGTCCGCGGCCCGCATCTGCTCCTGAAGCTGCTTCGCCTGCGACCGCGCCGCATCCCGTGCCTTGTCGGACTCATCCAGCTTCGCGCGCAGGCGCTGCACCTCCGAGGTCGCCTCGTCGATCGCCTTCGTGTCCCGCTTGGTGACCTTCGCGTTCTCGCGGCCGGCGGCCTTCGCGCCCTTGAGGGTCGCGCGGTCGAGGCGTAGGGCCACCTCCGCGTCGGTCATCGGCTTGGCCGACCACCAGAACGACAGCAGCACCATCACGGCGCAGATCGCCGCGACGACGAAGAACGCGACCTGCAGGGGCCGCCACGGGCGGGAAGAACCCTCGACCAGGTCGTCGTAGTACTGGTCCACCTGCACCGCCCCGAAGAACTGCCCGCTGTCGGTCTGCAGCGGCACGAACGTCTCGAACAGGTCGGTCGGCCCACGATCGTGGTCGCCGCGTCCCGGCATCGACACCGTCTCGACGCCGGAGACGACCGTGCCCGTCGAGGCCGATCCGAACGCGTCTTCGCGCACCCTCACCTCGGTGTCCGGCGCGACGGTCCCTTCGCTCGAGAACACGAGGCGCCCGTCCGGCCCCCAGATCAGGACGCGTGCGACGCGCTCGTCGACGAGGACCTTGCGCTGCAACACGGTCAGGATGTCTTGGTAGGCGCTCTCGCCCAGCGGCTGGCTCACGATGGACCGGGAGAGCTGCGGGCGGATCACCAGGTTCGTCGTGCGCTTCGCCCGCGTCTCCGCGGCGTCGAGCCGGCGGTCGAGCGAGCTGCTCTGCTGCTGACGCGCCACGAACACGAGCAGGAAGCAGACGAGCGTCAGGCACGCCCAGAAGACCAGGCGGACACGTTCGCGGGTTCGACGGTTCCTGTTCATGGTTGGCCGGTCGGCGCCTCGGGCGCTCTCGTTCTTCTTCGACATCGGGGCCGAAGACCTGAACCCGCTCGACGCCTTTCGGGCGATGCGCATTCAAGACTCGACCCCGCCGCTGCCGATACCGGACCCGCACGCACCTCACGGTCGGGAACGAGGAGTTGGTCGTGGACCGAGACAAGTTGATCCATCGAGGGGTCGCCCTCGCCGTCGCATGCACGCTGATCGCCGGCACGATCGTGCTGGCCGCCAACGCCGATTCATCGATGGAGCGCGCCCGGAAGCAGCGCAAGCTCGTCGTCCACAAGATCACCCAGCTCCACGAGCTCCGCCACGACGGCAGGATCCGCCACAACCAGAAGATCAAGACCCTCACCACCCGGATCCAGAAGGTGCGCAAGGGGTCCGCGGAGGTCTCGCTCGAGGCCGGACGCACGCGCAGCGACGGCCGCAGCCACTACCTGCGCAACCAGCGCCTGAAGGCGCGGCAGCGGCTCAAGGGCTTCCTGAGGTTCGTCGAGCGCCGGACCGAGCGGCTGCGCTTCCAGCGTCACCAGCTGTCCGACTGGATCGAGACCTACGGCATCTTCCAGCACTGCCCGGTGCGAGGACCGGTCACCTACAACGACGGGTTCGGTTACTGGATCCCGAAGCGGCCCGGTGTTCCTGCCCACACGCACATGGGGATCGACATGATGGCCGCGACCGGGACGCCGATCGTCGCGACGTTCAACGGCGTCGCCGTGGCGAGCCCGAACCGGCTGGGCGGCCTGGCCGTGAAGGTCTACGGGGCCCTCGGGTACACGTACAACGCGCACCTGTCCGCCTACGGCAAGCTCGGCAAGGTGAGGTCCGGCGACGTCGTCGGCTACGTAGGGTCGACCGGCGACGCCGGCGGTCCCCACGACCACTTCGAGTGGCACCCGGGCAACGGCTCGGCGGTGGATCCGTACGTGTACCTGAACGCGGTCTGCTGAGCGCGAGCGCGTCTCTAGTCTGATCCAGACTAGCCGTCGGCCTCAACGCCCGTTCGCGCTGAAGTGCTGATAGTCGTGCACGGTCGTCCAGGTGCCGCCCCAAGCCCACCCGACCGCGTGGAACGCCCACCACACGGGGTCGCGGACGTGGATCATGCCCGGCAGATCCTGCGAGCGATCCACGTACGCGGCACCCGCCGGCGGCGAGACGTGCGTGGGCGTGACGTAGGGGTTCTCGACGGGGTTGACGTCGATCGCACGTCCGTAGGCGTGCTGTGACCAGACGCCGGGCGATCCCGCGCGCCACCGGCAGTTGAAGGCCGAGGTGTTGTCCGCGATCATCGATCGCGTGTCGTCGGCGCCGTAGTGGTCGACGAGCCGCATCCGCCGGATCGGGTAGCGCTCCTCGTAGAGGCGACGGAACACCCGCACGAACCCCCGCGCGTACCAGCGATGCACGACGAGCTGTCCCCGGTGCGCCCGGCCATCGAACCCGTAGTAGGTGAGCTCCACGAGCCGCAGGTCGCGGAGCGGGACGGGGCATCCCGGCCGCCACGAGCTCCCGATCATCAGCTCGCGGGTCTCGCGATCCAGGACCGAGATCGTGGCCGAATAGGCGGGGGGTCCCCCGTGGGCGGCGACGGCTGGGGTCGCCTCCGGCCGGAGGAGCGCCACGAGCAGCGCGACAGCCGCGATCCGCCGCATCGCCCGAGGATAGGCGCCCGGGCGATGCGGCGGTGCGGCGGTGCTACCGGATCAGCTTCCGCACTGCTCCTGGAACCAGGCGCTCACGCGGTCCGACGCCGCTGTGAACTCGGCCGTGTTGATCGACGCGGTCGCGGCCTGCAGGGCGGCGGCCTGCTCGGCCGTCGGCGGCGTGCCGCTCGTCGGGTCGTACCCGGCGTCGGCGAACGCCTGCATCATCGCGGCGTAGCCGCTCGTGATCGTCTGCATGTCGTCGCGGATCTCCTCGGGGGCGTTCGCTGCGAACGCCTCGAGCTGGTCCACGGACGTCTGCAGGTCACCCGACCCGCCCGTCATCGCGGCCGCGGACCCCGAGTACGCGGAGGCCATCGCCGCGACGACCTGCGCGCACGTCGCGGCGTCGAGTGCGCCGCCGTCGATCGTGGCGCCGCCGCCGCCTCCGCCGCCGTCGTCGCTATCTCCGCCGCCGCACCCCACGAGCACGAGCGCGAAGAGCGAGAGCACCACCGTCAGCTTGGTGAGCCGCATCCCATCCCTCCTAGTCTGGTCGTCCGTTCCGTGGACGTATCGGCATCCTAAGCTCCCCAACGGAGAGGACCCGCGAAGCACGGGGATGAACGCCACCCAGCGGCGGCTAGCTCAGAGCGACGGCCTCGAGGTTCCAGCTGTACGTCGTCGGCGCCGGCGCTCCCCGGCGCGACCGCTCGGGGGCCCCTGAGCGTCTGGATGCACGCTGGGATGCGCACGACCGCGAGGTTGCGGTGGCATCTGGCGGAAGCCAGGATGCGCCTGTGAACCGATCCCACCGAGTCGCGCCAGATGTCTGGATCGTCACCGCCACGACGGCGGTCCTGCTCACGCTCGCCGCCTGCAGCGCCGGAGGG
The DNA here is from genome assembly GCA_036555125.1 of Actinomycetota bacterium. Lineage (GTDB taxonomy): Bacteria > Actinomycetota > UBA4738 > UBA4738 > HRBIN12 > DATBLY01. Next base: position 2,245 of record DATBLY010000152.1, on the reverse strand, counting down.
TCGGCGGAGACCGGATCCGGCGGGACCTCCTCACCGGCGGCGAGCCCGACCGGCGCGCCCGCGACCACCGCTCCCGCTCCGGCGACGGCCAGCTCGACCCCTGCCCTCGAGCTCGACGACGAGGCCCAGGCCTGCCTCGACGCGATGGTCGCCTTCCTAGTCGACATCGAGGACCTCGTTGCCGCGTTCGACTTCGAGCGCGCCTCGTTGTTCGACTACGGAGACTTCATCGTGGCGCAGGAGCCGGCCGGCCGGAAGCTCGCGGAGCGCGTGCGGGGCGCCGGGTGCACCGATGCCGGAGGTGCACCGTCCGAGGAGTTGGTCCCCTACATCCGGGAGCTCGTCGAGCGCGAGGCGCCGGGATCGATGCCCTACCTCGACCTCCTGCTCGCGATGAAGGGCCTGCGCACCAGCGGCATCTGTCAGAAGGACCAGGCGACGCTCCTGCGGTACATGCGCGACGGCGGGACCGTCAGCGATCTCCCGGTTCCCGAGAAGTTCCACGCGTTCAGCCTGGCCGCCTCGATCGACTTCACGTGCGGGCTCCGCGGCGCGGCGACGTTCTTCGATCGCGACGACGTCGCGCGGTTCCTCGAGGTCCTCTAACCTCGCGAGGGCGTTGACCCCGTCTCAGTCGTCCGCAAGCCCTTCGCCAACAGCCAGCCCGCGAGCGCCATCTCCTGGACCGCGATCGGCATCGCCAAGAGCATGGCGGGCGATCCCAGATCGGTGTCGAGCCCGAAGATGCCGAGCAGTCCGTAGAGGACGAGCATCGCACCGCCGAGGACCCCCCACAGGGACAGCCACCGAGGCACGAGACGCCACCGGTACAAGACGTCGTTGAGGATCACCGCGCCCAGCCCGGCGAAGACCAACGTCCCGAGCACCGTCGACCAGTCGCGCAGCGCCAGCAGCGCCGACCCCAGGAGCGGGACGGACGACCCTTCGGCCGTTCCGACGACATCGCTCTGGCTGACGCGCAGCATCGCTAGCAGAGCCACGACCGAGGCGACGTAGAACACGTTCTCGAACGCCCGCAGGCCCAGATATCCGGCGGCCAGGCCCTCGTCGCGCGTCTTGAGCACGGGGAACAACAGGAACGCGATCGCGAAGGCGGACATGGCCGCGATCAGGAAGAGGACCGCCGCCACGATGACCTGGCCCTCGTGGACGTTCAGCGTCGTCAGGTAGTCCGGGCGATCCAGCGCCGAGCCCACCGCGATCGAACCGAGGATGGACGCGGCGGTAGCAACGATGAAGAGCGCACCGACGAGCTTCTCCCTCCTCCGGTTCGACCCAGGTTCGGCGTCGGGGATCGTCGCGGGCTTCAGGCTGGTGGATGGTGCGCGTTCCTTGATGGTGGCGGCCATGGCCGACTCCTTCCGAACGGCAGGCGACCTGGTCGAGCGCGCGATCGAGCGCGATCGCCCGGTGTCAGCCTCTGGCGCCCGGAGACACCGAGCCAGTGCCGGTCGGCCTCGCCATGTCGGGACCGTGGCACGTTCAGGGACCTGACCCGGTACACGTCTGGTACACGGTCGGTACACGGCTCTGGCCTCGACGGGTCTGCAAGGTCCCGGACCCGCCATCCTTAGAATCCTGGTGTCCACCGACGCGGGGAGTGCTATTGGCCGGTGACGTCATCGGGCGCGAGTCCGAGCTTGCGATCCTCCATCGCTTCCTGGACTCGATCCCGACCGGCCCGAGCGCCCTGCTCCTGTCGGGCGATCCCGGCATCGGGAAGACGACCGGGACCCGCGAAGCGCGGGGATGAACGCCACCCAGCGACGGCTAGCTCAGAGGAACGGCCTTGAGGTTCCAGCTGTACGTCGTCGGCGCCGGCGCCGGGCTCGCAGCCGTGTCCTGCAACCGCTCAAGCCCGAGATCGGGGAAGGACTTCGGCTGCGGCCCGGTGAAGAGCCAGAACCACCCACCGATGTCCCACTCGAGCGGAACCGGAGGTGCTCCCGGACAGTTGATGGTCACCGAGATCCGGGTGCCGGGACTGACCTTGAGGTGGGCCTCATAGTTCGCGTTCGGTCCGAACCTCATCGTGAGCTTGTCCTGGCTGGAGGCCTCGTACTGCGTGGAGCCCGTCCCCGTGCAACCCCCGCCGGCGTACGTGTAGTCGAAGGTCAACGACCCGGAGGCTGCGTACTTGAAGATCCCCTGATCGCCCGATGGCTGAGAGGAGCCTAGGGCGGTGAAGTTGACGATCCCCTTCCAGCTGACCGTCTGGACCGTG
>DATBLY010000149.1:0-17822 GCA_036555125.1 Actinomycetota bacterium | reverse complement strand
AAGTCCGCGATCACCTTCCGCTCCATCCAGATGTAGAGCATCACGGCGATCAGCAGCGCGAAGAACACGATCACGACGCGAGCGATCAGCAGGACCCAGTCCAGCCAGTCCATCAGGCGCTCACCCCCGCGTCCGCGGCCGCCGTCTCCGCATCCCCGGCCGGCTCGACCGCCTCAACGGTGGCGGCCGTCGTGAACGTCCCCGACAGCAGGATGTTCGCCGAGAACCCCGGCTGGTTGAACGGCACGAAGACCGAGCCCGCCGCGAGGTGCTCGGTCACCCGGACCGGGAGCTCCGCGTCGCCGGCCGCCGTCCGGACGATCGCGCGTCCGCCGTCGGCGAGCCCGCGGGTCGCGGCGTCCTCCGGATGGACCTCCAACGCGGCCTCGTCCTCGAGCGCCGCCTTGAGCTCGTCCGAGCGCTGCGAGAGTCGACCCTCGTCGACGAGGAGCGGGTAGGTGAACAGCGCGAGCTCGCCGTCCGCGAGCGCGATCGGCGCCGCACCCGGGAGCGCGTCGAACCGCGTCGCGTCCCGCTCGCGCGGCGCGAGCAGGCGGCCCATCTCGTCATGGAGCTCGTCGAGCGTCTCGAAGCCCAGGTCCCCGCCCGCGGCCAACGCGAGGCTCGCGAAGATCTCCCAATCCGGGAGCGAGATCCCTCGCGGCCCGCGGATCGGACGCAGGCGCTGGGACCGCCCCTCCCACGTCGTGACGTGCCCGTCCTTCTCCAGGAACGGGGCCGCCGGTAGGAAGGCGTCGGCGAACGGCGCCAGCGAGCCGAGCTCGAGCGATTGAACGACCTTGCGGGGGACGTTCTCGAGCGCGCGACGGGCGAGCGCCGCGTCCGGGTAGTCGCGGAGGGGGTCGACGCCGATCAGGAACAGGACGTCGACCTCGCGCGCGGCGCACGCCTCGAGGATCCCCCGCCAGTTCCGACCCTCGTCCGCGGCCAGGATCGGACCCCAGAGCGCTTCGACCTCGGCCCGATCGTCGTCGACGCCGAAGCGACGGCCACCCGGCAGGAGCGACGGATGGACGCCCGTCGCGAGCGCCCCCCGGTCGTTCGCGCGGCGCGTCGCGTACGCGAACCGCGCGCCGGTCGAGGACGCCAGCCGCTGCGCCGCGGCGACCCCGCCCCAGGTGGCGCTCAGCCGTGGACCCGCGATCACCAGGCCGCGCTCGCCCGCGTCGCGCAGCGCCGCCACGACGCCGGCGACCTCGACCCGGGGCTCGCCCCCCTCCGGCTCCAGGAGCCAGGCCTCGTCGCCCGGCCGGCACGGGATGTGCTCGGCGACGTCCCACAGGCGGGTGCGGCGGGGGTGCAGCACGACGATCCGCGCGCCCCGGTGGGCCGCCTTGCGCAGCCGCAGGTGCAGGATCGGCACCTCCTGCTCGGCGTCGAGCCCCGCCACCAGGATCACGCTCGCCCGCTCGACGTCGGCGTAGGTCGTGGCCATCGGGCTCGCCGCGATCAGATCCTCGACGACGCCGGCACCCTCGTCGCGCCGATGGTCGAGGTCGTTCGTGTTGAACACGGTGCGCGCGAGCTTGGACAACGCGTAGTAGTCCTCGTCCATCAGGCGGCCGCCGGTCAGGAACGCGACCCGTGACCCACGGCCCCACTCGGCGATCCGCGTCAGCGCCTCGCCGAACGAAGCGGGCTCCAGCCCGTGATCGCGCAGGAGCGGCGTCGTGATGCGGTCGGCGGCGTCGGCGAACCGGAACGCGAAGCGGCCCTTGTCGCAGAGCCAGGCGTCGTTCACGTCGAGGTTGTCGCGGGCGAGCTGCCGCACGACCTCGCCGCGCCGGACATCGAGCTTGATGTTGCAGCCGGCGCTGCAGTGCGGGCAGACGGTGTCGACCGACGACAGGTCGAACGGGCGGGCGACGAACCGGTACGGCGTGGCGGTGAGCGCGCCGACGGGGCAGATCTGGATCGTGTTGCCGCTGAACGGCGACCGGAAGTCCTCGCCGGCGGCGATCCCCACCTGCTCGCCCGCTCCCCGCGCGAACAGCTCCAGGAAGCGGTCGCCCGAGATCTGATCGCAGAACCTCGTGCACCGCGCGCACAGGACGCACCGCTCGCGATCGAGGTTCACGAGCGGCGAGAGCGGCAGCGGCTTCGGATAGACCCGTTTGGCCTCGCGGTACCGGCTCTCGCCGGGCCCGAACGCCAGGGCCTGATCCTGCAGCGGACACTCGCCGCCCCGGTCGCAGACGGGGCAGTCCAGCGGATGGTTCAGCAGGAGGAACTCCAGGTTCGCGACCTGCGCCTCGTGAGCCTGATCGCTCGTGTTCTGCGTCATCACGGCCATGCCGGGAGCGACCGTGGTCGTGCACGACGTGAAGAGCTTGCGCTGCCCCTCGATCTCGACGTAGCACTGGCGACAGGCGCCGACCGGCTCGAGGAGCGGGTGGTCGCAGAACCGTGGGATCTCGATGCCGAGCTGCTCCGCGGCGCGGATGATGAGCGTCCCGGCCGGGACCGTGACCTCCTTGCCGTCGATCGTGAGGGTGACGAGGTCGCTCACGCGCCGGCCTCCGCCAGGCTCGCGTACGCGCCGCCGTCCGCCGCGGCCGGCTCGGCGACGCCGGGGCCGATCCCCGTGACCGGGCACCGGCCCTCGCGCACGTGCGCCTCGTACTCGTCGGTGAAGTACTTCAGGGTCGACGAGATCGGCGACACGGCCCCGTCCGCGAGCGCGCAGAACGCCCGGAACAGGATGTTCTGGCCCATCTCGCCCATGAGAGGGATGTCCTCGGAGCGGCCGTACCCGTCCTCGATCCGTCCGAGGACGCGCGTCGCCCACCAGGTCCCCTCCCGGCACGGCGTGCACTTCCCGCAGGACTCGTGCGCGTAGAACTGCACCAGGCGCCGCGCCGCCTCCACCATGCAGTCCGTCTCGTCCAGGACGATCACGGCCCCGGTGCCGAGCAGCGAACCCGCCTCGGCGATCGACTCGAAGTCGAGCCCGACCTCCAGGTGGGCGGCCGTCAGGAACGGCGTCGACGAGCCCCCGGGCGTCCACGCCTTCAGGGCCCTGCCCCCGAGGACGCCGCCCGCGTGCTCCTCGAGCAGGACGCGGAACGAGGTGCCCATGGGCACCTCGTAGTTGCCGGGCCGCTCGACCTTGCCCGAGACCGTGAACATCTTCGTGCCGGGCGCCTTCTCGGTCCCCCACCCGCGGAACCAGTCGGCACCGTTGCGGACGATCGGCGGCACGTTCATCAGCGTCTCGACGTTGTTGATCACGGTCGGGCTCTCGTACAGGCCTTCCACCGCCGGGAACGGCGGCCGCAGCCGGGGCTGACCCCGGTGGCCCTCGAGCGAGGAGAGCAGCGCGGTCTCCTCGCCGCAGATGTACGCGCCGGCGCCGCGATGCAACACGATCTCGAGGTCGTAACCGCTCCCCATCACGTCCGGCCCGAGGTATCCGGCCGCGTATGCCTCGTCGAGTGCGCGCTGCACGACGAGGCCCTGCCAGAGGTACTCGCCGCGCACGTAGATGAACGCGTGGTGGCACTCGATCGCCCGCGCAGCGATCGCGACGCCCTCGATCAGCGCGTGCGGTTCCCGCTCGACGAGCTCACGGTTGTTGCAGGTGCCCGGCTCCGACTCGTCGAAGTTGCAGACGACGTACGTGGGCTTGCCGGTGTCCTGCGGCACGAACGACCACTTCATCCCGGTCGGGAACCCCGCCCCGCCCCGCCCACGCAGGCCCGAGTCCTTCACGACCTGGATCAGGTCCGGCCCGGACATCGCGAGCGCGGTCCGGAGCGCCGCGTAGCCGCCGGCCGCCTCGTATCCCGCGAGCGGGATCACCGAGTCGTCGCCCCAGTGGGTCGTCAGGATCCGATCCGCCTGGCTCACGAGGCCACCTCGGCCGGCTCGGCCGGCGGCGGGTCGGTCGTCGCGGCGCCCCCCGAGGCCGGCGGCGGACCGTCGAGCCCCGCCAGGATCCGCGACGCGTGCCGGAAGCTCTCCACGGCGGGGCCGCGTGCCGGCTCCGGGACGGTCCCGGACCGCAGCGCCGCGACGAGCTCGGCCACGCGCTCGGGCGTCACGCGGTCGTGGTTCGCGGCGTTCACCTGCACCACGGGCGCGAGCTCACACACCCCCAGGCACTCCTCCTCGTGGACCGAGAAGACCCCATCGTCGGAGCGCTCGCCGCCATGTGGGATCCCCGTCGCGCGATGCGCCGCCGCGTAGACCTCCTTGGCCCCCCGCAGGGCGCACGACAGGTTCGTGCACACCGCGATCAGGTGCGTCCCCGTCTCGCGCAGGCGGATCATCGTGTAGAAGCTCGCGACCGCCTCGACCTCGGCCGTCGTGATGCCGAGGAGCTCGCCGACCTCGCGGAGGCCGTCGCGCGTGACCCGACCCTCGATCGACTGCGCCAGGTACAGCAACGGCATCACCGAGGAGCGTTCCCGACCGGCCGGATAGCGCGCCACGATCGACCGAGCCTCCTCGAGCGTCGTCCCCTCGAAGAGCGCCATCAGCGGTCGACACCGCCCATCACGGGGTCGACGCTCGCGATCGCCGCGATCGCGTCGGCGACGAGGTACCCCTCGACCATCTTCGCCGTGGCCTGGAGGTTCGCGAACGAGGGATCGCGGATCTTCACGCGGTACGGCCGGTGTCCGCCGTCGGACACGACGTAGAACCCGAGCTCGCCTCGGGGCGACTCGACCGCCTCGTAGACCTCCCCGGCCGGCACCTCGACGCCCTGCGTCACCATCTTGAAGTGATGGATCAGGGCCTCCATCGACTCCTCCATGATGTGGCGGACGTAGGCGGGCGCGTTGCCGATGCCGTCGGGCCCCACCTCCAGCTTCGAGGGCCAGCCGACCTTCGGATCCTCGATCATCACCGGGCCCGGTTCCTCGAGCCGCTCCAGGCACTGCTCGACGATCCGCATCGACTCCCGCATCTCCTGGAGCCGGATCCGGTAGCGACCGTAGGCGTCCGCGGTCTCCGCCACCGGGACGTCGAACTCGAAGGTCTCGTACCCGCAGTACGGGGCGTCCTTGCGGAGATCCGCCGCCACACCCGCCGAGCGCAGGATCGGGCCCGTGACGCCGAGGGCCAGGGCGTCACCCGCGGACAGGACCCCGACACCCTGGTTGCGCTGCAACCAGATCGGGTTGTCGTCCAGCAGGGTCTCGTACTCGTCGATGCGCCCGGGCATCACGCGGAGGAAGTCGTAGATCTGCTCTTCGGCGCCGGGTTGGAGGTCCATGATGACCCCGCCGATCCGGATGTACGCGTGGTTCATGCGCAGGCCGGTCGTCGCCTCGAAGATCTCGAGCAGGACCTCGCGCTCGCGGAACCCATAGAGCATCACCGACACGGCCCCGAGCTCGAGACCCCCGGTCGCCAGCCAGACCAGGTGCGACGAGATCCGGTTCAGCTCACAGAACAGGACCCGCAGCAGCTGTGCCCGCGGCGGCGCCTCGACGCCGAGCAGGCGTTCGACGGCCAGGCAGTAGCCGAGCTCGTTGAAGAACGGCGACAGGTAGTCGGCGCGTGTGACGTAGGTGACCCCCTGTTGCCAGGTCCGGTACTCGGTGTTCTTCTCGATCCCGGTGTGCAGGTAGCCGATCACCGGCTTGCACGAGATGACCGTCTCCCCGTCGAGCTCCAGGAGCAGGCGGAGCACCCCGTGGGTCGAGGGGTGCTGCGGCCCCATGTTGATGATCATGGTCTCCTGGCGGATCTCGCCGGAGGCGTCGCGGGGCAGCTGCTCGACGGGACCGGTCATGATCAGGTCGTGCGACGGTCCACCGGCGGGATGAAGGCGTCGACGAAGCGGGTGTTGACACCACCCAGCTCCTCGTCCTTGCGGAGGGGGAACCCGTCCCAGTCGTCGGGCAGCAGGATCCGCGTCAGGTCGGGGTGGCCCGGGAAGGCGATGCCGAAGAAGTCGTAGGTCTCCCGCTCGTGCCAGTTGGCGGTGGGGAACGCCGCGGTGATGCTGGGCACCTGCGGGTCGTCCTCGGGCACGCCGGCCTTCACGCGCACGCGATGCGCACGCGCGATCGAGCGCATCTCGTAGACGACCCAGAACCGGGGATCCTGTCCCGGACGGTCCACGGCCGTGACCGACGAGCAGAAGGCGAGGTCGAGCTCGGGATCGTCCCGGAGCCAGCCGAGGGCCTCGAGCAGGTCGCCGCGGTCCACCACGATCGTCGTCTCGCCGCGCGCCACCAGGACGTCCGGCCACCGCTGCCGCACCCGATCCGCGAGCTCCTGCGGGGTCACTTGAAGGGCTCCGAGGTCCGGACCTTCTCCTGGAGCGTGAGGATCCCGTGCATCAGCATCTCCGGCTTGGGGGGGCACCCGGGCACGTAGACGTCGACCGGGACGATCGTGTCCACCCCCTGGACGATCGCGTAGTTCGTGAACATCCCGCCGGCCGAGGCGCACACGCCCATCGAGATCACCCAGCGTGGCTCGGGCATCTGGTCGTAGATCCGGCGCAGGACCGGCGCCATCTTCTGCGACACCCGGCCCGCCACGATCATCAGGTCCGACTGGCGCGGGGAGCCGCGGAAGAGCTCCATCCCCCACCGGGAGAGGTCGTACCGACCGGCGCCCGTGGACATCATCTCGATCGCGCAGCACGCGAGCCCGAAGGTCGCCGGCCACATCGACTGCTTGCGGGCCCATCCGACCGCGCGGTCGAGCGTCGTCAGCAGGACGCCGCGCCGGACCTCGTCCTCGACCTCCTCGGGGGTCTTCCCGAGCTGGACGCCGCCGAGGCGCTCAACGGGCACCGACCACCTCCGGGTCGGCGCCGATGGTCGCCGCCTCGGCCCGCTCTGGGACCGGGTGCGGCTCCTGCGCCCAGTCCAGCCCGCCCTTGCGCCAGACGTAGGCGTAGGCGACGAACACGAGCGCGATGAAGATCGCCATCTCGACCAGCCCGAAGAGCCCGAGGTTGCGGAACTCCACGGCCCAGGGGAACAGGAAGATCGTCTCGATGTCGAAGATGATGAACAGCATCGCGACGACGTAGAACTTGACCGGGAACCGCTCGCCCTCGGGCAGGCGCACCGGGTCGTTGCCGCACTCGTACGGCATCAGCTTGACGGGGTTCGGCCGGTTCGGTCGCAGCAACGACGACGCGAACAGCGACGCGACGGCGAACAGGAACGCGAGCGCCGCGAGGACCAGGATCGGCAGGTACTCGCTCAGCACGCGCGGCATCCTACCCGGGGGTCCGTCACGACGCCCTCGCCAGCCGTTGCAGCAGGTAGAACAGCCGATCCTGGGCGTCCCCCTCCCGTCCGTCGGAGATGTTCCCCATGACCCGTAGGGCGAAGCTCATCACCGTCGGACGGGGCAGCATCCACCGCGTCGCGAGACCCATCACGGCCGGGTTCCCGATCGCGCGGGCGAAGCCACGGCCGATCGTGAAGTAGCGGCCGTAGCGCTGGCGCAGCTCGGTCGGATACATCATGGCGATGCCGGGCCGCCGGCTGACCAGGGACTCGTGGATCAGCTCCGCCGCGATCTCCGCGGTCTCCATCGCGTAGGCGATCCCCTCGCCGTTCATCGGGTTCACGGCGCCCGCGGCGTCGCCGACCAGCAGCAGGCCGGGCAGGGCCTGGGGGGTCCGGTTGAAGCTCATCGGCAACGGCCCGGACAGGAGCCGTCCCTCGGCCGTTGCCTCGGACACGCCGTACGACGGGGGCAGCATCGCCGCGAACGCGTCGAACAGCCGCTGGGCCGAGACGTCCTTGAAGTTCTTGAACGTGTTGAGCAGCCCCGCGCCGAGGTTGATCGTGCCGCCGGCCACGGGGAAGAGCCACCCGTAGCCGGGCAGCAACAGATCCCCCTCCCACAGGTCCAACCACGATTCCAGCCATGGACCCGGGTGGTAGTCGGTGCGGTAGTACCGGCGCGCGGCGATGCCGAGGGGGCGCGTGTCGTCCCGCGCGACCCCCACGGGAGCGGCGAACCGCGACGCGGCGCCGTCGGCCGCGATCACGAAGCGGGACCGGATCGTCGTGGGATCGCCGTCCCGCTCGCCGGCGGGCCGGACGAGCGCGCCCGAGACCCACCCCTCCTCCAGGATCGGCTCGACGGCGTCGGTGGCCTCCATCAGCCGGGCCCCGGCCTTGACGGCGCGCTCGGCCAGGAGCGCGTCGAAGTCGTGACGGGTGCGGACCACGCCGTAGTCGGGCCACGACGAGAGCTCGGGGAACGGCAGCTCGATCGTGTCGCGCCGGGAGTGGACCCGGAGGCCCCCGACCCGCTCGAACCCGGGCTCGTCCGGGTCGATCCCCATGCGGAGCATCGCCGCGACGCCGCGTGGGGTGAGCCCGTCCCCGCAGACCTTCTCGCGCGGGAACCGGGCGCGCTCGACGATCGTCACGGCGATCCCGTGGCGCGCCAGGTGATACGCGGCGGCCGACCCTCCCGGTCCGGCCCCGACCACCAGGACGTCCGTCTCGATGCCGGTCACCCGCTCCCCTCACAGCTTGTGAAAAGCTTCACGAGCGGGAGCGTACCCGCTCGTGAAAGGTTTCACGACGAGCCTACGCGGGGCCGCTTCCCCGGACAATCCCGGGCGCCCGGGCATGGTCCCACGCGTGCGCCGACACCGGCAGGATCCGGACGAACCCGATCGCCGGGACGTCGCGCGTGAGCTGCTCGAACCCGTCGCCGGCGACCGAGGCGCGATACTTCTCGTGCCAGGCGGACATCGGTACCCGCATGTCGGGGTGCTCCACCGCCGACAGCTCGCCCGTCCCGTCGATCCGGACGCCCGCGAGCTCCGCCCAGGCGCGGCCCCGGTCGATCACCACGCTCAGGTCCGGGCGAGCCTCCAGGTTCCGCCAGGTCGCGTCGCCGCGAGGGGTGGCCACGAACAGGCCCGCGTCGATCCAGACGAACCAGCGGCTCGCGACGTGCGGCAGCCCGTCCGGACCGACGGTCGCGATCCGACACGTGGGCGCATCGCGGAAGCCCCGCCGGAGGGGTTCGAGCTCCTCCGGGTCCATCAGCCCCTCCCCACACGCTCGGCGAGATCCCCGAGCGCCGCCACGACCGCGCTCGGAAGGGTCCGCGGATCGAGGGCCGCGATCGCCTCGTCCACGAGCGCCCGGACCCTCCCCCGATCGATCGAGCCCTGGTCCCCGTCGCGCAGATCGTCCATCAGCTGGAACGCCTCGCCGAGCGGCCCGCCGTACGCGGCGAGCCGATCGAGCACCGCCGGCGACGCGTCGCCCAGCGTCGCGCCGATCGCGAGCGGCGCGCCGACCGTGTACGACCCGCCTCGCATCCGCGCGACCCGTCCCGGCGCCCGCGCACCCGCCGAACCCATCACGTCGAGCACCTGTCCGGCCGCCATCTCGACCCGCATGGACGCGTAGATCCGCAGGGCGGCGACGACCCGCGGGGGCGGGAACCCGGATCCGAGGAAGAGCCGATCGGCCAGCACGGCGGCCAGGTCGCCCGCGAGGATCGCGAGCGAGCGGCCGGTTCGCTCCGGTTCCGCCGATCCCACGTGCCGTGCCCGATCGGCCAGCCAGCGGTGGCTCGACGCGACGCCTCGGCGCTCGGCGCTCTCGTCGATCACGTCATCGTGGATCAACGCCATCGCGTGGAGCAGCTCGAGCGCCCCGGCCGTCCGCACGATCGCCACGGCGTCCGGATCGCCGCCGGCGGCCCGGAACCCCAGGACGCAGAACGTCGGCCGCAGGCGCTTCCCGCCCGCGCCGACCAGCCGCGCGATCTCGTCGACGAGGATCGCCGACGACGGATCGAGCTCGACCAGGGTCTCGCGGGCGTCAGCGAGCGCGAGGTCGAGGGCCCGGTCCACGTGTGAGCGGATCCGCTCCGCCGGATCCACGGCCGATGTGGGAGACGAGCCGGGCACGCGTGCACGGTACCCGAAGCGCGCCGCGCGGGAGCGACGTGGATATCATGGGCGCCGAGCCCTCGGCTCCCGACCGGATGAACCGCTTCCAGAAGCTCACCCTCGCCACCGCGGGCACCACGATCGTCCTGTTCGCCGTGGGCGGGCTCGTGCGCGGGACCGGCTCCGGCCTGGGGTGCTCCACCTGGCCGGCCTGCGAGCCCGGACAGCTGTTCCCGAGCGGGACGGTCCACTCGCTGATCGAGTTCTCGCACCGCGCGCTGGTCTTCGTCGCCAGCGCGCTGATCCTGTGGACCGCGATCGAGGCGTTCCGCCGCTATCGATCGATCCCGTCGCTGTTCTGGCCGGCGGTCGCCGCCATCCCGCTGGTCCTCGGCCAGGCCGTCCTCGGCGGCGTCGTCGTCCACACGGACCTCGACCCTGGGTGGGTCACGGTCCACTTCGCGGTGGCCCTCGGACTGGTGGCCGACGTCACGTTCCTCGCGACGCGGGCGTACCTGATGGATCGACCGCCCGGGAGCGAGCGGGCTCCGGACCGGGGATTCGCGCGCCTCACCTGGGCGACCACGGGGGCGCTCGCCGCCCTGCTGCTCGTGGGCACGTACGTACGGGCCCGCGACGCGGGGCTCGCGTTCACGGATTGGCCGCTCCTCGGCGGACGCCTGGTCCCGGGGCTGGACGGCTACACCACACCGATGTTCCTCCATCGCCTGCTGGCCGCCGTGGTGTTCCTGCTGGTCGTGTGGATCGCGATCCGCGCGCGCACGGCCGCCGCGCGCTCGCCGGAGCTCGTCCGGCTCTCGACCGTGCTCCTGACGCTGTTCGTCGGTCAGATCCTGTCGGGTGCCGCGAACGTCTGGAGCCGGCTGCGACCGTGGGCGGTCGTGCTGCACGTGGCGCTCTCGGTGCTGATCTGGGCCACGATGGTCGCCATGGCCACCGTGGCCGACCGGCTCGCGCGCACGGCGCCGGAGACGGCGGGCGAACGCCCGGGAGCCTCGCCCGGGGGATCGATCCGCGAACGGGTCACCGCCTACGTACGCCTCACGAAGCCGCGCATCATCGTGCTGCTGCTGATCACGACCGTCCCGGCGATGATCCTGGCGGCCAATGGCGTCCCCCCGGTCGGCCTGATGCTCGCGACCCTGGTCGGCGGCACGATCGCCGCCGGTTCCGCGAACGCGATCAACATGTACCTCGACCGAGACATCGACGAGATGATGCGCCGCACCCGCCAGCGGCCCCTGCCCGCGCACGCCGTCACCCCTGCCCACGCGCTGCGGTTCGGGTTCGTGTTGGGGGCGGTCGCGTTCTACTTCCTCGCGATCACGGTGAACGTCCTGGCCGCCTCGCTCGCGCTGTCGGCGATCGCCTTCTACGTCTTCGTCTACACGATGTGGCTGAAGCGTTCGAGCCCGCAGAACATCGTGATCGGCGGCGCCGCCGGAGCCGTCCCGGCCCTCGTGGGGTGGGCGGCCGTGACGGGAACCGTTGCCCTGCCGGCGTGGATCCTGTTCGCGATCGTCTTCGTGTGGACCCCCCCGCACTTCTGGGCCCTGTCGATGCGGTTCCGGGGCGACTACGCGGCCGCCGGGGTGCCGATGCTGCCCGTCGTCCGCGGGGAAGACGAGACCCGGCGCCAGATCTTCCTCTACTCGCTGCTGCTGTTCGGCGTCACGCTGATCCTGGTCCCGGTCGGGGGCATGGGTCCCGTCTACCTGCTGACGGCGCTCATCCTCGGCGGCTCCTTCGTGTACCGGAGCCTGCGCCTGTGGCGCGACGGTGGCGACGCGCTCGCGTGGCGGCTGTTCAAGTACTCGATCGTGTACCTCGCCGCGCTCTTCGGCGCCGTGGCCGTCGACGCGATCGTGTCCTGAGCCGTCAGGACGCCAGGAGCTCGTCGATCAACCCGGCCAGCTCCGTCTCGTTCGTGCGGCCGAACACGGCGTAGCGGATCGTCCCGGAGCGATCGACGACGTAGGTGTCCGGCAGGCCCACGAACCCCAGGTCGTCGGCGAACGCCCCGGCGTGGTCGATCAGGCTCGGGTACGTCACCCCGGTGGTCTCCACGAAGGCTCGCGCCTTGTCCTCGTCGTTGCGGTAGTTGATCCCCAGGAACACCACGCCGCGATCGCGGTACCGCTCGTAGAGGCGCTGGAGGGCCGGCATCTCCTCGAGGCACGGGCCGCACCACTCGGCCCAGACGTTCACGACGGCGACCGAGCCACGGAGATCGGCGGTGTCGGCGGTGTCGCCGTCGAGGGTCGGACCCTGCAGCCGCGGGAACGGTTCGTCCATCGCCGTCACGCCGGGCTCGACCGCCGAGCCGTCGGCCCGTCGCTCGATCAGGTAGACGGCGCCGATCACGATCACGACGACGAGGACGGCGATGGGGATCAGCTTGCGCACGCGCGTCACCCTAGCAACCGGTCGTTCACGGACCTGACCGCGAGCGGCGTCGCTCGGGCGATGCGCGAGCGTCAGCCCGACGGTCCGCCGGCGCCCGTGGCGCCGGTCGGCGGCGGAGGCTCGCCGCCGCCACCACCACCGCCGCCCGCTTCGACGACCACCGAGCCAGCCATCGTCGGGTGGGTGTTGCAGTGGAAGTAGTAGGTCCCGACGGCGAAGGCCGGCAGGTCGTAGACGATCTGGTCGGGTCCCGTGACGTTCGCCCCGTCGAACAGCGGCGCGTCGAGCGACTGCTCGTCCGGGAAGATCGCGATGTTGTGGACGACGGCCGGATCCTTGTTGTCGAACGTGAGCTGCGTCGGCTGATCCGCCGGCAGGTTGATCACGTCGGTGTCGAAGGCGAGCCCGCTCGCGCTCACGACGAGGCCGCCGCCCGCGCCGCCCCCGCCTCCCTCAGAGGCCTCGATCGTTCCCGTCATCGTCGAGGGGTGTACGGCGCAGTGGAAGAAGTAGCTCCCGGGCTGGAGCGGCTCGAGCGAGACGGTCTCCTTCGCCACGCCGGTGATGATCGTGCCCTCGGCGAGGGTCGGCGCGGAGTCGTCCTCGCCGTCGAAGACGACCACGTTGTGTTGGATCCCCGCATCCTGGTTGTCGAACTCGATGCTCACCGGTTCACCGGATGGGACCGGGAGCCGGTCGGGCGAGAATCCATCCACCGCGGCCCCCACCGGCGCCGCGAGCACGGCCACGAACCCCTCGCCCTCCCCCTCGGCCGGTGCGAACGCGAGCACCGCGATCCCGCCGGCCACCATCGCGACGCCGGCGACGATGCCGAACAGCGAGAAGAGCACCCCGTTCGGCTGTCGCCGGCGCGAGGCGATCAGCGCCGCCGTGGTCATGATCGCCGCGGCCACGATCAACGCCACCCCCGTGGCGGCGTCCGCGCTGGTGGCTAGCAGGATCCGGGAGAACCCGAACAGCACGAGCCCGATCAGCACCAACGCGCCGAGCGGGAGGAGGACCGGGAGCAGGAGGCCCTCGCGGCTCGGCCGGTCGCTCATCGGGACAGCCCCGCCCGGATCTCGCGCTCGACCCCGGCCAGGGCGGTCGGGTCCCAGCCGTCCTGGGCGCGCTCCTGCGCGTGCCACCGGAAGAAGATCACCGCGATGAAGCCCCACAGGATCAGGCCGCCGATCAGCTTCATGATGAGGCCGGCGAGCAGCTGGTCGGAGAGGGCGTCGATCCCCCAGATCCGGGGGAACGTCCCGTACACCGGGTACAGGAGGTGGTCGCCGAACGTCAGGAACGAGGCGGGGATCGTCGGCGTCAGGGACTGCAGGAAGAGGTACACCATCTGTCCCGGCGCCGATAGGGGCGGCATCTCGGGCAACGGCGACATCACCGGCCACCACATCACCGTCGCCGACGCCACCAGCAGGACGTGCAGCCCGAAGTGGAGCCACTCGGAGCCGACCGACGCCTCGACCACCGCCGGCCAGTGCGTGAACAGCAACACCGCGTTGAAGAGCAGCAAGGCCACGAGCGGCCGCGTCAGGAAGCGGAACACCCGCGCGACCGTGCCGTTGCGCAGCAGCCCGCGGAGCATCCACGGCGGCATCCCCGCGATCAGCAGCGGCGGCGCCACCAGGCTGAAGAGGAGGTGCTGGGTCATGTGGACGCTGTACAGGTAACGCTCGGCGAGGTCGTGGATCGGCCATCCGGCCCCGAACATCAGGACGCCGACGCCCGACAGGAACAGGACCGTCCGGCGGCGCTCCGGCGCCTCCCCCGTCGCGCGCCGCCGGCGGCGGAGGGCGATCAGGTACGCGGCGACGATCGACCCGAACAGCAGCCACACGTCCAGATGCACGTGCCACGCGGGGAGGATCACGAGCTCACCCCAGGAACGTCCGGAAGGTGATCAACACGATCAGGTACAGGGTGGCGGCGCCCGCGAGCCCCATCACGAAGAAGCGCGCGTAGCGCCGGTCGTCGAACCGGAGGTGCATGAACCAGAGCACGACCAGCGTGAACTTGATCACGGCCACCACGAGCAGCGTCGAGATCAGGACCGCCGTGCTGGTGTCGAGGTAGTAGACCAGGACCTCGAAGGCGGTCAGGCCGGCCAGGATCAGCCCGATCCGGATGTACTCCTTCGCGCTCGGATGCGGACGGCCGCGCGGCTCGTGGGAGGGCGGTCGGTCGCCGAGCTCGCGCTGCAGCTCGGTCTCGGCCTCGGCCATCAGCCCCCACCTCCCACGGCACGTCCGGTCGGGATCAGGTAGACGACCGTGAAGATCACGATCCAGACGATGTCGACGAAGTGCCAGTACAGCCCCACCATCTCGACCGGGAACGCGGGATCGTCGGGCAGCCGGTCCGCGAACGAGAGGCCGACGAGCGAGAGCAGCATCAGGATCCCGACCGTCACGTGGACGCCGTGGAACCCGGTCAGGACGAAGAACGTCGTGCCGAACAGGTTCGTCGTGATCGCGAGGCCCTCACGGTAGAACGCCGTGAACTCGTACACCTGACCGCCGACGAACGTCATGCCGAGCATCGCCGTGGCGAGCAGCCACAGGCGCATCCGTGCGAAGTCGCGGTGCTGGGCGGCCGAGAGGGCCAGCACCATCGTGAGCGAGCTCGCGAGCAGGACGAACGAGGACACGGACGTGTACGGGATGTCGAAGACGTCGGCGGGGTACGGCCCGACCTCGCTGGCGCCCCGATACAGGACGTAGGTCGTGATCAGCGCCCCGAACAGCAGGCACTCCGAAGCCAGGAACATCCACATCGCGAGCTTCGTCGACGGCAGGCCCGTCGAGGTCTCGTGCTCCGCGTGCTTCGCCGGGGCCACCACGTCCGCCATGACCGCTACTCCGCCACCGAGGGCTCGACCGCCCACCCGTAGAAGCCGACGAGCAGGACCAGGGCGCCCACGCCCACGAGCCACCACCCGTAGATCACCCCGTACGCCATGATCGGCAGGCCGGAGGCCGCGACGAGGGGCCAGAAGGACGGCCCGGGGAGGTGGATCCCGTGCGCGGCTTCATCTGTTCCACCGTGGTCCGCCCCACCGGCCTGGACCGGCACCAGCTTGCCCGACTTGTCCTCGGCGTACTTGCGGTGCCAGAACTCGTCCAGCGAATGGATCACGGGGGTCTCGGCGAAGTTGTACTCGGGCGGCGGGCACGACGTCGTCCACTCGATCGTGCGGGCGTCCCACGGGTCCTCGTCCTCGAGACCCTTCGGCTTCAGCTGCGTCCGGACCACGTTCACGATGAAGACCAAGATCGCCACGGCGATCAGGAAGGCGCCGAGCGTCGAGACCTGGTTCCAGAACGTCAGGCCGAGCGACTCGGGGTACGTGTACTCACGCCGGATCATGCCCTGCAGGCCGAGGACGTGCATCGGCCCGAACGCCAGGTTGAACCCGATGAGCATGATCCAGAAGTGGATCCTGCCGAGGCCCTCGGATAGCATCCGCGCGAAGACCTTCGGCCACCAGAAGTACGCGCCCGCGAACAGCCCGAAGATCGCGCCCCCGAACAGCACGTAGTGGAAGTGGGCGACGATGTAGTACGTGTCGGTCTGCTGGTAGTCGGCCGGGACGATCGCGTGCGTCACGCCCGAGAGGCCGCCGATCACGAACATCGTCACGGTGCCGATCGAGAACAGCATCGGCGTCTTGAAGCGCAGGTCGCCGCCGTGCATCGTCGCCATCCAGTTGAAGATCTTGACGCCCGTGGGGATCGCGATGATCGCCGTCGAGATCCCGAAGGCGGTGTTCGCCACCGGGCCGAGCCCGGCCGCGAACATGTGGTGCGCCCAGACGCCGAACCCGATGAACCCGATCGCGATCCCCGAGAAGACCACGAACTGGTAGCCGAACAGCGGCTTGCGGCTGAACACCGGGATCGTCTCGGAGATGATCCCGAACGCCGGCAGGATCAAGATGTAGACCTCCGGGTGACCGAAGAGCCAGAAGAGGTGTTGCCAAAGGATCGGATCGCCGCCGGCCGTGGGATCGAAGAAGTGGGTGCCCCACCGCCGGTCGAACAGCAGCTCGAAGAGCCCGACCGTGATGATCGGCAGCGAGAAGACCAGCAGGAGCTGCACCACGAGCCCCATCCAGACGAACACGGGCAGACGGAAGAACGTCATACCGGGGGCCCGCATGTTGATCACCGTGACCGCCAGGTTCACGGCGCCCGCGGTGGACGCGATGCCGGTGATCAGGAGCCCCAGGGCGTAGAACGTCATCCCGGGCGTCGGGTCGGTCGTGCTGTTCGGCGCGTACCCGAACCATCCGCCGTTCGGGGCGCCTCCCAGGAACCAGCTCGAGTAGAGGAACAGCCCCCCGAGCAGGAAGGCCCAGTAGCTGAAGGCGTTCAGGCGCGGGAACGCGACGTCGCGCGCCCCGATCATCAACGGGATCAGGTAGTTGAAGAACGCCGACGACATCGGCATCACGAACAGGAACACCATCGTGAGCCCGTGCATCGTGAAGATCTGGTTGTACTGGTCCGCGTTGAGCAACGTGCCGTCGGGCTGGGCGAGCTGGGCACGGATCAACAGGGCCTCGATCCCCCCGATCAGGAAGAAGACGAACGCGGTTACGCCGTAGAGGATCCCGATCTTCTTGTGATCGACGGTCGTGAACCAGCTCCACAGACCGTGCGTGGCGCTCGGGCGCCGGAGGACGCCCGTCGCTCCGGTCGTCGGGACGGTCACGCTCGCCACGGCGTACCCCGCGTCACGTCAGGCTCTCCAGGTACGCGACCAGCGCGTCGATCTCGTCCTCGCTCAGCTGGTAGTTGGGCATCTTCGCTCCGAGCTTCACGGCGTTCGGGTCGCGCAGCCACGCGCGCAGCGCCTCGGTGTCGGTCGTCTCCCAATTGCAGCCGGCGAAGCACTCGTGCGTCGGGGCGGCGAAGTGCGTGAGGTTGGGCCCCGCCACGCCCGCCGCCGGCGTGCCGCCGATCGCGTGGCACGCCACGCAGGTCCCGCGATCTCCCGAGAGGGGGCTCATGAAGATGTCCATCCCGCGCTGCGCGAGCGGATCGGTGGGCATCACCGCGGGCTGCTTGTGGTTCGCGACCCACGCCTCCCAATCCGACGCCGACAACGCCACCACCCGGGTCTTCATCCGGCCGTGCTGCAGGCCGCAGAACTCGGCGCACTGACCCGTGTAGGTGCCGGGATGATCGGCGGCCATCAGGATCGTGTTCGTCCGCCCGGGCACGACGTCCTGTTTGCCGAAGAGCTCCGGGATCCAGAAGGAGTGGATCACCTCGTGATCGTTCGCCCCGCCGCCCTTGGACTCGAGCGAGAGGTACACGGGCCGCCCGGCCGGGATCACCAGGACGTCGGCGACCGTGATCGGGCCGTTCGGCGGGTAGTCGGTCACCATGTCGTCGTCCGTGTAGACGAAGCCCCACCACCACTGATAGCCCTCGACCGTCACGTTCAGGGCGTCCGCGGGGGGCTGGCGGGCCAGGTCCCAGATCGTCGCCACGGTCGG